>JAPKDV010000108.1 GCA_028822385.1 Alphaproteobacteria bacterium
GCCGTCGTCGTTAAATGGCGTCGGTGCAACGGGCCAGATACCGGTGTATTTTGCTATCTTCGTCACGTCTTATCCTTCGATATTTGGTGGTTTTAGTGCGTGTTCAGTCCAATATTATCAAAACCGTTGCCTGATTGAAAAACCTATTTTCTTTGTCGTCTGCAGGTTGACAGGTTATCCGGCTGGAACGTTCAATGTGTTCCTGCAATCAGGAAGGATTGAACCATGTCTGAGACACTTTTCATCAATGTTGAGGTGATTGACGGCGGTGCCAATCCAGCATTTTCCGGACAGGTTCTGGTCAAAGGTGACCGAATTGCTGAAGTAGCGCGTGATGGCTCCACAATCGATGCTCCTGATGCGCATGTTGTTGATGGCTCCGGAGCTACGCTGATGCCCGGGATGACGGATGCCCATGCGCATCTTAGCTTCCTTGATGCGGGAACTCTCGGTGAGCTGACGAACCTCACGCCGGAACGTCTTGTGCTGGGGACGGCAAAAAACGCCCGCAAGATGCTCGAACAGGGTTTTACCAGCATGTTCAGCGGCAGTTCAGTCCGTGACAATACCGATATCGCGATCCGGGATGCGATAAATGCTGGTGATATTCCGGGGCCACGCCTGCTGGCGGCAACCCGCCAGATGACTGTTTCGGGCGGATTTGGCGACATTGGCAAGAAAGATGCCTATTCGCTGGTTCTCAATGGACACGAAGAATTCCGCACAGCCAGTCGTGAAGCAGCCCGACGGGGCGTTGATATCCTCAAAATCGTACCGTCAGCGCCCGGATCCGAGAACGATGTCCTGGCTGAGGACACAGCGATGACCGATGCAGAGGTTGCCGCTGTCTGTGAGGTCGCACATCAGAGAAACCGTTACGTGGCACCCATGCAAGATCGGCCGACGCTGTGAAGATGTGTGTCCGCAATGGTGTGCGGGTGATCTATCACGCCACACTTGCTGATGATGAAGCCAGGGACATGCTTGAAGCGCGCAAGGACAGCGTGTTCGTGGCACCGGCGATGGGGCTTCCGTATGGGCGCTTGAAAGAGGGCGAATCCTACGGTGTCTCTACCGATGATTACACCCGTGCGCGGGCGGAGAAGGAAATAGAGATCGTCAGTAACAATATGGCTGACCTACGGGCTCGCGGCTTGCGTGTGTTGCCGGGGGGGGACTACGGTTTCAAGTGGAATCCTCATGGTAGAAACGCACGTGATCTATTTATGTTTGTTGATCTTTTTGGATTTTCTTCTCTCGAGGCTATTCAATCCACTACATCCCATGGCGGCGCGCTCATGGGCATGGCTGGAGAGCTTGGTCTTGTCACCAAAGGCGCGTTTGCAGACCTGCTTTTAGTCGATGGCGACCCGGTCAAAGACATTCAAATTTTGCAAGATAAAGACCGCTTTCTGGCGATCATGAAGAACGGCGAATTTTACAAGTCACTACCGGCCAATCGCGCGCAAGCACAGTTCGCGGCTGAGTAGGCCGGACATCAAGGATTATCGGGGAAAACCATGAAACTGGTGACGTTTAGAACTGCAGACGGCGTGGAACGTGTTGGTGTGTTGAATGACGATGAGACCAAAGTCATTGATCTGGCTGCGGTAGATGCCCAGCCGTATTTCGAGTCCATGCTGGAGCTGATCGAGGCCGACGATATGGCGCTGGGCCGGGCACGCGAGATCCTTTCAGCTTCGAACGCAGATACAGGCCTTGACCTGGCATCGGTCACATTGTGCACACCGATCCCAATACCCCCGCAAATCCGCGATTTTCTATGCTTCGAGGAGCATCTGATCAACGGTTACAACATGCTCCGTAAGAAGAAGGCGGAAGCCGAGCCGGACCCGGCCGAGGCGCTGGCCAGGTTTGAGCGGGAAGGGGTCTTTGCGATTCCTGAGATCTGGTACGACCAGCCCGTGTACTACAAGCCTAGCCGTTTCGGCGTGATTGGGACTGGGCAGGATGTGAATTGGCCGCCGTTTTCAGAGCTTCTTGACTATGAGATGGAGTTCGGCGCCTGGGTGGGCACTAAAGGCAAGGATGTCTCGCTCGAACAGGCCAGGGACATGATCTTTGGCTATTCGATCTTCAACGATATTTCTGCGCGGGACACGCAAGCGCAAGAGATGTCTGCAGGGCTCGGGCCGGGCAAGGGCAAGGACTTCGAAACGGGAAATATCATCGGGCCTTGCATTGTGACCGCCGACAGTTTTGATCCCTACAACGCCGACATGATTGTGCGAATCAATGGCGAGGAACGCTCGCGCGGAAATTCACGTGACATGCACTGGAAATTCGAGGATTGCATCGCCCACACTGCGCAGGCGGAAACCATTTACCCGGGTGAGTTTTTCTGTTCGGGGACCGTGCCATGGGGCTGCGGACTCGAACATGACCTGTATTTGTCTGATGGTGATGTTGTGGAATTAGAAGTGACTGGCATTGGCGTGCTAAAAAATTGCGTTGTGAAGCAGAAATAGCGTCAGGGAGTGGAAAATGGCGAAATGGGAATTTACCAAGGGTCTTCATGAGGTAGGTAACGGGCTTTATGCCTATTTGCTTCCCGATGGCGGCTGGTGTTGGTCTAACACTGGGCTAATCGTTGATGGCGATGAAAGTGTGCTCATCGACACGTTGTTTGATCTGCCGATGACCGCTGACATGCTCGATACCATGCGAGATGCCGTCCCGGCTTCCAAGCGTATAGGGAAGCTGGTTAACACCCATGCCAATGCGGATCACACTTGGGGCAATCAGCTGGTAAAAGAAGCAGAAATCATCGCTTCGACAGGCTGTGCCGAGGAGTTCGATCACTTTCTGCCGGAAACCTTGCTCGAACTGATGGGGCAGTCCAAGGATCTGGGTGTGCTGGGCGAATTCCTAGAGCACTGCTTTTCGCCCTTCGATATCAGCGGTATTGAGCTAACTCACCCGACCACGACCTTCAGTGATGAGAAGACGATTACTGTGGGTGACCGAAAGGTCGATCTTTACAGTGTCGGCCCGGCGCATACCCGTGGCGATGTGCTGGTGCATCTGCCTGACGACAACATGATGTTTTCCGGTGATATACTATTTGTCGGTGGTCATCCCGTGATTTGGGATGGACCGATCGACAACTGGCGCAAGGCATGTGACAAAATCATCGAACTCAACCCGGCTATTGTTGTGCCCGGTCATGGCCCTATTTCCGGGGTTGAGGAAGTCCGCCGGTTCCGCGCCTATCTTGACGAAATGGAATATGAGTGTCGCAAACGCTTTGATGCCGGCCTCGACGAGATGGAGGCCGCCAAGGACATCGCGCTAGCCAACTATGAAGACTGGAACGACGCAGAACGTGTGTTCGCCAACGTGGCCGCAATTTATCGAGAGTTTCGGGGAATTCCGGCCAGTGAAGGCATGACCCCGATGGAGGTCTTCGCGGGCATGGCGGAACTTTTCAAACACCAGAAAATCAATGGGATGCACGAACATCATGGGCATAGTCACTAGTTAACTGTGCCAGCCACCATCGGCCATCAGGACCGTGCCGGTGGTAAAACTGCTGCGGTCTGACGCCAGAAAGAGCACCGCTTCGGCAATCTCTTCCGCGGTGCCGTGACGGCCGAGCGGGATCATATTGTTGAGCATCTCTGTGGCATTCACACCCATGGCTGCGCTTACCCGATCCTCGATGGTTTTCTGAAACTCGTTCTCCAGTGGGCCGGGCGCGATGATGTTGGCGCGAATATCTTTGCCGGCCAGCTCACGCGCCACACAACGGACCATGCCGATCAGCGCGTGTTTGGACGTAATGTAGCCAACCGTGCCCGGCCGGGTGCGCACGCCCATGATGCTGGATGTGACAACGATCGAACCACCATTGGGGATGTGGGGGATGGTGTGCTTCAAAGTCAGAAACGTGCCGCGCACATTTACATCGATGACATCATCGAAAATATCTTCGGGGAAGTCCGCAACCGCGGCATTGGTACCGCTGACCCCGGCATTAGCGAAGACCACATCTATCTTCCCCCAAGCTCCAGCTGCCTGCGTCACGAAAGCCTTCACCTGGTCTGTGTCTGAAATGTCTGCCACTGCCGTGAGCGTGCTTGCGTTGCCAAGCCCTTTGGCTGCGTGGGCAAGATCGGCTTCGTCACGATCCACCAGCATAATGGTGGCGCCTTCCTTTGCCAGTGCCTTCGCGCTGGAAAGGCCGACGCTACCGGCGCCACCGGTGATGAGGCAATGCTTGCCGTCCATGATGCCCATGCTTGGAAACTCCTTATATGTGAACGACTATGCGTCGAGCTCTGGGTAGTGGCGAAAGATGCCGTGTTCGTTAAAGGGGATGCGCCGGTCGGATGCTAGATATCCGGCAATGCCCGGGCGGGCCGCAATCCGATCTCGCAGAGCGGTCACGCTGGGATAGTCCAGCTCCAGTCGCGACATGGTCTTGGGAAAGGCGTAACGCATGCCCTCGGTGATCTGAAATAGGGAAAACTCAACGTGGCTGCACGCATCCCCGACCAGATAGCCGTTTGATTGGAGCAGACGCTCAAAATAGCTAAAGAATTTTGGGATGCGAATGTCCCGGAAACTCGGCGCGCGGCGTTGTGCTTCATCCCGCTGGCCTTCGTAATAGAATTCCTTGGCTAGCGGGTGGTGGACGTCATGGGCTTCGACTAGAAAATCTGCCAGCAGCAGTGAAAGGCGCATCGCATCGCGGCGTTCGCCTTCGTCGCTAGGGGTCAGGCCATAGCGTGCGCCTAGATAGTCCATGATGAGCGGAGTTTGCGAAATCGTCGTCTCACCATCTTTTAAAAACGGTGGGGCGAAGTGATCTGATGTTTCGAGCTGGATACGGAGCGCGTCGACACCGCCGCCTTCAGTTTCAGGAAGGCGGACGACATCGATATAGTCTGCGCCTACATCTTCGAGGATCAGGCGCACAAATTCGCCACGTCCTGGTATGGTAGGCCAGTAATAGAGTTTGAACATTGTCATGACCTTGTCGCTGTCTGTATCCTATGCATTCTAGCTTGGGGAAGGCGAACTTATCCATGAATCTCAATCAGTTGCTTGTGCGCGCGGCACGCTCATTTCCAGACCGAGTTGCAATTTCCCACGGAACCGCCGATTACTGTGATTACGCGACGCTGGCCCGCCGTGCCTCTGGTCTGGGTGGCGCGATGCAGGGTGCTCTTGGCCTGAAGCCAAACGACCGGGTTGGCCTGTTCATGACCAACACGCCGGAATATCTTGAAGCCTTCCATGGCGCGCTGCATGCCGGGATGACGGCGCTGCCTATCAACAATAAGCTGCATGAGAAAGAACTCGCCTATATTCTGGATGATGCCGGAGCCGGTGTTGTCTTTGTGACACCCGATTTAGCCGAGAAGGCCATGAAAGGGCTGGAGATTGCCGGTAGCAAGGCGCGGGCCGTTGTCGTGGGTGAGGCTGAGTATACGAAGTACCGCGACAGTGATCCTATCTCCATGGTTGAACAGGACGACGATGACCTGGCTTGGCTGTTCTTCACTTCGGGCACTACGGGCAATCCTAAAGGCGCGATGCTGAGCCACCGCAATCTTTGGGAGATGATGCTGAGCTATTTTCTGGATGTGGACCGAGTACCGGTGAACGGCGCCGCCCTGCATCCCGCCCCCATGTCCCACGGCTCTGGTTTCTATGGCATCCCGCATTTGGCGGTCGGTGCGCGGCAGGTGGTGCCGGAATCTGGTGGGTTTGATCCTGATGAAATTCTGCACCTCTGTCAGGAGCTCGAAGAGGTCTCCTTGTTTGCTGCGCCAACCATGGTAAAGCGGCTGGTCAACTATCAGGGCGGAGGGGAAGCCCCCAATCTGCGCACGGTTACCTATGGTGGCGGACCGATGTATGTAGCCGACCTGAAAGCGGCGTTGGCGCGTTTTGGACAGAAATTTGTGCAGGTCTACGGGCAGGGCGAAAGTCCTATGTGTATCACTGTGCTGCCGCGTGAAGACCACGCCGATATCGACCACCCGCGCCATGAGGATCGTCTTGCCTCCGTTGGCTATGCCCAATCAGTCGTTGAAGTGAAGGTCGTCGACGGGGATGACACTGAATTGCCAACGGGGGAGGTCGGCGAAATCCTGGTGAAGGGCGCGGTTGTGATGCGCGGATACTGGGATCGCCCCGTGGCCAGTGCGGAATCCCTGAGTGGCGGCTGGCTGCACACCGGCGATATGGGTACGTTTGATGCTGACGGCTATCTAACTCTCAAGGATCGATCCAAGGACATGATTATTTCGGGTGGTAGCAATATCTATCCGCGTGAGATCGAGGAAATCCTACTGCGCCACCCTGATATTGCGGAATGCGCTGTGGTCGGACGCCCGCACGAGGAGTGGGGTGAGGAGGTCATCGCTTTTGTGACTCCTCGCGAAGGTGCAGAGGTCAATACATCTGAACTTGACGAGTTATGTTTGGAGAACATCGCGCGCTTCAAGCGGCCGAAGGGCTACCGTATCACTTTGTCACTGCCAAAGAACAATTATGGCAAGATAGTCAAACGCGAATTGCGCAGCCGGCTCGCCGTGGAGGGCGATTCCTAGACTACTCCTTGGCCATCACTGTCGTGAGGTTCGAGAGCGCGTCGTGGTAACCTTGGGGATCGTCCATGGCGATGATCTGAGGCCACAAATCGGCAATTTTCTCTGGCGTCATGGTTTGTCGCGGATCAACCCGGATGCCTTTGCTTTCCATGACCTGAATGCGTGAGTAATAACCGGCTGTGGCCGAAAGGACGTTGCCGCTGTCGGTGCAATTCTCGCTGACCAAATACGAAACCATCGCGGCAACCGCTTCGGGGGTGACCAACTCGGGGTCATAGGTGTCAAAGATACCTGATGGCTCGGCAATGCGTGTCGCCGCGAGCGGGGCTAGAGAGTTGACGATGATGTTGTTGCGTGCGCCCTCCAGCTTCAGCGTGTTCATGAAGCCAACCACAGCCATTTTAGCCGCAGAGTAGTTGCTCTGCCCAAAATTTCCGTAGAGGCCGGAATTCGAGGACACCATCAGGATGCGACCGTAATTCGCCTCGCGCATATGTGGGATTGCGGCGTGGGTGACATAAACCGAACCTAGAAAATGAACCTTCACGACGAACTCGTAGTCGTCGAGGGTCATCTTGTGAAAAGACTTGTCCCTCACAATACCGGCATTATTGATGACAATATCTGCGCTGCCATAGGTATCGATGGCGGTCTGCACGATGTTGGCTGCGCCGTCGCGCTCGGCGACGCTGTCATAATTT
>JAPKDV010000018.1 GCA_028822385.1 Alphaproteobacteria bacterium
AACGGCTGCGCCTGCTGTTATGTTTGACCGTCGTCGATATGCGGGCGACTGGGCCGAATGTCTGGAACAATTGGAAGGCGCAATTGCTGCGCGAACTCTATCACGCTGCCGGGGATGTGATGTCGGGTGGCCAGCTTACCGACGCGCGTGCGGACCGGGTGGCAGCAGCGAAAGCCGGTTTGCTGGCCGCACTGGCAGATTGGTCAGATGAAGACATCAATGCGCATCTCGAGCGTGGCTATTCGGGCTACTGGCTCACCTTTGACGCGGATACGCTAGCCCATCACGCTCGTATGATGCGTGAAGCAGAACAGGACAATCTGCCGCTTTCTATCCGCACGCGGGTACGCATCGATATCGATGTGACCGAGCTGACGATCTACACGCAGGATCATCCCGGTGTGTTTTCCCGTGTGGCTGGGGCCATCGCAGCAGTGGACGCTAATATCGTGGATGCGAAGGCCTTTACGTCGCCCCAAGGTATGGCGATCGAGACTTTCTGGCTGCAGGATAATGACGACACGGCTCTTTCGGCGTCTGGGACTTTGGCCAAACTGGCGGTCCAGATTGAGCGTGCGCTGGCCGGGCAGATGAAGCGCTCTGAACCGCAGGTTCAGCGCAGTTTTGTTCCCGATCGCGTCAAGGTCTTCAAGGTTCCGCCGCGGGTGATCATCGACAATCAGGCCAGTGCGACCCATACGGTGATCGAAATCAACGGGCGTGACCGGCCGGGCTTTCTGTATCTGGTGACAGGCGCACTGTTCAGCCTGTCCCTACAGATATCCTCGGCAAAAATCTCAACCTTCGGCGAGCGTGCGGTTGATGTGTTTTACGTGAAGGATGGTTTCGGTATGAAGATCACCCATGAAGGGCGGCTAGCGACCATTCGCAAGACCCTGCTTGCGGCGATTGACGAAGTGGAAACCGTGCCAGCACAGACGGCCGCTGAGTAGGCGTTTGCCCTCAGCGCGTTCCCATCAATGATGACCTGCCTTTCCTTCGCCCTGATTTCCGGTTAAGAGCGCGTTATGTCGCTCGTACGTGCCATTGCAACGGTCGGCGGCTGGACCATGGGCAGCCGCGTGCTGGGCTTCGTGCGCGATATGTTCATTGCCAGTTTTCTAGGCGCCGGGCAGGTCAGCGATGCGTTCTTCGTCGCACTTCAGTTACCCAATGTTTTCCGCCGCCTGTTTGCCGAAGGTGCGTTCAACGCCGCCTTCGTACCGCTATTTACCGGTGAGTTGATCGAACATGGCCGTGCCGCTGCTCGAGAATTCGCCGAGCGGGTTCTTGGCTTCATGCTGGTGCTTCTTCTGGTGCTGACCTTTGTCGCGGAAATCTACATGACCGAGGTCATGACGGTGGTGGCTGGTGGTTTTGTTGATGAGCCGGAGAAGCTTGATCTCGCGGTGGATTTTGCGCGCCTAACTTTTCCCTATCTTCTGTTCGTCTCTCTGGCGGCCATGCTGTCAGGTATTCTAAACACGCTCGAACGGTTTGTGGCTGCCGCGGCGGCGCCGATCCTGCTGAACATTGTTCTGATCTCCGCGTTGATTGCAGTGGCACTCGACTGGGTTCCTGATCCGGGTCTGGCCCTCAGCTGGGGCGTGCTGATTGCGGGCATCGGCCAGTTTATTTGGTTGGCCATTGCCTGTGGCCGTGCCGGGCTGCTGCCACGTGTGCCGCGCTTCGTGATGGGTCCGCGGGTGCGCCGCCTTTTTGTCTTAATGGGCCCGGGGATACTGGGTGCCGGAGTCTACCAGCTCAATGTGCTGGTGGGTGTCAGGCTGGCCTCCGAGTTGCCCGAGGGGTCGGTCTCGTTTCTCTATTTTGCCGATCGCGTGAACCAGCTGCCTCTCGGGGTTGTCGGGGCGGCCGTTGGCGTTGCCTTGCTGCCCTTGCTTGCACGTCAGTTGCGCGCGGGTGACACGGCAGCGGCGCGCGATAGCCAGAACCGGGCCATCGAATTTGCCATGCTGCTGACTGTCCCGGCGACGGCGGCATTATTGGTGATTGCAGGCCCGGTGATCACGGTGCTGTTTCAGCGCGGCGCGTTCGGCGCGATGGATGCGGCAGCAACATCCCAGGCACTGGCTGCATTTGCGCTTGGCTTGCCAGCCTATGTTTTGATCAAGGCACTGGCGCCGGGATTTTTTGCCAGGGAAGACACCAAAACCCCGGTGAAGATTGCTGCTGCAGCGTTGATCCTGAATGTTGTTGTGGCGCTGGCCTTGATGCCGATGCTTGCCCATGTGGGGATCGCGCTGGCAACGGCAGCCTCGTCCTGGTTTAACGCCGGCATGCTGGCTATCCTCTTATACCGTCGCGGTTTGCTTGATCCCGATGCGCGGCTGATGCGACGGCTGTTTCGTGTGGTCTTTGCCGCAATCCTGATGGCAGCGGGATTGTGGCTCGGTGCACGCGGTCTGGGTGACTGGCTGACCCGCAGTGATGCGGCCGGGGTTGCCGCTTTATTTGCGCTAGTGACCGGTGGTGTGGTCGCTTATGGGGTACTGGCACAGCTGTTGCGAGCGACCTCACTGGGCGAGATGAAGAGCATGATGCGCCGAAGCGAAAACGCGGGCCCGTCTTGACCTCCCGAGCGGGCACAGCCATAACCCGCGCCAGATTTGAACCGCAGTTTTGACACGTCAATAATCACACCCGTGGGCGTCCACACCCCAAGGAGTAAAGTTCTATGAGTCGCATTTTTTCGGGCGTCCAGCCCACCGGTGATCTTCACCTCGGAAACTATCTCGGCGCGATCCGTAACTTTGTCGGCCTGCAGGACGACCATGAATGCATCTACTGCGTGGTCGACATGCACGCGATCACCGTCTGGCAGGATCCCTCCAAACTTAGTCCGCACACCCGCGAAGTGGCCTCAGCGTTTCTGGCCTCGGGCATCGATCCGAAAAACTCGATCATTTTCAATCAGAGCCGTGTCTCGGCCCATGCAGAACTGGCCTGGATCTTCAATTGCGTCGCGCGGGTCGGATGGCTCTCGCGGATGACCCAGTTCAAGGAGAAGGCGGGCAAGCATCGCGAGAATGCAAGTGTCGGCCTCTATGTCTATCCCAACCTAATGGCGGCCGACATTCTTGCCTACAAGGCGACCCATGTGCCGGTCGGAGAAGACCAGAAGCAGCATCTTGAGCTGACCCGCGACATTGCTATTAAGTTTAACAATGATTTCGACACCGAATGTTTTCCGGTGGTTGAGCCGCTGATCTTCGGTGAAGCCACCCGGGTGATGAGCCTGCGCGATGGCACTAAGAAGATGTCAAAATCCGATCCGTCGGAATATTCGCGCATCAACCTGACGGATGGCGCTGACGATATAGCGAACAAAATCCGCAAGGCCAAGACCGACCCGGGCGAATTGCCTGGGCTGGAATCGCTGGATGAAGACGGCCAGCGGGTCAGCAAGGATGCGGTCACCGAGCGCCCCGAAGCCTTCAACCTGCTCTCGATCTATGCCGCGTTGTCTGGCCAGACCATGCCCGCCACGCTTGCGCAGTTTGCCGGTACGCAATTCAGCGCTTTCAAGGGTGAGCTGGTGGATATGTCCGTCGAGAAGCTGGGGCCCATCGGTGCCGAGATGCAGAGTCTGATGGCTGATCCTACTCACGTGGATTCGATCCTCGCTGATGGCGGGGAACGTGCTGCCGCGCTCGCGGAACCGGTGATCCGCGAAGTTCACGAGATTGTCGGTTTCCTAAAGTAGCCGTAAGATGTTTGGTGAACGGCACTCAGCTCATGTGCGGAACGACGACGACTTCCTGTTTGGTCTGCGGTTTTGTAGCGCTAGCTATCAGTGCAAAATATATGATTTTCAGACCCAGTTCGCCGCATTCACCCTGGTGGGTTAACCATAAAGTGAGCCTCGTTAACTAAGGGCCCTTGAATTAGTGCTTGATTTATCCAGAATTTCGGCCAAATTCTGGATTATCAGCGTCTCCGGCTCAGGCGAGTATTAACGCAATATGAGTCGAACGGTTAACCGGGGCGTGCATGGTAGAATGTCGAGTGGCATCTGCTGGAACACAAGCAGCGAAAAGAAATGAGGTTCGGGTTGTTCATACAGACCGAAGAGACTCCCAATCCGGTGACATTGAAATTTTTGCCGGGCCGCGATGTGATGAAAGCGGGCACTGCTGATTTCCCGAATCGAGACACCGCAGAAGATTCGCCACTGGCACAACGCCTGTTTGGTGTTCCTGAAGTTTCGGCCGTATTTCTTGGCTCGGACTTCGTCACCGTGACTAAAGCGCTAGATGCGGACTGGCAGGTTCTCAAGCCAGCGGTTCTCGGTGCGATCATGGAGCATTTTACATCCGGTGATCCGGTGACGCGCAAGGCCGCTGGCCCCGCGCATGCAGCGGGTGACGGAGAGAACAATGAGGTCGTATCCCAGATTGTGGAATTACTCGACACGCGGGTACGCCCAGCCGTCGCTATGGACGGTGGCGATATCGTCTTTCATGGGTTCGAGGATGGCGTGGTCTTCCTCACCATGCAGGGTGCATGCGCAGGCTGCCCTAGTTCAACGGCGACATTAAAGATGGGGATTGAGAATTTACTGCGACATTATATTCCTGAAGTTAGTGAGGTTCAGGCCGTTGCCTGACGCAGAGTTTACAAACTTTCGAGGCTGAACGGGCGAATGATCCAAATGGAACGCTTGCCAAACAGTTAAAACATACCTAACGCTGGGTGCGCCTGTGGCCCGCGGCCCTAAGCAGAGGCGTGCTTAAATGTGGGGTAGCATCTCTTTTATCCATGAATATAAACGCGCCGTGCTTGCGTTGGTTGTGCTTAGCGTTGCCGCTTTTTACGGGGCTGCCATTGCCTATCCTGTCGGTCATTTGGATCGTGACGGGGGCGCGCTACCATACGCAGGTGTCACCCATGTTGCGGCTATAGATGATCCTATGATCGAGATTGCTTCGGTATTCGATCTTGGTCCGACGATGGACAGGGCTGGGTTCGTGCTGAAGCCAATCCGCCGCGGTGATGCACTCGTGCCCCGTCTGTTTGTTGAAAACCTCCCCGAAGACTTCAACGCGCCGATGGCTATCGAACAACGCAAACAGACTTTCATCCGAACCGTGCTTCCACTGATACTTAAAGCCAACGAAGAAGTTCGCTCTGAGCGTGGACAGCTTATGGCTCTTGAGGAACAGGTTTCCTCGGGGCTCGAAATTCCGGAAGAGGCCCAGCTTTGGCTTGATAACTTGGCCGAGAAATATCGTGCGTCTTCGAATGATTTCACCACGCTGCTGCGTCGGGTTGATACTGTTTCGCCGACCTTGGCGCTGGCCCAGTCGATTGAAGAAAGTGGTTGGGGGCGGTCACGGTTTTCCCGTCTGGGAAATGCGCTTTATGGACAACGTGTCTGGAGCAAAGGCGGGGGTTTTGTGCCTGAGGAGCGCGGCGAGGAAGAGAAGTTCGAAGTGCGTGCGTTTGATTCGCTGTTCGAGAGTGTTCGCAGCTATGTGGTGAACCTGAACCGGCATTATGCCTATGAGGGCTATCGGGCGGAGCGATCCCGGATGCGCTCCGGCAAGACGCCGTTTGATGGACGTCGCCTTTCCGGCACGCTCATCAGTTATTCTGAGCGGCGTGAAGCTTATGTGGAATCACTGGCGGGGCTGATCGAGGGCAACAGGCTTTGGCAGTTTGAGAATGCGCAACTTTCGTCTGAACCGGTTAACAAGGACATATTACTCGCTGCTCGCTAGACGACTTTCGATCTAGGGTCTTGGCACGTAGTAGAGTGCGCCTAACCAAAGCCAACGGTTGTCCGGTCCCAGCGCAGTGCAGTTAATTCGTGCGCGGCCGGCCGTGAACGGCGCGCTCATGCGCACTTCGACCCGCGGTCCTAGTTGGTCCACCTTTGCCTTTCCTTGATTTGCTGCATAGCAGGCGAGTCCATTCAGGCGTTCTGATGAATTTGTGCGGGTAAATCCGAACAGAGGTGGGTTGAGTGTTAGGGTTGGATTTTTAGGTGTGATGTCTGTATGCGGGATAGGTAGCGCGTTTGTTACCAGACGGAACCGGTCCATGTCCCCGAAAGATTCGTTCAGAGAAAACCGCGGCAAATAGAAGGGGTCAGCTGAAGCCTCGAGAGGTCCGGAATGTTGGCCAAACGCGGCAACATGGCCTTGTTCGCGAACCAAGTTCTGGATTTCACTGCTAGCCTCGCCGAAGGGATATGCAAACAGGGCGGGAATTGCGCCGAGCTCTTCTTTCAGACGGGTGCTGGATTCTGTGAGGTCTTCGCGGTTTCGCCGAACAGTGCTGGCGGCCATATGAAGATGGGTTGAGGTGTGAGCCCCGATTGTGACACCGGCATCGCGCATCTCCCTGATCTGATTCCAGTTCATGAAACCGCCGAATTTTCGGTCAACGGGGTTGGTGGAGATAAACACTGTGAATGGGAAGCCTGCATCCTGCAGTCTTTGAAAGGCTTCGGTATAAATCGATAGGTAACCATCATCCATTGTGATGCCGATTGTGCGGTCGGGCAGGGGGCGCCCTTCGCGGACGGCGTCTACGATTTCGGGGACCGGTAATACCGTGTAGGGACCCGATTCTAGCTCTTTGAGGTGTGCCTCAAATTGTTCGAGGCGAATATTCGTCGAGGGAAAGTTTGTTTCACCAAAGCGGTGGTACATCAGAATTACCGCGGAATCCGCCGCTTGGGCTGGGTTGGGCAGACCAGCCCATGAGATCAGAGCTAGTGCGCCAAGGATGGCGTTTCTAATGAGCTTCGCGAAGGGACGGGTCATACCGTTTTCACCGTTTCCTCTTTCACCGGGATTGCTGTTTGCAGCAAATAGCAAATTGCTGCTGGGTTCAATGTTACAGGAACGTTACCTTTGGCGGGAATTGCGCCGCAAGGCCTTAGAGGGGGCTATAAACCACGGTTCAGGCCATCATCGGTTTTGCTAGTTGCTGGTCTGCGACTAGCGGGTATGACCGGGGTTTGAACAACTGGTAGTGCCACCATTCCTTAGAATAGAAATCCCAGCCCGCTGTCGACATTATGCCGAGCAGCAATAAACGGTTGCGTTGGGCCTGGGGGGAGATGTTTGCATCGCCGTGAAATGAGCGTGGCGTGAAGGCATCGAAGGTTGTGCCCATGTCAAGTGGCTGCCCCGTATCATCGACCAAGGTTAGATCAACGGCGACGCCGCGACTGTGGGGTGAGCCTTTTCGGGGGTCTGTCAGAAAATCAGGATCAGGCGTGTGATTCCATAGAACCCATTGGGCTTCGCTCGGACGCAGGGCATCGAATATCAGGAGGCGGTAGCCCAATCGCCTGGCAAGTTCTGTGGCATGGGTGAGTTTTTCTGCCGCCGCGGCATGCAGAAAGCAGTAAGAATTCTTATAAACTCGTGCCCCTGTAAAATTATAGGCTGTTCCATAGGCCAGCGCGATCTCGACATCATGAGTGCCGTCCTTGATCTCGACATAGGTCATGCGCAGCATTCCTTGGAGTACAGCTTTGCTGTTTGAAGTTGGCGATGCTACAGCCTCGCGGTGATTCGATGAAATGTGCCTAATCTGAACAGGTGACAAGGAAACCACCTAGAATGCCAGCTGATTTCCAACCGACAGTGCTGGCGCTCGATGCGGCAGGGGGGGCCTGCTCCGCAGCGCTCTGGTGTGAGGGTACTCTGGCAGCGCGGCGCTGGGAAGAAATGACTCGCGGTCATGCGGAAGCACTGATGCCGATGGTCGAGGCGGTGGTTGGTGAAACCGGGTACGGGTCTGTAGACCTGCTTTGTGTGGGGACGGGACCCGGCGGATATACCGGGCTGCGAATTGCGCTGGCCGCCTTGCGTGGCTTGGCCTTGGCAACCGGCTTGCCTGTTCTGGGGGTCGCGAATTTTGACATGCACCACGCTCTTGCACGCCGAATATATCCGGACGGCCCTATGGCTGTGATCCTCGAGACGCGGCGGGCCGATTTCTATGTTCAGACCTATGACGCTGCGGGCAGGCCGGTTGGCGCACCTGATGTGCTGGCGGGAACCGAGCTTGCGAGCCGACTTATGTCACTGGGGTCAGGGGTGGTTTTGGCCGGGGATGCTGTCACGCGATTTCAAGACACCCCCGACATCGCGGGCGTGGACGACACGCTTATGGTGCCTCAGCACGCCGATGCCGCCGTGCTCGCCGAATTAGGTGCGCTGCGTTTTTCCGATGCCAGCCACGTACCTCCCCGCCCGCTCTATCTCCGCCCGCCCGATACTTCGCCGCCGGCATCTGACCGGCAGCGGCTGCGGTAATGGCGGTAATGAAGATGGAGGCGGTGGATCCGGCTATGGCTTTGCCGCTCGCTGCACTTCACTTGGCCTGCTTTGAACCACTGCCTGAAACTCCGTGGTCGGAGATGGCGATGCTGGCAGTATTGCGCATGCCGGGTGTTCACGGCGTGGTAGCTAGTTTGGATGACGGCGTGCCTGCCGGGTTTATGCTGGGGCGCGAAATGGTGGATGAAGCCGAGATACTGACAATGTGCGTGATGCCCCGGTTTCGTCGGGATGGCCTGGCACAGGCCTTGTTGCAGTGGTTTTTTGATCAGGTTCCGAACGCTACCCGGATTGTGCTGGAAGTGGTGGTTAACAACGAACCGGCGATTAGCCTATACGAGAGCGCGGGTTTCAGGCGGGTTGGTCTTAGACTGGACTATTATGGACATGGCGAAACGCGAACTAATGCCCTGATTATGGCCCGCGCCCGCCACGGTAGGGGTTACTAGCTGTTTTTCATAATTCTTCTTGCTAAAGCAGCAAATATCACTAATTAAATGGCGAATAGTCATTTTTTTTGGCTTTGCCAATATGAGGGATAAATCATGACTGAACATGTTAGTTCATCAGATTTGCTTAAGCTGACAGCCGATATTGTTGCAGCACATGTGTTAAACAACAAACTGCCCGCCGCTGATCTTTCCCAGCTTATTGCGCAAGTACATGCAAGTCTTAGTGATACGGGCAACTTAGCCAGCAGTCAGTCACGTCCATCGCCGGCGGTGCCGATCAAGAAATCCGTAACGGCTGATTTTATTATCTGCCTTGAAGACGGCAAGAAACTGAAGATGCTCAAGCGACATCTCAAGACATCCTATGATCTGACCCCAGAACAGTATCGCGAACGTTGGGGTTTGCCGTCCGGCTATCCGATGGTGGCACCAAATTATGCTAAGAAACGGAGTCAGCTTGCCAAGAAAATTGGCCTTGGAAAGCGCGGTAAAAACTAGTTCTGGCCGCGCCTGTCTTCCTGATTTAGGGCAATATTCGCCTCGATGCAGGAATTGTCCTATATTGTTGTGGAAATTGAATGGGCAGGCTTGATCTTGCCATGGGGAGACCGATTTGAATACGGACGAGCCTTCGCGCATCGAACAATTATGTGTTGATAAGGGTCTAAAACTAACTGGCCAACGTCGTATAATTGCACGCGTTCTGTCCGAAGCTGAAGACCATCCCGATGTGGACCAGGTCTACCGCCGAGCTACTCAGCTAGACCCCCGTATTTCGATCGCGACTGTCTATCGGACGGTACGCCTTTTTGAGGAAGCCGACATTCTTGAAAAGCACGATTTTGGTGACGGGCGCGCGCGCTATGAAGAGGTTCATGATGATCACCATGATCATCTGATAGATGTAAAATCCGGTAAGGTAATTGAGTTCTTTAATAAGGAAATAGAGGCCATGAAGGAGCGGATCGCCAATGAACTTGGCTATGAGTTGATTGATCATCGCCTAGAACTTTTTGGCAAACGGCTCGGATCTCCTGATGATGATCACTCCGAATAATTTTCTCTCGATGGCGTTTGATAACGCATGAGCAACACAGTTGAAGGCAGCCGGTCATCGGACTCGGAGGGCCGGCTTGATGCGGCGCTGGCCAATTTGGGGTCGGGAACATTGGGTGCGCGGCTGGCCTGTACCACGCAGGATGTTGAGGCTGCGCAAGCGCTGCGGTACCAGGTTTTTTACGATGAAATGAAGGCTATACCCGATGCAGAAATGGCCAAGCGGCGCCTAGATGTCGACCTCTTCGACGCCGTGTGTGAGCACTTGCTTGTCTTTGACACCGACCGTGGATCAGGACCGGGCTCCATTGTAGCCACCTATCGCTTGCTGCGTGGCACATCGGCCCGTGCGCATGGACGGTTTTACTCCTCTGGCGAATATGACATCTCGGCTCTCGCCAGCCATCCGGGGGAGGTTTTGGAGTTGGGGCGGAGTTGTGTGGACGCGGCCTATCGCGGCCGACCAACCATGCAATTGCTCTGGTCGGCTATCGCACAATTCGTGTTTCATCACGATATTTCGCTGATGTTTGGTTGCGCCAGTTTGCACGGTATTGACCCGGAAGAGCTTGCACTCCCTCTGAGCTATTTGCACCATTTTCACCGGGCACCCGAAGAGATGCGCCCGACCGCATTGCCTGAGCTTTGCGTCAACATGAACTTCATGCCACTCGATGTGATCAACGAGAAGCTCGCGCTCGCCCAGCTCCCGCCCCTGATTAAGGGCTATCTACGGCTTGGGGGTTATGTAGGCGATGGTGCTGTTGTGGACCATCAGTTCAACACCACCGATGTGTGTGTGGTGGTGAAGACTGATCTGGTGAACGACAAGTATTACCGCCATTACGGGCGCGATATGCCGGCAGATACTCAGTATGCCGTGCCCGTCGTGGGAGAGGAGATGGGGAGTTGAGTGACCCTACTGTTTTGCACTCTCGGCTGACCGCCATTTCACGCGCGACCGTTTACGTGGTTTTTACGCTTGCATTGATCCCGGTACAGGCCGTTGCCCTGCTTCTCCGGCTTCCGCTCTCGCGCCGGATTCCTCTTTGGTACCATCAGGTCTGCTGCCGGTTACTGGGCGTTCGCCTTGAGGTCTTTGGGCGCCGCTCTAAAGCGCGGCCAACATTGTTTGTTGGCAACCATGCTTCCTATCTGGATGTCGCGATATACGGCGCGTTGATCCCCGGCTCCTTTGTGGCCAAATCGGAAGTGGTGGATTGGCTATTTTTCGGGACATTGGCGAAGTTGCAGCGTTCGGTGTTTGTCGATCGCCGCGTTCGAACCTCGCAGCTGCAGGCTACGGCTCTGGGCAAACGCCTTTCGGCGGGCGACAGCATGATCCTGTTCCCCGAGGGCACCAGCAATGACGGCACCCATATTCAGCGCTTCAAGAGCGCGTTGTTGTCGGTGGCGGAGTTTCAAATCGACGATGCACCGCTGGTTGTGCAGCCGGTTTCGCTAACATATTCAAGGGTCGATGGTGTTCCCATCGGGCGCCATCTGCGTCCGTTCTATGCCTGGTATGGCGACATGGATCTGGTTAGCCACGCCGCTGTGCTGATCGGACTGGGTCGTTTGACTGTGACTGTCTCATTTCATGAGCCTGTGACGGTCGATCAATTTGCCTCGCGCAAGCAGCTCACCGAATATTGCCAGGAGCAGATCGAGGCTGGCCATTCCGATGCTCTGGCAGGCCGCATCCAGCCGAAAGCGGGAGCTGCAGGGCGCTGGGATTGGATTCGCTGGCGTCTGCGCCCGCGCCTTAGTGACATGAAGGGGCTGCGGCGTTCGAAAAAAGGCTTTGAAAGTCCCCGGGAGAAGCGCGCCACGGGGCGGGTTGACTCCCGTGGGGTGAAGGCTTAGGTGTGTAATTGTTCATGAATAACAATGCGTTGTTGGACAATTTGTCTGTTTTGTGCAGATATTTTGGTCACCGCACATCGCGGATGGTTTAAGGCCCTTGGCCAAGAAACTCTTCATCAAAACCTACGGATGTCAGATGAACGTCTACGACTCTGCGCGTATGGCGGAAATTCTGGCGCCGTTGGGCTATGCGCCGGGTGACGACCCTGAGGATGCCGATATGGTCATCCTCAACACGTGTCATATTCGCGAGAAAGCCAGCGACAAGGTCTATTCGGAGCTTGGACGGCTGCGCAAGATCAAGGACGCTCGCGCCGAGAATGGCCATCAGACCGTGATCGCTGTAGCCGGCTGTGTGGCCCAGGCCGAAGGCGAGGAAATGCTTCGCCGGGCGCCTTATGTTGACATCGTGCTGGGCCCCCAGACTTATCACCGCCTGCCGGAGATGGTGGCGCGCGCCCATCGTGCTAGCGCAGCGGGGAATCGTGCTGGCGGCGTCCTCGAAACTGATTTCCCGGTCGAGAGCAAGTTTGACCACTTCCCGCCGAAGCGATCGGAAACCGGAGTGTCGGCGTTTCTTTCTATTCAGGAAGGCTGTGATAAATTTTGCACCTTCTGCGTTGTGCCCTACACCCGCGGCGCTGAATTTTCACGCCCGGTGGCGCAGATCGTTGCCGAGGCTGAAAGTCTTGTTGCCGGCGGTGTCCGTGAGTTGACCCTGCTTGGTCAGAACGTCAACGCCTATCACGGGCTTGATGACGGGGGTCACGAGATTGGGCTCGGCCCGCTCGCACGTCGACTGGCCGAAATCGATGGGCTGGCGCGCATTCGCTATACGACGAGCCATCCTCGTGATGTGGATGACGATCTGATCGCGGCCCATGGTGACCTGGATGCGTTGATGCCCTGTCTACACCTGCCGGTTCAGTCTGGTAGTGATCGAATTCTGGAGGCGATGAATCGCGGCCATGATGTGGAGAGTTATCTACGCACCATAGAAAAGTTGCGCGCCGCACGTCCCGATCTTGCCTTCAGCTGCGACTTCATAGTCGGCTTCCCCGCTGAGAGCGACACAGATTTCGAGGCCACACTCGATCTCATTCGTAAAGTCGAATATGCTCAGGCCTATTCATTTAAGTACAGTTCCCGTCCGGGCACGCCTGCTGCCAATATGGCACTTCAGGTACCTGAAGATGTAAAGGATGAACGCCTGGCGCGACTTCAGGCCTTGCTGATGGAACAAATGAACGTGTTCAACGAAACCTCACTCGGGACGACATTTGATGTTCTGTTTGAGCGACTGGGTCGCCATGAAGGTCAACTGGTCGGACGGAGCCCATACAATCAGGCTGTTCATGTTACGGCACCGGGATACGCGGTGGGCGATATGGCGAGTGTCTTCGTAGAGACTTGTAAAACCCATAGTCTGGGCGGCGTATTAATCGAGGATGGTCGGCCAGTGCCCGATCCGCGTGCAGAGGAGAGGTTGAGCGCTTGACATCGACAGCTGTGAAACCGGGGAAACCGGCGCAAGTTCAGTTTGACGACAACGCCCTTTTGACCGCGCTTTTCGGCCATCACGACGAACATCTTCTGCAGATCGAGCGTCTGCTCGATGTGACGCTGCGCTACCGTGGCAATCTACTTGAAATTCAAGGATCTGAAACTTCAAGGGAGATAGCGGATCTCGCAATCGCGAGCCTCTACAAGCAGCTCAAGGCCGGGGAGGAAGTTGGTCCGGGTGAAGTGCAGGCTGCTGTGCGCATGGCCGCAAGCGATGATGACAATGGTGGCAGCATTTCCATCCGCACTCGCAAGCGTACAATCACGCCACGATCACCGATACAGGCACGTTATCTCGAAGCCCTGGGCCGGGCTGATCTGACCTTTGGCCTTGGACCGGCGGGCACAGGCAAGACCTATCTGGCCGTCGCAATGGCAGTCTCGGATTTGATTCAAGGCAAGGTCGACCGCCTGATCCTGTCACGTCCGGCCGTGGAAGCCGGTGAGCGTCTCGGGTTTTTGCCGGGTGATTTGCAGGACAAGATCGATCCCTATCTGCGTCCTCTTTACGACGCGCTCCATGACATGCTGCCTGACGAACAGGTGGTCAGCCGACTTGAAAGCCGTGAGATAGAGGTTGCACCGCTGGCCTTCATGCGCGGACGTACGCTCTCGCGCGCCTTTATCATTCTCGATGAGGCACAGAATACCTCGGCCATGCAGATGAAGATGTTTCTGACCCGGTTGGGCGAAGGGTCGCGGATGGCGATTACTGGCGATATGAGCCAGATAGATCTTCCCCCCGGCACGCGCTCTGGACTGGGTGATGCGCTCGATGTCCTGAAGGGGGTCAATGGGGTTGAAATGGTACGTTTTGGCGAAGATGATGTTGTGCGTCACGCGATGGTTGCGCGCATCGTGACCGCCTATAACAAGCGTGACACACAACGTGGCGCCGTCAACGGCGAGGACAGGCACGGTTCTGTAAGGGACTCGGATTGATGGCGAATGATCAAATAATTGTGCTGGTTGAGGTAACGGATGTGCGCTGGCATGATGCCGATATCCCGCAACCCGAAGTGATGATTGATGGCGCGGTCCGCGCCACACTGGCGGTCCGCGATCAAGATATGACGGTTGAGGTGGGGGTAACCTTGACAGACGATGCCGAAATTCAGGCGTTGAACCGAGACTGGCGCAGTCTGGACAAGCCCACCAATGTTTTGTCATTTGCGCTTCATGAAGAAGCGATACCCGGCCTGCCGGTGACCCCCTTAGGTGATGTTGTTGTGGCGTTCGAAACCTGCGCTCGCGAAGCTGCTGATGAAGGAAAATCGATTGCAAATCACCTCTGTCATCTCGTGGTTCATGGAACCCTGCACCTGCTGGGCTATGATCATGAAGAGCCGAAAGAGGCCGAGGGTATGGAGGCGATAGAGCTGAGCATTCTTGCGGGGCTGGGCATTCCAGATCCTTACGTAGACAACGTGGTAGCCTGAGCGGATATGACCGAACTACAACAGAATGCCAACCAAAACCTTCCATCCAAAGACGCCGTGGCGTCGACTATTGGCGGGGTTTGGCAATGGATTCGCGGTCCTCTGGGGCTCCGAAACGGCGAGAACTCTGTGCGTGAAGCAATCGAGGTTTTGATTGAAGAGCCCGCAACAGACTCGACCGCGATCAACCCTGATCAGGGTGTGTTGATCGGAAATATCCTCAAGCTCCACGATCTCACTGCTGAAGATGTCATGATTCCACGGGCCGATATCGTGGCCATTGATGAAAATCTGGAACTCCATGACCTGGCTGATCTGATTGCTAAGGAATCCCATTCCCGACTTCCGGTTTTTCTGGGGCAGCTTGATGATGTGGTCGGTTTTGTGCACATCAAGGATGTCTTGGCTGCGATGCGCAACACACCGCAGAAACTGGTCAGTGAGCTCAAGCGTGATATTCTGTTTGCCGCACCTTCAATCCGCGTGCTGGATCTGTTGCTCGAGATGCGTGCCCAGCGGACTCATATGGCGATCGTCGTAGACGAGTTTGGCGGTGTCGACGGGCTGATAACGATCGAGGACCTTGTCGAAGAAATCGTCGGCGAGATTGAAGATGAACATGATGAAGATGGCCCGAGCGTCTCGCCTAATCCTGACGGTTCGATCTTGGCCGATGCCCGCGTTGAGATTGAAGAGATGGAGGCTATCATCGGCGCGTTTGTAACCGATGAAGAACGCGAAGAGTGCGATACGTTGGGCGGCATTGTTTTTTCGTTGATCGACCGGGTGCCACGACGCAGTGAAGTGGTCACTCACTCCTCTGGCGTTGAGTTTGAAATCGTGGATGTGGATGCGCGCCGAATAAAGCGACTGCGTGTACGTGATCTGCGTGTGAGTAACGCCAGCCTCACCGCCACTTAAGCCGATAGATTTGTATCTATGTTTGTGACGCTCGCTGATCGTTTTCGTTCACAAACTGGCTGGCGCCGGTTGCTCCTCGCGATGGTGCTGGGTGGCGTCTCGGCGTTTGCGTTGTCGCCTTTTCACATTGTGCCCGTGCTTATTGTTGCCTTTTCTGGCTTGGTATGGGTTCTAGAGGGGGTCGAAACAGAGCCACGCCCGCTCCGTCACAGTCTTGCAACCGGGTTCTGGTTTGGCTTCGGACATTTTTTTATTGGGCTGCACTGGATCGTCGAACCGATGCTGGTCGATCCGGAGCGCACGGCCTGGATGATCCCGTTGGCCTGGCCTGGCCTTGCGGCGACCCTTGCTATCTTTCCCGCACTAGTCTGCGGCGTGTCGTCACTCGCCCGCTTTGGGACAGGCGTTGTCCCGCGTGTTTTTGCGTTCGCCGGGTTGTGGCTCTTTTTGGAGATTGCACGCGGGTATGTGTTCACCGGTTTCCCGTGGAATCTCATCGGCTATGTCTGGGCCGGAAACGAATTAGGGTTACCGGTTTTACAGGGGACAGCATTTCTCGGTGTTCTCGGTTTGGGAGCACTGACATTACTGGCAGCCGGCATGCCAGCTGTCCTTGGATCGGCCAGTTTCAAGCCCGCGCAGCAGTGGGTTCTTGCGTTGGGATTTGCGATCGCCTTGCCGGGCTTGCTCTGGGCTGCCGGGGCCGCGCGCCTTGCCGGTGCGGAGGATGGAGCGGTTCCTGATGTACGGCTTCGCATCGTGCAGGCGAATATTACCCAGCGGGACAAGTGGAATCCGCAGTTACGGTTCCGCCACCTGGAACGGCATATCGCCCTGAGCTTGGCGGCTACTGAAACCATGCCAACTCACGTGATCTGGCCCGAAACTGCAGTGCCATTTTTTTTGGCTAATGATGCGCTCGTACGGGGGCAGGTCACTCGCGCTGTTCCTGTCGGGGGGGTACTGATTACGGGTAGCGTACGCAGCGCGTTTTGGGCGAACCAGCGTCAGCTGCACAACGCCTTGCTAGTGATTGATGGCGCAGCCGATGTCCTGCAGGTCTATGACAAATCTCATCTCGTTCCCTTTGGTGAGTATGTGCCGTTGCGGGGCGTTCTGCCCGTTGATAAAATCGTTCCCGGGCAGGGAGATTTTGTACCGGGGACCGGCCTTAAATTGCTGCTAATTGCTGGTCTACCGTCGGCCAGCCCGCTGATTTGCTATGAGGCTATCTTCCCGGGCCGTGTGACACCCAAAAACGAACGCCCGGGCTGGCTACTGAATCTCACCAATGATGCCTGGTTTGGAAATTTTGCCGGGCCGCGCCAGCATTTTGCGATTTCCGTAACCCGCGCCGTCGAGGAAGGTTTGCCTATGGTGCGTGCGGCGAATACTGGGATTTCCGCGGTTGTCGATCCCTATGGCCGCCTTCGAGCGCGGCTCGAAATCGGGGTAGAGGGCGTGCTCGACAGCGAGTTGCCACAACCCATAGCTGCGACTTTCTATGCCCGCTGGGGGAATCTTGTCCCGATGAGTATGGGCTTTGCTTTTATTGTAATCGGAATGGTTCTTCGCAGGTGTGGCGTTACGGCTTGACGCAACAGGGTTTGTTCCTGCAAAACCGATTAATTAGTACGCCGGTGCTTACCGGGTATTCGCGATCAAGTTGATCGCAGTCAGGTGCGGTATTGGGCCGCTGATATTCGTAACGATTGCAGGGGGACTATTCCCGTGTCCAAAAGAAGTTATCTTTTTACCAGTGAGTCCGTGTCCGAGGGCCATCCTGACAAGGTCTGTGATCGGATTTCCGATGCCGTTGTGGATGCATTCCTGACCGGCGACCCGCAGAGCCGTGTTGCCGTGGAGACACTGACCACCACTAATCGCATTGTGATGGCCGGTGAAGTCCGCGGCCCGACCGAGATCGACGCCGCTCGTATGGAGGAGATCGCGCGCGCTGCTGTGAAGGCGATCGGCTACGAGCAGGACGGCTTCCATTGGAAAAATGCTGAGGTCAATTGCCACGTTCACTCCCAGTCCGCAGATATTGCTCAGGGTGTTGACGCTGCTGGCAACAAGGATGAAGGCGCGGGAGATCAGGGCTTAATGTTTGGTTATGCCTGCCGAGAGACCGATGTTCTCATGCCGGCACCGATTCACTATTCACACTCCATTTTGCGGTCGCTGGCGGAAGCGCGGCACGCGGATGGGGGGTTAGGTCTGGGGCCGGATTCTAAAAGTCAGGTTACCCTGCGTTATGAAAACGGCCAGCCGGTCGGCGCCACGTCGGTGGTTGTCTCGACCCAGCACGCCGAAGAGCTTAGTCAGGAAGATGTGCGAAAGATCGTGCGCCCCCATGTAGAGAATATTCTTCCGGATGGTTGGATGTGCGGGGAAGATGAATTCTATGTAAACCCGACTGGTCGGTTCGTGATTGGTGGCCCGGATGGTGATGCCGGCCTCACCGGGCGCAAGATCATCGTCGACACCTATGGGGGTGCCGCCCCGCATGGCGGCGGTGCATTCTCAGGCAAGGATCCGACAAAAGTTGATCGCTCGGCAGCTTACGCCACGCGCTATCTCGCAAAGAACGTGGTTGCAGCCGAATTGGCTGATAGATGCGCCATCCAGGTGGCTTATGCGATTGGCGTCTCCAAGCCGCTTTCGGTCTATGTAGAGACCTATGGCACCGGGAAGGTGGACGAAGAGAAGCTGGCGGAAGCCGTGCAGAAGGCAATGGATCTCAGCCCGCGCGGTATTCGTGAGCATCTTCAGCTGAACCGTCCGATTTATGAGCGGACGGCTGCCTATGGGCATTTTGGGCGTGAGCCGGATGCGGATGGGGGCTTCTCTTGGGAGAAGACCGACCTCGTCGATGCGCTCCATAACGCCATCTAGGCTGATCGCCCAGCGATAAGGGACGGCAGGTTCGCCTGCCGCATAAGATGGTAGCCAAACTGGCTGATGGGGATCAGCAATTTTACGGTCGTCGCCGTGGACGTAAATTGCGCCCAGGTCGTAAGCGGCTGCTCGAAACGCTACTCCCAGAAGTCTCCATAGAGCTTCCTGCCGGCGACGCGCCGGTCGATCCGCGCGCATGGTTTACGGGCAACCCCCCGAATGTCTGGTTGGAAATAGGTTTCGGTGCGGGTGAGCATCTTGCCTGGCAGGCGGCACAATATTCTGAAACAGGGATACTCGGTGCTGAGCCCTATCTAAATGGTGTCGCACGCCTGCTGGCGGATATCGAGGCAGAGAAGCTCGGCAATATCCGTGTCTTGCCCGACGACGTCCGTCCGATGCTAGCGCGGCTGGGGGATGCGTCCCTTGATCGGGTATTCATTCTGTTTCCCGATCCCTGGCCGAAGCTGCGGCACCATCGGCGGCGCATCGTCAACACCGCCATGCTCGACGTGCTCGCCCGGGTGATGGCGGATGGGGCGGAGCTTCGCCTGGCGACCGATGATCAGGATTATCTTGTCTGGATGCTTCGCCATCTCGAAGCCCATGACCAGTTTGTCTGGCTCGCTAAGAGGGCTGAGGACTGGATGACGCGGCCTGACGATTGGCCGGACACGCGTTACGAAGGAAAGAATCGTAGCGGTGGCCCGGGCTCGACCTTCCTGCGCTATCTTCGGGTGCCACGCAGGACCGCTTGAGAAACGAGACAACTGCTTGCCTTTTCCACAATTTCCCCTATATTCGGGCTTAACAAAGGCCCAACAGTCTGGCGACAGACAGTAAGGGGTGGCCCGGGTGAAAACCGGCGCCGCCTTTTTTGTTATCTGCTTTTCGGTTGGCGGGCGCCGGGCTTGTTGGAGTTGATTGAAGACGTGAACCTTGTAAGTGAAAATCCCCGGACCGATCAGGTAATGTCTATCATTGAGCCCTCGCTCGTGGATCTTGGGTATGAACTTGTGCGCGTGCATTTCGGTGGCGGCCAGAAGCCGATACTGCAGATTATGTTCGACCGAATTGATGGTGGGGAGGTGACAATTGACGATTGCACCTTGGCCAGCCGGACGGTTTCGGCGTTGCTCGATGTGGCTGACCCGATTGCGGAGGCTTATGAGCTTGAGGTTGGGTCTCCGGGGATTGATCGACCGCTGACGCGGGCGAAGGATTTCGATAGCTTTGTCGGGTTTGAGGCAAAGGTTGAATTAAAACAGGCTGTGGATGGCCGCCGGCGTTTTCGCGGGCTGCTCCTTGGCCTCAATGACGGCATGGTGCGCCTAGCCGACCCGGAAGTGGAGGACGAAGAGATCGTGCTGCCTGTTTCCGATGTTGCCAAGGCGAGGCTTGTGCTGACCGATCAACTTATTGCAGCGGTCCAAAAGGGCCGGATGAACGAAGGATAGAGAACATGGAGTCTGGTGGTCCCAGCCGTATTGAGATGCTTGCCGTCGCGGACGCTGTTGCGCGCGAGAAGGGCATTGAGCGCGAAGAAGTCATCACAGCTATGGAGCAGGCTATTCAGAAGGCCGGGCGCAGCAAATATGGACCCGAACATGATATCCGCGCGGTCATCGACCGTGAGGGCGGCCACATCTCGCTTGCCCGCTACCGTGAGGTCGTCGAGGAAATCGAGGACGAGCACATTCAACTGACACTCGATCAGGCCCGGACCGAAAAGCCAGATGCGGAGATTGGTGAGTTTCTGGTAGATGAGTTGCCGCCGATCGATTTTGGGCGCATCGCCGCGCAGACGGCTAAGCAGGTGATTGTCCAGCGGGTCCGCGATGCTGAGCGTGAGCGTCAGTTCGAGGAATATAAAGATCGTACGGCCGAGATCGTGAATGGTCTCGTCAAGCGCGTGGAGTACGGTAATGTGACGGTCGATCTGGGGCGCGCCGAGGGCGTGATGCGCCGGGATGAGGCCTTGCCGCGTGAAAACCAGCGACCGGGCGACCGGATCCGAGCTTATATCTACGATGTGCGGCGCGAACAGCGCGGCCCGCAGATTTTTCTGACCCGGACGCGTCCGGAATTCATGAAGTCGCTGTTTGCGCAGGAAGTTCCGGAAATTTATGACGGTATCATTGAAATCCGCGCGGCGGCCCGTGATCCGGGAAGTCGTGCGAAGATCGCCGTGATATCCAAGGACGCTTCGATCGATCCGGTCGGCGCCTGTGTTGGTATGCGCGGTTCGCGCGTGCAAGCAGTTGTCGGTGAGCTACAGGGCGAAAAAATTGATATTATTCCTTGGTCACCTGATCCCGCGACCTTCGTGGTTAACGCGTTGGCTCCGGCCGAAGTCTCCAAGGTTGTTCTCGACGAAGATGCCAACAAGATCGAGGTTGTGGTGCCCGATGAGCAGCTGTCGCTGGCTATTGGTCGTCGCGGCCAGAACGTGCGTCTGGCCTCGATGCTGTCGGGTTGGGATATCGATATTCTAACCGAGGAAGAGGAATCCCAGCGTCGTCAGGATGAGTTTAACTCGCGCAGCGAGACGTTCATCGAGGCCCTTGATGTTGAGGATGTGATCGCCCATCTTCTGGTGACCGAAGGCTTTGCCACGGTTGAGGAAGTGGCGTTTGTGCCGATCGATGACCTCTCGATGATTGAGGGCTTCGGTGAGGATATTGGCGAAGAGCTTCAGGCGCGAGCCCTAGCATGGCTCGAGGAGCGTGACGCCAAGCTGGACGTTGAGCGCAAGAAGCTCGGTGTCGAGGATGCCATGCTTGCAGTGGCCGGTGTGACCCTCGGCGGGGCTGTTCGCCTTGGCCAGAACGGCGTGACAACTTCTGAAGACCTTGCTGGTCTGATGCCTGATGAATACCGTTTCATTTTTATGGACATTGAAACCGACGTGAAGCTCGACGATCTGTTCGACATGGCCGATCACGAGATAGGGCGTCTGGTTCGCCAGAGCCCGGTGACGGCTGATGAAGCCAATCAGGTCATCATGGCCGCGCGCGTTTCGATTTATGGCGATGAAGTGATTGCGCCTGAACCCGAGGTTGACCCGGACGCAGAAGAGATCGTCGAGGAAGTTGTCGACACCCGTTCGTCCGAATTGGCAACTGCAGAAGCTGTCTTTGCGCCGGTCATTCCGGCGGTCGAGCCCGGCGTATAGGTCGGAATTAACAAGGAGTGCCCGGAACGGTGATGTCTGTTGACCAGCCCCAGACCGAAACGATCCCGCGCCGGGTCCCGGACGCGCCCGAGCGTCGCTGCTTGGTGACAGGGGAGGTGCACCCACGCGCCGAGCTGATGCGTTTTGTGGTGGGCCCGGACGATCTGGTGGTTCCGGACCTCGACAAACGCCTTCCGGGGCGCGGATTGTGGTTGATTGGGCGGCGGGATATAGTCGCTCAGGCTTGTGCAAAGCGCTCTTTTGCGCGCGGTGCCCGGAGTGCTGTAACGCCGATGGCGGGGCCAAATGGTGAAAGCTTGGAGGTCTTTGTTGAGGCCGAGCTGGCTCGTCGGGCTCTCAATGCGCTGACAATGGCTCGCAAGTCGGGTGAATATGTGTCGGGGTTTGAAAAGGTCCGTGGTGCCCTTGCGGGGTTGGCCGGTTCAGGCGCACGACACGAGGAATTTGGGCAGGCGGCCTTGTTGTGTGCCAGCGATGCCGGTGCCGATGGGCGCCAGAAGGTGGCTCAGTTGGCGGCCCATGTGAATGACGTCGCGCGGATTGATCTTTTCGATGCCGCGACGCTGGGACGGGTTTCGGGTCGTGAACGTACTGTTCACGCCTTTGTTCTGCCCGGTGGTGCCGCGCGCCAGGTGCGTGACGCGGCAAACAGGTTGGTGATCTATCGTGGCGATTTAGTGCCGGTTGATGGAATTGTCGCCGATGATGATTTGATGGAATGAGATAATGGCGAACGCGACCGAAAACGAAGATAAGAAGAAGAGCAAGCCTCTGAGTCTTTCAAAGCCCGGCAAGCTCGAGCTGAAGAAGACGGTCGAAGGTGGACAGGTCCGCCAAAGCTTCAGCCATGGCCGCACCAAGACGGTGACGGTTGAGGTCAAGAGGAAGCGTACCTTCCGGCAGGGCGCCGCCGGTGAGATGACCGAGATCAAGGACTCACCGCAGGATGAGGTCTTCGAGACCACGTCTGAAGCCGCTTCCGTCGAAGCCCCTGTTGCCGCACCGGCACCTAAAACTGGGCGCACTCTAACTGAAGCCGAGAAGGCCTCTCGCACTCGCGCACTCGATGAGGCCCGCAAGGCTGCAGAGGAGGCTGCACGCGAAAGCGCTACCGCGCAGATCGCTTTGGAAGAGGCCCGTAGGGCCGGAGAAGCAGAGGAGGCTGCGGCCAAGGCTGAAGAAGAAGCGCTCGCCAAGGCCAAAGAGGCAGAGGAGGCTGTGGCTAATGTCGCCGCTGTTGAGGACGCACAGAAAAAAGAGGCCAAGGCCGCCGAAGCTGCGGCTGCTGTTGAGGAGGCACATGCACCCGAAACCCGGACACGTCGTGAGATTGAAGAAGAGGCCCGCCGCGCTGCGGAAGCCGAAGCCCAGCGGATGGCGGATGAAGCCTCACAGCGCGCGGCCGATGCCGAGCGCAAGCGCGCCGCGCTGGAGGTTGAGGTCAAGGGTGACGTCAATGATGATGAGGAGACTACGCCGGATCGCCGCAAGGTCCGTGGTGGTGGCGCCGTTGCCGCCGAAGCACCGGCTCGCCCGACCAATCGCACCCGTGGCGATCGCAAGCGGCGCAGCGGAAAACTCACCATTTCCGAAGCACTCAACGATGAGGGCGGTGCACGTCAGCGTTCTGTTGCGGCCTTCCGTCGCAAGCAGGAGCGTGAGCGCCAGCAGCGTTCGCGCGACGCCGGCGGTGGGGGCAGCTCCGCCAAGGTTGTTCGCGAGGTTTCGGTCCCCGATACGATCACAGTCGGCGAGTTAGCCAACCGTATGGCCGAACGTGCCAATGAGGTTGTCAAGGCCTTGATGAAGATGGGCGTCATGGCGACCACGAATCAGACCATCGATCAGGAAACTGCTCAGCTTGTGGTCGAGGAATTCGGCCACAGCCCGAAGCTGATTTCAGCTTCCGATGTAGAGCTCAATCTTGGTGCCTCAATCGAGGATGATGCCGGCTTACGTTTGCCCCGGCCCCCGGTTGTAACGGTTATGGGCCATGTCGACCACGGTAAGACATCGCTGCTCGATGCGCTGCGGTCCACCGATGTGGTTCGTGGTGAAGCTGGCGGCATCACCCAGCATATTGGCGCCTACCAGGTGGTACTAGAAACTGGTGAGAAGATTAGCTTCATCGACACACCGGGTCATGCCGCTTTCACATCCATGCGTCAGCGCGGCGCCCATGTGACCGATATCGTCATTCTCGTAGTGGCCGCCGATGACGGCGTCCAGCCTCAAACAATCGAGGCGATTAACCATGCGCGGGCGGCCGAAGTGCCGATCATCGTCGCGGTTAATAAGATGGATTTGCCGGCCGCTGATTCCAAGCGGATCAAAACCGAATTGCTGTCCCACGAGATTGTGGCTGAGGAAATGGGCGGCGACGTTCAGGTTATTGAGATTTCCGCAACGACCCGTATGGGACTTGATACCCTGACCGAAGCGATTTCGCTGCAGGCTGAAGTGCTCGAACTCACTGCTAATCCCGAGCGCGCCGCCTTCGGTGCGGTAATCGAGGCTCAGCTCGAAGCTGGCCGTGGTGCCGTCGCCACCGTGCTCGTGCAGGGCGGATCGCTCAATGTGGGTGATATCTTCGTCGCCGGTGCCGAATGGGGCCGGGTCCGTGCGCTGATCAATGAACGAGGCGAAAACATCAAATCCGCCGGTCCGTCCGAGCCGGTCGAGGTTCTGGGTTTGAACGGCGCACCGCAGGCCGGTGATGACTTTGCGGTCGTCAACAGCGATGCGCGGGCACGTGAAGTCGTTGAATATCGACAGGATGTCATCCGCGACAAGCGTGTTGTGGCGGGCGCGCGTGGCTCACTCGACGAGATGTTTGAACAGATTAAGGCCGGTGAAGCCGCTCAGGTTCCCGTCGTTATCAAGGGTGATGTGCAGGGTTCGGTCGAAGCCATTGTTAGTTCGCTGAACAACATGTCAACCGATGAAGTCGAGGTTTTGGTTCTCCACGCCGGGGTTGGCGGGATCACCGAATCCGATGTTTCCTTGGCCAGCGTCAATAATGGCCTGTTGATAGGCTTCAATGTGCGGGCAATCTCGCAGGCTCGCGATCAGGCCAAGCGCGATCAGGTTGAGATCCGCTACTACAACGTGATCTACAACGTAGTCGACGATATCCGGGCCATGTTGGAAGGCGAGCTCGCGCCGACGATCCAGGAAAATCTCCTCGGCTCGGCGGAAATCCGAGAAGTATTCAGCGTCTCAAAAGTTGGCAAGGTCGCCGGTTGTATGGTCACCGAAGGCCTAATCCGCCGTGATTCAAAGATCCGCCTTACCCGGGATAGCGTGGTCATCCACGAAGGACAACTCGGCACGTTGCGCCGGTTCAAGGACGATGTCCGTGAAGTTCAGAATAACTATGAATGCGGTATTGCACTGGAGAACTACAACGATATACAGGTTGGGGATATCGTCGATTGCTTCGAGGTACAGGAGATAGCCCGCCGGCTGGAGGCCTAACGGCTAGCCCCGAAGGGTTTCATCGCCATGGCACGACGTAAACCGAAAGACCGTAACGGCAAGCCGCCGACTCAGCGACAGTTGCGCGTGGGTGAGGAAATCCGCCACGCGCTATCCGAAATCATTGTGCGTGCGGAATTCAGGGATCCCGAGCTTGTTGGGCGGGTCATCACAGTAACCGAGGTCCGAATCAGCCCCGATCTACGTAACGCCACCGGGTTCGTGCTGCCGCTCGAGGGTAAGGCAGAACCGATGGTCGATGCTCTTAACGGAGCGTCGGCATATTTGCGCGGCCGGCTTGGCAAGGTTGTGAAACTCAGAAATGTACCCGCTATACATTTTGTACATGACGAAAGCTTCGATGAAGCCATGCGGATTGACCGCATCATGCACAATCCGGATTTCGCGCGTCCCGTAAAGGTTGAGGGCGAGGATGACGATCGGGTTGACGACGAAATAGACATCACACCCGATTCGGGTCCGTCCTGATGGGGCGCAAGCGTAAGGGCCTGCCGATCAGCGGCTGGATCAACCTCGACAAACCGGCGGGTATAACCTCTTCTGCCTGCGTGAACGCGGTACGCCGTGCGACTGGGGCGGCGAAGCTGGGGCATGCCGGTACGCTGGACCCGTCTGCGACTGGTATTCTGCCAATCGCGCTCGGCGAAGCCACCAAGACCATGCCTTATGTGACCGACAGCTCGAAACGCTATGCGTTCACGGTCCATTGGGGGGAACGTACTACCACAGATGACGCCGATGGCGACGTCGTGGAAATCAGTGAAGGCCGTCCGGATCAGGCTAAAATTGAGGCGGCGCTGCCAGCTTTTGTAGGCCATATTGAACAGGTGCCTCCGGCTTATTCGGCGATTAAGATCGACGGCGAACGCGCCTATGCCAAAGCGCGGGCGGGTGAAGAGTTCGAAATGACCTCGCGGTTCATCGATATTCACGCTTTTGACCTGCTGGAAATCGTCGATTCTAATTCCGCGCGCTTCGCCGTGACCTCGGGCAAAGGTGCCTATATGCGCGCTTTGGCGCGCGATTTGGCCATTGCAGTCGGGACCTGCGGGCATCTATCTAATCTGCGGCGTATGTCGGTTGGACCCTTTGTTGAAGAGGCTTCGATTTCGCTGGAAAAACTCGAGGAACTTGGCCATAGTGCGGCCGCCTCTACCATATTGTTGCCGGTTGAGACCGCGCTGGACGGCATCCCGGCGTTGGCCTTGTCGGAACGTGAAGCGAATATGCTTCGAAATGGGCAGGCAGTTCCGGTTCTGCGACCGCAGGACAAGGAACGGATTGCGAGTGCTGGGGTCGATGGAATCGTCCTTGTTCTCGAAGCGGAAACGCCAGTGGCGCTTGTTCGCGTTGACGGAATTCAAATCCGTCCGATCCGCGTTTTAAACCTTTGATGCCGGGAGAGCGATTGCAATGTCGATTACGGCTGAGCGTAAAACTGAACTTATCAAAGAATATGAGACCAAGCCTGGAGATACTGGTTCACCCGAAGTCCAGGTCGCCATCCTCACAGAGCGGATTGCGAACCTGACCGGACACCTGCAGACCCATGCCAAGGATCATCATTCACGCCGTGGGCTCCTCCAGATGGTGGGTCTGCGTCGTCGTTTGCTCGACTATGTGAAGCGCAAAGATGAAGCGCGCTATCGTAGCTTGATCGAGCGTTGTGGCATCCGCCGCTAGTTTTGGGTCCCTTTTAACGAATGGTGTGGGCACAGCCCGGCACCTCTGAAAAAGCGCCATGGGATGCAATTCGGTGTTCCGGCTGCTTGCTCGCGCGGAAGGTCCGCGAACTCGTCGTCAAAACAGATTTGCTGCGTGACGGCGCGATGACCCCGAGGGCACGGGGCGTTTGATTTGGGATAGGCCCGAGCGAATGACGCAGGTTGGAGATAGATGATGTTTGACATTGTCCGAAAAGAAATTGAATGGGGCGGGCGTACCCTCTCCGTTGAAACCGGGCGTATTGCCCGACAGGCTGATGGGGCAATCCTCGTTAGCTATGGCGAATCGTCGGTGCTCTGTACCGCAGTCGGCCAACATAAGCCGAAGGAAGGAATCGATTTCTTTCCACTGACAGTTCACTATCAGGAGAAAACCTATGCTGCGGGTAAGATTCCCGGTGGCTTCTTTAAGCGCGAAGGGCGTCCGACCGAGAAAGAGGTCCTTACCTCCCGTCTTATAGATCGCCCGATCCGCCCGCTCTTCCACAAGAGCTATCGCAACGAAACCCAGGTGATTTGCACCACGGTCAGCCACGACCTGG
>JAPKDV010000109.1 GCA_028822385.1 Alphaproteobacteria bacterium
ACTACGAAGATGGCATCGCCTTCGTTCTGGAATGCGCCACCCATGCACTTGTTCACGTCGGCGAGTAGCCCAACACAGCCGATGACCGGAGTTGGCAGGATTGCGACACCGTTGGTTTCGTTGTAGAGCGAGACGTTGCCTGACACGACAGGGCTGTCCAGTGCGATACAGGCAGCTCGCATGCCCTGCACGGCGCCAACCAGCTGTCCCATGATCTCGGGGCGTTCGGGATTACCGAAATTCAGATTGTTGGTGACCGCAAGCGGCGTTGCGCCAACGGATGTGACATTGCGCCAGGATTCGGCCACGGCCTGCTTGCCACCTTCGACGGGGTTGGCTTCCACGTAGCGGGGGGTGCAGTCGGTGCTGATCGCGAGGGCCTTTTTGGTGCCGTGCACCCGGACCACAGCGGCATCGCCACCCGGGCGCGCAATGGTATCACCCATGACCATGTGGTCGTATTGCTCCCATATCCAGCTCCGTGAACATAGATCGGGGCTTTCGACGAGGGTCAAAAGCGCCACACCGAGATCAAACGGGGCCGGGACATCGTCGGGCCCAAGCACCTCGCGGGGCGGGGTCGCCGTCCAGGGGCGTTCATATTCCGGTGCGGCTGCGACTAGCGGCGGGACAGGGATGTTGGCGACAACTTCGCCGTCAGATGTCAGCACCAAACGCTCACTACCATTGGTGATGCCTATCACTGAAAGATCTAATTCCCATTTTTCGAAAATAGCGCGCGCCTCACCCTCACGGCCGGGTTTGAGAACCATGAGCATGCGTTCCTGGCTCTCGGAAAGCATGAGTTCGAAAGGCTGCATTTCGGTTTCGCGCTGTGGTACATCGTCCAGATTGAGTGTAATACCTACATTCCCTTTGCTTGCCATCTCGACCGAAGACGAGGTCAGCCCGGCGGCACCCATATCCTGAATGGCAACGATCGCGTCGGTTGCCATTAGTTCGAGGCAGGCTTCAAGCAGCAGTTTCTCGGTGAATGGATCGCCGACCTGCACCGTGGGGCGCTTATCCGCGGAATTATCGTCAAACTCAGCCGATGCCATGGTCGCGCCGTGAATACCGTCGCGCCCGGTCTTAGATCCCACATAGACCACCGGCAAATCGATACCAGCGGCGGCGGAGTAGAAAATTTTATCTGTTGCGGCTAGTCCAACGGTCATCGCATTGACGAGGATGTTGCCGTTGTAGCCCGGGTCGAAATTGGTCTCGCCGCCTACTGTAGGCACGCCGATACAGTTTCCGTAGCCCCCAATACCCGCCACGACACCGTCGATCAGGTGGCGGGTCTTGGGATGGTCCGGACTGCCGAATCGCAGCGCGTTCAGATTGGCAACCGGACGTGCACCCATGGTGAATACATCGCGCATGATGCCGCCGACGCCTGTGGCTGCGCCTTGATAAGGTTCGATGAAGCTGGGATGATTATGGCTCTCGATCTTGAAGATCGCGGCCAGCCCATCACCGATATCGATAACACCAGCATTCTCACCGGGCCCCTGGATGACCTGCGGCCCTTCGGTGGGCAGGGTTTTGAGCCAGAACTTTGAGGATTTGTAAGAGCAATGCTCGGACCACATCACCGAGAAAATACTCAGTTCAGTGAAATTCGGATCGCGGCCCATTATGTCGAGGATGGTGTCGTACTCATCCTCACTCAGGCCCATCAAATCTTCGGGGCGTCGTGCGGTGGCGCTCATGCGGCGACCGCTTCGGCAAGGGCGGAGAAAATGGGGGCACCATCGAGCCCTCCCAGCAGGGGATCGGCGAGACGCTCAGGATGGGGCATCATGCCCAGCACATTGCCCGCTTCATTGAGGATACCGGCAATGTTGGCCAGCGACCCGTTCGGGTTGGCGTCTTCGGTCAGCGCGCCGTCTGCCGCACAGTAGCGGAAAGCGATCTGAGCATTGTCTTCGAGCGCCTTGTGGGTGGCTGGATCAGTGAAGTAATTGCCATCGTGATGGGCAACAGGAATGCGAATCACCTGATCTTTTGCATATTGGCGTGTGAATGCGGTGTCGACCCGCTCAACACGGAGGTCTACGTCGCGGCAGACGAATTTAAGGCTCGCATTGCGCATCAGCACACCGGGCAGCAGCCCGCATTCGGTCAGCACTTGGAACCCGTTGCAAATGCCTAGTACCGGAGTGCCGCCATCGGCGCGGGAGATGACCTCGCGCATGATAGGGCTGTTGGCTGCCATGGCACCCGAACGTAGATAGTCGCCGTAGGAAAAACCGCCGGGCACAACAATCAGATCGACATCGGGAAGAGCTCTGTCACCGTGCCAGACCATAAGTGGTTTATGCCCGAGGGCAGCCTCCAGTGAGACGGCAACATCGCGGTCACAGTTCGATCCAGGAAAGACAATTACAGCTGCGGTCATAGGCTCGAAATCCAATCAATCCCTGCTATCAGCCGGGCTTTCGAGTCGCAACGGCGATCGGTTGTGGATTGTTCCCAACGGTTAGGGAACGAAAGGTCTAGCCGTCAATTTTGACGGAATAATCCTCTATCACCATGTTGGCGAGGAGTTGTTCACACATCGCCGAAACTTTCGCCTTTGCTGCGGCGGCGTCATCGCCGTCGAGTTCGATTTCGATAAATTTACCCTGCCGGACGCCATTGACACCGTCGAAGCCAAGGCCTTCCAGCGAATTATGGATTGCCTTGCCCTGAGGGTCGAGGACACCGTCCTTGAGTGTGATGTGTATGCGTGCTTTCAACGGACCTGCCCGAAATCAGAAGTTATTGGATCGTCGTAGGACCTTTTACGTCCTGCTGCTCTGACTCGGGAAGGATGCCGAGACGACGGGCAACTTCCTGATAAGCCTCTTCAACACCACCGAGATCACGGCGGAACCTGTCTTTGTCCATCTTCTCGTTGGTTTTCACGTCCCAAAGACGGCAGCCATCGGGTGAAATCTCGTCCGCCAGTATGACGCGTACTTGCTCGTTCTCGTCATAGAGACGTCCGTATTCCAGCTTAAAATCGATTAGTTTGAGGCCGATTCCTAGAAACAGCCCGGACAGGAAGTCATTGATGCGCAGGCTCATAGACAGCATGTCGTCAATCTCCAGCGGGGTAGCCCAACCAAAGGCGGTGATGTGTTCCTCGGAGACCAGTGGATCACCAAGCTCGTCATTCTTGTAATAATATTCGACGATCGAGCGGGGCAGCGGTGTGCCTTCTTCGATGTTGAAGCGCTTGCTGATTGAACCTGCTGCGATATTGCGAACCACGACCTCAACCGGAATGATCTCGACCTCTCGGACAAGCTGTTCACGCATGTTCAGGCGACGCATGAAATGAGTCGGGATACCCGCTTCTCCCAAGCGCAGCATCAGGTATTCGGAGATCCGGTTGTTCAGTACCCCCTTGCCAGCAATGACACCCTTTTTCACATTATTGAAGGCTGTGGCATCGTCCTTGAAGTATTGAACAACGGTTCCGGGTTCCGGGCCTTCGAAAATGACCTTGGCCTTGCCCTCATAGATTTTTTTACGCTGCGACATGGTGTTGGATTTCCGCGGGTTGGACGCCTGCCGGAACGGTAGAACGTGCTTGTGAGGTATAGCAAACGTAATGCTGGCTCACAATCGAATCACGTCGCTGAACGGAGAATTACAGAGTTTCAATGTGGAACTTACCCACAAGTAGTAAGGCCCCTGTGCGAGTGAGCTGCTTAGTAGTCCGCGCGTCCGCCGGAGATGTCGAACACGGCACCGGTGGTAAAGGAGCAGTCTTCCGAGGCGGCCCATGCGGTGATAGCGGCGACTTCTTCGGGTTCGACCAAACGACCGAGGGCCATGCCTTCCTCGATCTGGGCGCGATAGTCCTTGTCTAGGCCGTCGAACAGTTCGGTGTTGGCTCCTCCGGGTGCGACCGCATTCACGAGCAAGCCAGTTTTTGCCGCTTCCTTAGCCATCGACTTGGTCAGGCTAATCAAACCGGCCTTAGCTGCGGCATAGGGTGAATTGCTGTGAATACCCATTTTGCCGGCATTAGAGGCGATGTTGACAATACGCCCATAGCCGTTCGCAATCATGTGCGGTGCGATGGCACGACAGCACTGGAAAGAGCTGGTGAGATTGAGTGTCAGCATGCGTTGCCAGTTTTCGAGTGGCTGCTCCCACACTTTGCCGATCGTGCCTACCGTGCCGGCATTGTTGACCAGGATGTCGATCTTCCCGAAGGCCGCGATTGCCGCTTCACGCCCTCGTTCGATGGCTTCGGCATCGGTAACGTTAACTATGTCGGTCCTGAGATCAGTGCCACCGTTAAGGATGCCGCTTGCCTGTCCCATACGCGCGGCGTCGATATCCCAAATGCTGACCTTTGCACCGGAGGCCAGAAAGCGCTCCACAATGGAGTAGCCGATACCCTTTGCCCCGCCAGTGACGATGGCTGTACGGCCGTTCAGATCGATTTTGTTCATCTAAGGACTCCGTTTGTGGGCGATTGTGCTGGTCGCGATGCCGGTTCAGACTTCGTAAGCAAAACATAACTTAGGGGATACGTCATGACCGAACACAAAAATGTCTGGGAGGATGTCACCTTCTTCAGCGACGGGATCGAGATAGCTGCTCATCTTTATACACCCAAGGACTGGAAACCTGGAGATCCGGCCCAACCGGCAATTGTGTGCCTGCATGGATATAGCGGCATGAAAGAGGTTTACGGCATGGATGTGCCGCGCCGCCTCTGGGAAGAGGGCTATTTCGTGTTAGCACCAGACCATCGGGGGTTTGGGGAAAGCGGTGGCGAACGCGGTCGTCATCGACCGCTTGAACAGGCGCAGGATGTTTATGATGCCTACAACTATTTTGAGACCGTTGACGGCGTCGATATCGAGCGTATGGGCTGTTACGGGACCAGCTGGGGAGGGGCGACTGTCATCTGGTGTGCTGCTTTCGACGAGCGGATCAAGGTGATCGTCAATTCGGTGGGTGTGTCAGATGGCGAGCGTTGGATGAAACAGGCCCGACGTCCGCATGAATGGCTCGATTTCAAGAAAACGCTTTCCGAAGCCGCGCACAAACGCGTGATCACTGGCGAACACACCTACTGGCCGTTACTCGACATTATGCTGACAGATCCACACACGCTGGATTTGATCCAGCAGCATCACCAGAAGCATGAACACTACGTGTCTGATTATGACCTGGAGAGTGCGGAATCCTGTCTGCGTTTCAGCCCGGAGAAGGTGGCCCACCTAATTTCGCCGCGCCCGGTGCTGGTGGTTTATGCAGAGGATGACTGCACGGTGCCGCCGGAAGAGCAGTTTGGTTGCTACGGGGCGCTGGGCGAGCCTAAGAAACTGGTGAAGCTGCCCAATGCCCACCATTACGAATCCTACTATTTCTGTAACCCCGAGATGCACGAGCTAGGAATGTCGGAGGCCGTAGCGTGGTTCGACAAATTTCTTTGAAAGGGAACGAGACATGACACACGAATATGAAACATTTCACGTTGAGCGCCGTGATCAGATCGCGATCGTTCACATGTACAATTTGACCGATAGTATCGTTGCCGGTCGGACGTTGGATTTTCACTGGGAGATCGGTTTGGCGTTGGGACATCTGCGTGATGATCAGGATGTACGGGTAGTTGTCCTAACGGGTGATAAGGACGGCGAATTTATGGTTTCGCCGCGCACCGAGCATTATAAAAATCCGGCCGCTCTTGGAGGGCACAATGACCCCAAAGGTGCTTGGAAAATTTTTAATGGCATCATCCGAACCCATCAGGCACTTACAGAGATGGAAAAGCCGGTCATCGCGCGGGTTAACGGGGATGCTGCGGGCTTTGGTCAGAGCATCATGTTCGGCTGTGACATGATCGTCGCGCGGGAAGACGCCCGGATCGCGGATATCCATATGGGTATGGGCGATGTTGACCCTTATGGCCCGCCGTTTGCGCTGGTACCCGGGGATGGTGGTTCGTCGCTAATACCGCTTTATATGACGCCGCCGTTGGCGAAGGAGTATCTGATGCTTGCTAAGGAATACACGGCACGCGATCTAGCCGATATGCACATGATCAATTATGCGGTTCCGCTGGCTGATCTAGATACCGAGGTCGACCGTATCGTCGGCAAATTACTGGAAAAGCCAGCTCATGCGCTGGCATGGACCAAACGCTCGGTGAACCGTTACATCGCAGCCCAGCACAACCAGACTCTAGATGCCGCGGCGGCCTATGAAATGGTCAACTTCCTACAGTGGGAACGGGCCGGGTTTAAGCAGGAGATGGACTTCGAGTAGGCAACGTCGTTCTGGCTAGATCATCACCTCGCCACCGCAGATCGCGATGGTCTGGCCGGAGATGAACGAACTTGCGGGTGAGGCGAGGAACATGGCTGTCCCAATCAAATCATCGGGTGTGCCCGCACGTTTCACCAGACGCTTATTCTGGATCATGTCGTGTAGTTCGTCATTCATGCTCGCATGGGCGACTTCGGTCGTCGTGTAGCCGGGCATAAGCGTGTTGACGTTAACATTGTGGTCGCTCAGTTCGCGCGCTAGCACGCGAGTCATGCCGATGATCGCAGATTTTGAGGTGACGTAATGCATAAAGCCCGGCGCGCCCTGAGGCACGGTCCCTGACGACACGTTGATGATCCGGCCTTTGCTGGCCTTCCTCATCGCCGGGGCGACCGCGCAGGCGCAGAGATAGGATCCAGTGATGTTGACCTGCATGACCAGGTTCCACTCATCGAACGGAATTTCGTCAAAGGGGCGCTGGGGAAGTGAGGCGAAGACAGCAGCATTATTGATTAGAACATCAATGCGCCCGAACTCCGCGATTGTGCTTGCTGCCATGGCTTTGGTGGAGTTCGGGTCGCTGACATCGGTCTGGATCGCCAGACATTTGCCGCCAGCCGCTTCGATTTCACGCGCCACGCTTTTGAGGTTCTCTTCATTCAGTTCGGCGAGGACAGGGATGGCACCTTCTTCTGCGAAGGCGAGTGCATATTCGCGGCCGAGGCCCTG
>JAPKDV010000110.1 GCA_028822385.1 Alphaproteobacteria bacterium
CAAGACCATCGAGGATGTTTTGAACCGTATCTGCTGACAGGACTTCGCCACCCAGTTCCCGATAGCCCGCATGATTGGACAGAACTGCCGTCGGCACCGGCCACACGTCATGCCCCAGAATCTGCAGCGGAAAGGTGACAGCTGAGTTACCCACATGGCCGAAGGTCACATGGGACTGGATGGAGAGAATGCGAAGCATGATGATCTTCATGCGATGGAATTACGTCCCGGCACAAGAATTTGTTTGACCGAAGCGAAACCAGCTTAATACCCGTGAGTTGCAGGTTTGGCTGAATGCGGGGCCCGGTTTTGACGCCTTACAAACAGCCGGTGCTTCAGCATCGGGACTTTTTGTCTGTGTACTTGATATGTATGCGACGCGCCTAATGCAGAAAAGCAGAAGACGCCAGGTGCATGGACGCGGAGCCCGTAACGCCTGACGCCTTCCTGATCTTCCGGCGCCAGAGTTACCCCCAGTGCGTCCGACCTTTGCAAATACCAGCGAAAATCTCTTTTCACATCGCCGATGGAATGTACCCCTGGCCGATACGGACCATCCAGCGTCACTCTCGAACATCACAGTGTTTCCACCGCCATGTCCGAGCTCCCGGAAAAACACGAAACTCTGGATCCGGTTTTGGCTCTGTGATGCCCCGTTCAGATCCAGCCGCCCGAGGGCAGCCATTTCATCCCGGTTCATCACCTCCGAATTCCTGGCCGGCGAGAGCCTGGAGTGGAGCGCAACGGGCATTGCTGTAAAACCTGCCGAAGCCTGTTTTTGCTGGCAGTATCTTCCGTGAACGTAAAACTCCGCCAGAACAACCGCCACGAACGCGACAACACCTTCCCCGCCGTTCCACCACGCCAACATACGGGCGGTCCGAAGACAATCCGACGCGGCTCAGGCTGCCCGGCTTCGCACGGCCTGCCACATGCGGTTTCCCCCATCCGACATCCAAACGCTGCTACGAACATCCACCGAGGGGAGTGATTCCGAAGAACCCTGTCCGCCTGCTGGCTTCCCCACCTCTGTGCGCAGACCTAGCGGCCCTGACACTGATCCGGATTCCCGCCTCCGTCCTCCCGCACCACCCCCTCGGGGTCAGCTCCGGAGTGCTTGAACCACCGCGAACGGTGATCCCAGCCTTACGAAAGACACGCCAGCACGCCAATACATGCGTCATTATGTTCCACCGCATAGGGTCCGGCGAGCAACGCGCAATCACGCCTCTCCGACAGTTTTCTCTGCAAAACTCACGATACTGATCACAAACCCTCCACAGGTTTTCCACATGTACGTCCTCGCGACGCGCCGGATCACAACAAATCGATAAAAAATTCTCTGACTTTCAAGGTCTTAGGCCCGCTGTGACATTGACGAACCGGTACTGGCAGGGCTAAACCCAAAGTCATTCATGATCTCGGCCTGGCAAAACTAATCGCTGGAACGCAGATGGTGCCCAACGCTTAAAGATCGGCAGCTTCCTTCCGATCGTTGTTTTACGGACAGGGAGTCCCATGGCGACCGACAACAGACCGCTTTCCCCGCATTTGCAGGTCTATCGCCCACAGCTGACATCGATGCTTTCTATCCTGCATCGGCTCACCGGCATTGCGCTCGCGGCTGGCACATTGTTACTGGTCTGGTGGTTGATCTCAGCGGCAACGGGTCCGACAGCATTCGATACGGTTCAAAGCTTCATCGGCTCCATCTTTGGACGCATCTTGCTTCTGGGTTGGTCATTCGCGATCTTCTATCACCTTAGCAACGGCATCCGGCATCTAGTTTGGGATGCCGGCAAGGGCTTCGAGCTGGGCACCGTCTATGCTTCGGGCTGGCTCGTCGTGGCGGCTTCTGTGGCTCTGACAGTGATCAGCTGGATTTCCGCTTACGTCGTTCTGGGAGGAGCCGGATAATGAGCACACGCACCCCTCTCGGACGCGCCCGCGGATTAGGCTCGGCTAAAAGCGGCACCGGTCACTGGTGGGCGCAACGCGTCACTGCGCTGGCGCTAATACCGCTGGTGACCTGGTTCGTGATTTCGATGATCGTCATCACCGGCGCTAATCACGAAACTGCATTATCCTTTATCAGCAGCCCTATCAACGCGGTGCTACTTACTCTTCTGATCGTTGCCACCTTCTACCACGGCCAGCTTGGCCTTCAGGTGGTGATCGAAGACTACATTCACACGAAGTGGCTTGAAGTTACCCTGATCTTGTCGGTCAAGGGTGGAGCTATCTTCCTCGGCGTAGCCTCGGTCTACGCCGTAATCGCAATCGCACTCGGAGGCTAACGTGGCGACCATCGGCGGATATGAGGTTATTGACCACGATTATGACGTGGTTGTCGTTGGCGCCGGTGGCGCAGGTTTACGCGCCACGTTTGGCATGGCCATGAAAGGCCTGAAGACGGCGTGCATCACCAAGGTCTTCCCGACCCGTTCCCACACCGTCGCAGCGCAGGGCGGCATTTCAGCCGCGCTCGGCAATATGGGCAAGGACGACTGGCGCTGGCACATGTACGACACCATCAAAGGGTCGGACTGGCTGGGCGATCAGGATGCGATTGAATACATGGTGCGCGAGGCAATACCCGCGATCATCGAACTCGAGCATCAGGGTGTTCCCTTCTCGCGGACCGCAGAGGGCAAGATTTATCAGCGTCCCTTTGGCGGCATGACCACGAATTACGGTGAAGGCACGGCCCAGCGCACCTGCGCCGCCGCTGACCGCACCGGCCACGCCATTCTGCACACGCTCTATCAGCAGTCCCTGAAGAACGATGCGGAATTCTTCATCGAGTATTTCGCTCTCGACCTTATCATGGAAAACGGCCGCTGCCGCGGCGTCATGGCCCTTAACATGGCTGACGGCACGATCCATCGTTTCCGGGGTCACCAGATCTGTATGGCTACGGGCGGCTACGGTCGTGCCTATTTCTCGGCCACTTCAGCCCACACCTGCACCGGTGATGGCAGCGCCATGGTCGCGCGTGCGGGTCTTCCGCTCGAAGATCTGGAATTCGTCCAGTTCCACCCGACCGGTATTTATGGCGCCGGAGCGCTGATCACCGAAGGTTCACGCGGCGAAGGTGGTTACCTCACCAACTCCGAGGGCGAGCGCTTCATGGAGCGTTATGCACCGTCGGCCAAGGATCTTGCATCACGCGATGTGGTCAGCCGTTCGATGACCATGGAAATGCGCGAAGGCCGGGGTGTAGGTAGTGAGAAAGATCATATCCATCTGCACCTCGAACATCTCGACCCCGATGTGATCGCAGAACGCCTTCCGGGCATCTCCGAGACCGCGCGTATATTCGCCGGTGTCGACGTGACCAAAGAACCAATCCCTGTTCTACCAACCTGTCACTACAATATGGGCGGCATTCCGACCACCTATAAGGGCCAGGCACGCAGCTGGACCACGGACGACCCCGAGGCGACAGTCGAAGGCCTAATGGCCATCGGCGAAGCGGCAAGTGTCTCCGTGCATGGCGCCAATCGCCTAGGCTCGAACTCGCTGCTCGATCTGGTCGTGTTCGGCCGCGCGGCAGCAGAATATGCAGCCAAAGTGGTTACCCCGGGTGCAGCGCACGCTCCGCTTTCCGAGAACGCGGGCGAAGAAGCGCTAGCTCGTCTTGACCGTTTTCGTCATGCCAAGGGCGGCACACCGACGGCAAAGCTGCGACTCGACATGCAGCGGGTCATGCAGAATAACTGTGCCGTTTTCCGCACCGGTGACGTGCTGCAGGAAGGCGTCGATCAGCTCAACGAGCTCTGGAGCGCCCGCGACGATCTCAACGTCAACGACAACTCACTGATCTGGAATTCGGATCTGATCGAGACACTCGAGCTTGACAATCTGATGGTTCAGGCAGTCGCCACGATCAATTGTGCCAACCGGCGCGAAGAAAGTCGCGGCGCCCATGCGCGCGAGGATTTTTCTGATCGTGATGACGAAAAATGGCTCAAACATTCACTAGCCTGGGTCAACGACAAGGGCGAAGTTCGCACCGAATATCGTCCGGTCCATCTGCAACCGCTTTCCAATGAAGTAGACAGCTTCCCGCCTAAGGCGCGGACCTACTAGTCCCGGCGTGGCGACGAAGGAGAATTTGAGACATGGCTGAGTTTAAGCTTCCGAAGAATTCCAAGGTGACTGAAGGCAAGGAATGGCCGAAGCCCGAAGGCGCGACCAACACCAAAGCCGTCAAGGTCTATCGCTGGTCACCCGATGATGACCAGAATCCGCGCCTCGACACCTACCATATTGATATCGACGATTGTGGACCGATGGTCCTCGACGCCCTGATCAAGATCAAGAACGAGGTCGATTCAACCCTCACCTTCAGGCGATCCTGCCGAGAGGGAGTGTGCGGCTCTTGTGCGATGAACATCAACGGCGGCAACACGCTGGCGTGCACCAAGTTTATTGCAGACACCAAGAGTGACTTGAAGATATACCCGCTGCCCCATCAGGCCGTGATCAAGGATCTGGTTCCTGATCAGACCCATTTCTTCGCGCAGTACCGTGAGATCGAGCCCTGGTTGAAGACCGATACCCCGGCTCCGGAGCGCGAGCGTCTGCAGTCGCCCGAAGACCGCGCGAAGGTCGATGGTCTCTGGGAATGCGTGCTCTGCGCCTGCTGTTCAACCTCCTGCCCCAGTTACTGGTGGAACGAGGACCGTTATCTCGGACCGGCGATTCTACTGCAGGCTTATCGCTGGCTCGCCGATTCACGTGACGAAGCCACCGGAGAACGCCTCGACAATCTTGAGGATCCGTTCCGGCTCTATCGTTGCCATACTATCATGAACTGCACCAAAACCTGTCCAAAGCAGCTCAATCCGGCCAAAGCAATCGCATCAATCAAGAAGATGATGGTCGAACGCCGCCTGTGATCAATAGCGTTTCATTGCAAAACAGTTCCGCCGTGGCTTGTGCCGCGGCGGTTTTGTATAGGGGCAGTGCGGGAGACGACCATGTTCATTCCGAAGAGTTTTGAAGTCTGCGACACAACGGCGCTGCACGGCCTGGTTGATGCCGATCCATTCGGTATTCTGGTCGGTGTGCTTAAACAAATTCCCTATGCTAGTCACATTCCGTTCGTACTGGATCGTGCCCGGGGACCAAACGGCACACTGTTTGCGCATGTCGCAAGCAACAATCCGCAAAGTGAATTGTTTGACGTTGTTCAGCAGATGCTTGCCATATTTCAAGGCCCACATGGCTACATTTCACCACGCTGGTACAATCCCGGAAACGCCGTACCAACCTGGAATTATGCAGCGGTTCATGCCTATGGAACGCCGCGCGTGATCACGGATGCCGAAGAGATACACCGCCAGCAGGAAATCATGATTACGGCATTTGAAGGCACGGAGGGCTGGACCATGGACAGTCAGCCTGAGAGTTATATCGACGGGATGCTCCGCGGGATCACCGCGTTCGAGATGCCCATCGAGCGGCTCGAAGGCAAATTCAAACTCAGCCAGAACCGGTCCATCGAGGATCGAAATTCGGTAATAGCAGCTTTAGCCGCCAGTGATTTCCCGTGGGATCACGCGCTTGCCGAAATGATGCGGAAGCACGCCTTCTAGGCGCTACTTCACTCGGCGCAGATTTGGCGGGTTCTTCCGGTTCGTCTTATTGCTGTAGTTACCCGTCCCAGGACCTGACGCCCCGCGCCCGCCCTTAAGGTTTATGACGCGATGGAGATAGTAGACCCCCATCGTGATGATCAGCGCGCCCACCAGACGTAGCAAGGTCTGAATGGCCAGCTCCTGAAGATCATCGAACTGGGCCTTGCCCAGCGCCAGCGCAAATATCTGGATCATCACCCCCCACAGCAGGGCATATTTGAACGCCCGCCATGTGCTGGTGGCGTACACACCCAAGCCGATATACCCGACCAGTGCAAACGGGTTGGCGGCCAGACTTATAGCTAGAACAAGAAACTCGATCATGACGCCCTTCGTCGTACAACTCGCCCACGGACAAAGGGGGCGCTATAGTGAAATCAGAACAATCAAAGTGCCCCGGAGTGAGATGCCATGCAACTGACCAAAGAGCAATTAAAGCAATTCGACGAAGAAGGCTGGGTTTTCCTGCCCAACGTGTTCAGTCAGGACGAGATTGATGTTCTGACCGGCGAACTACCCGCCATCTTTTCCATGGATCGCCCGGAAGTCTGGCGCGAAACGGGCACAGACTCCGTCCGCACTGCGTTTGCCGCGCATTGTTACAACGAGGCCTATCGCCGGCTGGGCCGCCACCCGCGCCTGATAGGGCCGGTCATGCAGTTGCTCGACGGTCCAGTCTACATGCACCAATACAAGATCAACGGCAAAGCCGCGTTCGACGGCGATGTTTGGCAGTGGCATCAGGATTACGGCACCTGGGCCCGCGACGACAAAATGCCCGAAGCACGCGCTATGAACATCGCGCTCTTTCTGGATGAAGTTACCGAGTTCAACGGCCCGCTCTACATCATCCCGCGCAGCCACAAAGGTGGCGTGATCGAAGCCGGGCATGACACGCTGACCACCTCATATCCGCTCTGGACGCTGGACAAGGAAACCGTCGCGCGTCTAGCCGAAGAAGGCGGGATACTCGCGCCCAAGGGCAAACCCGGCTCGGTGCTGTTGTTCCACTCGAACATAGTGCACGCCTCGGCCCCTAATATCAGTCCCTGGGCCCGGGTCATTGCCTATCTGAGCCTGTGCCATGTGGACAATCACATCACCCAGTTCAAGCGCGAGGAATGGATCGCCCATCGCGACTTCGCACCGATTGAACCTCTGGACGATGATTGCCTGATGGAACTCGCGCGCGAAGGCGTGGCAGCGGCGGAGTAGTCCGACTACTTCTTCATCGGTGTGCGATTCATGTTGTCTTCGATCGGCATCTGCAGGACGCGACAGAAGGTGCCGACGAGTTGGTAGTAGCCAACCATTACCGT
>JAPKDV010000111.1 GCA_028822385.1 Alphaproteobacteria bacterium
ACTTCAATGAGAAGAGCTTTGTAGATAGGACGACGGATGTCTGCATCGTGCCACCAAACTCGTTCGTTCTGGCGCGCACGGTTGAGTATTTCCGCATACCGCGTGATGTTCTTGTGGTCTGCCTCGGCAAATCTACTTATGCCCGGTGCGGCATCATCGTGAACGTCACACCGCTTGAGCCCGAATGGGAAGGCCATGTGACGCTAGAATTTTCTAATACCACGCCTTTGCCTGCGCGCATCTATGCTAACGAGGGGGCATGTCAGTTTCTGTTCCTCAAGGGTGAGGGCGCACCGGAGGTTTCCTATGCAGATCGCAAAGGAAAATATATGAAGCAGCGCGGCATTACAGTTCCGAAGATCTGAGCTGGGTTTGGCGTTGAACGACATTTATTCGCCGCAATCGGTCTCTAGAGCCGGTTTCTGTTAGTAACTAAACCATTCGCAGATGACCCATGGACAAGATTAGAATTCGCGGCGGCCAGCCACTCAATGGCACCATTCGAATTGGTGGCGCCAAGAACGCGGCCTTGCCGCTTATGGCAGCAAGCCTGCTGTCTGACGAACCCCTCATCCTGACGAATGTTCCGCATCTCGCAGACATCACGACGATGGCTAATTTGCTGGGACAGCATGGCGTGCAAGTGGCGCTCGAAGGTCACGATACCGAGGGAGGGCATGCGGGCCGCGTGATGTCGCTCACCGCACGGGATATTACCAGCACGACTGCCCCCTACGATCTGGTTCGACGTATGCGGGCTTCTGTTCTGGTGCTCGGCCCTCTGGTTGCGCGGGAGGGTGTGGCGACTGTCTCGCTGCCCGGCGGCTGTGCTATTGGCACGCGGCCGGTTGACATTCACCTCTCGGGTCTGGAAGCGCTTGGTGCGGAAATTGAGGTCGAGTCCGGGTATATCCGCGCATTGGCGCCCGGCGGACTGCGAGGCGCTAGATTTGTGTTTCCAAAGGTTTCTGTGGGTGCAACCGAAAATCTTTTGCTCGCCGCCAGTCTCGCTGATGGGGTCACAATCCTAGAGAACGCGGCACGGGAACCCGAGATCACCGATCTTGTAGAATGCCTGATCGCGATGGGAGCCAAGATTGAGGGGGTGGGAACGGCCACGCTTGTGATCGAAGGAGTGGAACGGCTACGCGGCGCACGGCATGAAATTATGCCGGACCGGATCGAGGCAGGGACCTATGCGATGGCCGTCGCGATGGCGGGTGGATCGGTCACACTCGAGGGCGCGCAGATGTCTCATATCGACGCTGCAGTGGACCCGTTGCGGCGCACGGGGACGACGGTTGAAGAAACAACTAATGGTAGTTTGATTGTGAGTCGAAATGGGTCACGTCTGGTTGGGGTGGATGTCGCGACCGATCCCTATCCGGGGTTTCCAACCGATTTGCAGGCACAGTTTCTGGCCATGATGACCGTCGCTGATGGAGCTTCACTGGTGACGGAAACGATCTTTGAAAACCGCTTCATGCATGTTCCTGAGTTGCATCGCATGGGCGCTAATATCACGCTTCAGGGTCGCTCGGCGTTGGTGCGTGGGGTCGAAAGTTTGGAGGGTGCGCCGGTTATGGCGTCGGATTTACGTGCGAGTGCATCACTGGTCATCGCGGGTCTAGTGGCTAAGGGCGTCACGGAAGTGCGGAGGATATATCATTTAGACCGCGGCTATGAGCGCCTTGAAGAAAAGCTACGTCTGGTTGGTGCTGATGTGGAACGAGTTGAGGATACCGAATGAGTGATCCCGATCCGTACCTCAAACTGAAGGCGGTCGGTACGGAAGACCTCGCGGTTATCTCGGGCGCTTTGCAGGACGCGATCGTCCCGATTGGTGATATCAGTTTTAAGCCCGGCACCGGTCAGTTTATTTTTGTCGCTAATCGGTTTTGCTGGGAGACAATAGGTGCCGCGAAATCTTCCGTACCGGGCTCAAGAATTCACGCCGGGGTCACATTTTCTAACGTGGTTGATGTCAAGCGGCGTGGGATTAATTTTTGCAATCGCAGTGCCTTTCTGAGCCTTTTGGCCGCCACTTGCACGAACCTGTCCGATCGTGACGGTCCGACGATTGAACTCACCTTCTCCGGGGACACGGGAATTCGGCTGGAAACCACTGAACTCCTGTGCCATTTAGAGGACTTCGGCGAACCCTGGCCGACGCAGTGGCGGCCCCAGCACGCGGGCGATTGACCTCGCCCGTTATTCGAACCCAGTAAAACTGCGGGATTCGAGGCTGTTCCACGGGTTCACATGGAAGGTGAATTGTGTCGACGAAGACTGATAGATTGATTCTTGCTCTGCCAAAGGGCCGTATTCTGGCCGAGGTTTTGCCGATTCTCGGGCGTGCTGGCATTGAGCCGGAGCCCGAATTCAGTGATCCCGCAACCCGTAAGCTGCGTTTTGATACGAGTGATCCCGGGATTGAGATTATTCGGGTCCGGGCATTCGACGTCGCGACCTTCGTCGCATTTGGTGCCGCCCATTTCGGCGTGGCCGGCAGCGATGTGATCATGGAGTTCGACTATCCTGAGCTCTATGCGCCGGTGGATCTTAATATTGGTAAATGCCGTCTCTCGGTTGCAGCTCCGCAACCCGTGGTCGCTGTCGACAACCCGACACGCTGGAGCCATGTCCGCGTGGCCACTAAATATCCGAGCCTGACCCAACGTCACTTCGCACGTCGTGGCGTGCAGGCTGAATGTATCAAACTGAATGGCGCGATGGAACTGGCACCAACACTTGGTCTGTGCCGTCGCATTGTTGATCTGGTTTCGACCGGCGACACCCTGAAGGCCAATGGGCTAGTCGAAATCGAAACCATTGCCGAAATTAGTTCGCGTCTGGTGGTTAACCGGGCCGCCTTGAAGACCCGTTCGACAACACTTACGGGTTGGATCGACCGCATTCGTTTGGCTATCGAGGCTGAGCGCGATGCCGCTTAGGCTCGAAGCCGCTAAAGACGGTTTCAATCAGTCATTTGAAACGTTTCTGTCCGAGCGCCGGGAAGCCGCCGTCGACGTGAGCGAGGATGTTGCGCGTATCGTGGCGCAGGTAAAAGAAGAGGGTGATTCTGCTCTAATTACGCTGACTGCTAAATATGACCGTCTGGAACTGTCTGCAACCAACCTGCGAGTGAGTGCCGCTGAAATTACTGATGCGCGGAAGAGTTGCAGCGATGAAGCTCTCTCAGCGCTGGAAACAGCCCGCACGCGCATCATTGCCTACCACGAGCGGCAAAAGCCTGAAGACTTTGACTATGTCGATGAAACGGGGGTGCGCCTAGGCAGCATTTGGAGTGCAGTCTCCGCGGCTGGCCTCTATGTGCCAGGCGGAACAGCAGCCTATCCGTCATCGGTCCTGATGAACGCGGTGCCGGCCCGGGTGGCTGGTGTGAAGCGTTTGGTCATGGTGGTCCCTTCACCGGACGGGGTGCTCAACCCGCTGGTGCTGGCCGCGGCAGACATTGCTGGTGTAGATGAGGTGTATAGGGTCGGTGGCGCACAGGCTGTTGCCGCGCTGGCCTATGGGACTGAGACAATTGTGCCGGTTGACAAGATCGTCGGGCCCGGGAATGCCTATGTAGCCGAAGCCAAGCGACAGGTATTTGGTGTGGTTGGGATCGATATGATCGCCGGACCATCAGAAATTCTAGTGGTATCAGAAGCCAGCGCGAACCCGGAATGGATCGCAGCAGATCTGCTGAGCCAGGCCGAACATGACAGGGTCGCCCAGTCGATTCTGATTACCGATGATGCTGGTTTTGCCGATGCTGTTGCCGATGCAGTCGCGCGTCAGCTTCCGAAATTGCCGCGTCATGAAATTGCGCGCGAGAGTTGGGAAACCTACGGCGCCCTGATCGTGGTCGAGGATATGGAATCCACGCTGCCTCTGATCGATCGCATTGCGCCCGAACATCTCGAACTGGTGACGCCGGGTGCTGAGGCTCTAGCTAGGCGTATTCGCAATGCCGGTGCGATATTCTTGGGCCCTTATGCGCCCGAGGTGTTGGGCGACTATCTCGCTGGGCCGAATCACGTTTTGCCTACCTCGCGGACGGCACGGTTTTCTTCGGGCCTCGGGGTTCTCGACTTTATGAAACGTAGCTCGATGTTTTCGGCTAACGCCGAAAGCTTTGCGAAACTGGCGCAGCCCGCAATTACGCTCGCCCGTGCCGAAGGCCTCGAAGCTCATGCGCGGGCGGTCGAGATCCGTATTTCCGGTGACGATGATAAGCGAGACTAGCAACCGTATTGTCCGAGTTGAAATTGATAGCCCCGGGGTGGTTCGTTACCACCCCAATGTCGAACGAGAAATTCAGGTCGCGATCTATGACTTGATTGATGAAAACAATTTCATCCCCGATGTAGCGCATTTTGAGAGCGCCGTAGCCGGGCCTTATACCTTAGTACTGCGGGTGCAAGGGCGGCAGCTCATATTCGATATCTCGACCGAGAACGGTCAGGAGGTGGGGACACTGCCGTTGCCTCTGACCCCGTTCCGCAAGACGATCAAGGACTACTTCATGATCTGCGAGAGCTATTATGAAGCCATTCGTTCTGCATCTCCGGCACAGATCGAAGCGATCGATATGGGGCGGCGCGGGTTGCACAATGAGGGCTCGGAAAAACTGCGTGATCTTCTTTCCGACAGGATCCAAATCGATCACGTTACCTCGCGTCGGTTGTTCACGTTGATTTGCGCTCTGCATACCCGTGCCTGAAATGGGCGACCTGCTAGGTAGCGTTGTATTCGTATGTGATCGTAATACGAATCATTCGTCGACGGCTGAGGCCATCATGAAGCATCTGGTGGATAAGCCTATCTATGCAGACAGCGCAGGCGTGCAGCCAAACGGTCAGGACTTTGTCTGGTTTACAATCGCGGGGATGTGGGAAATTAGGTCTCTATATTTCATGTCACGATCTGGAGATTTTCGGTGGCCTGCGGGGCATGTCTGTGGGGCTAATCATAACCTTCACGCGGCAAGCGCTGCACCGGGCAATTGAGTTAACTTGGACTCTGGCTTGCCAGATCGAGTGCTGGCCGACCCCGCACACCGGAGGTGTTACGGAGAGCCGGGATGCATGGCTGGAAGCTTACATGGGCCTGCACGACGGAGGTCTTTGAGGGAATTCGGGATCGTTTTACGGCTCCAGGCCGTATGCCTGACTTGTATTATTCGTCGATGATTAGCGAAAACACTTGAGTTTCGTTGGGTTTTCGGGTTGCTTGCGCCAACCCGAAATTACGGGCATCTGAAAACAACAACGTGACAAAGTGTATGGCGAAAGAAGACCTACTCGAGTTCTCCGGCACCGTGACCGAAATCCTGCCCAATGCGATGTTCCGCGTTGAGCTCGACAATGGGCATGAAGTCCTTGCGCACACCGCGGGCAAGATGCGTAAGCATCGTATCCGTGTCCTCGCAGGCGACAAGGTCAATGTTGAGATGACGCCTTACGACCTGTCCAAAGGACGCATCACGTTCCGCTTTAAGTAACGACATGAAAAGGCGCGGTATGGCTCCGTGCCAACGCCCGATGAGCGTGAACAAACGAACCCGCACATATGGGGACTTGGGTTGAAAGCGCGCCTTATTCTGGCTTCGGCTTCGCCGCGCCGACTTGACCTGCTGTCACAGATCGGTGTTGTGCCCGATGCGGTGATGCCAGCTGATATTGATGAAACCCCCGGGCGCGGTGAAGTGCCCGAGCAGCTCGTACAGCGCTTGGCTGTGGAGAAGGCTCGTGCGCTGGCCGCCAAAGAAAGTGATGCCTTTGTTCTGGCAGCGGATACAGTTGTGGCGCTTGGACGTCGTTCGCTGGGTAAGCCTAAGAATGTGGATGAGGCACGTCAGTTCCTGAAGATGCTCTCGGGTCGACGGCACCGTGTGCTTGGTGGGGTATCTGTAGTCACGCCAGACGGGCAGTCATCAAACAGAATTTCCACGACGCTGGTGCGTTTCAAGCGTCTGAGCGAATCTGAAATTTCCCGTTATCTGGAGACAGGTGAATGGGATGGCAAAGCAGGTGGCTATGCGATTCAGGGATACGCCGCCGCGTTCATTCCCGCGGTTAGCGGGTCCTATACAAATGTGGTCGGTCTAGATCTGGCGATGACACGCCAGATGCTTGAAGGCCTTGGATACAGGTTTGAAACATGAGTGGATCGGCGATCCTGATTGAAGCTAGCCCGGGTGAAGTGCGTGGCGCACTGATCCGGAATGGTGATGTTTGGGATGTTGTACATCACCGGATCAACAGCCCCAGTTTGATCGGTGCAACTTATCGAGGGCGGGTCCGGCGGGTCGATGCGGGCATCAATGGTGCGTTCGTGGACATCGGTGTTGGAATTGATGCGTTCATGCGCGCGCGCGATGCCTCGGTCCCCGGTGAACGCGGTGCCCGGCGTGCGCGGATTGCCGAAATGCTACATGAAGGTATACAGATTGATGTGCATGTTGTGGCAGATGGTTTCGCCGAAAAAGGCCCTCGGGTTGCGCGTATTGCGCCGTCGGAAAAGACACGCACAGAGAAGGTGCCCGCGGTGCTGGTGCAACCTCTCGACCCAGTATCTTACATACTCGAACGCTACGCCGGCGACCGGGTGACTGCTATCCTGTGCAGCGATGCAACGACTGAAAATCAGGCGCGCGCTTGGTGTAAGGCCAACAGGCGTGAACTTTTTGAACGGATAACTCGCGAGCGGCTTGGCTTGTTTGTCGAGCATGGTGTCGAAGATGCCATTGAAGCCGCGCTTGAACGGCGGGTAGGAATCCCCGGCGGGGCGGAACTGGTGTTTGATCAGACCGAGGCCTTGTGCGTGATTGATATCAACTCTGCTGCTGATGTAGGGAAAGCGGGACGTGGCCCGCGCGACGTCAACTCCAAGGCGATGCCCGCCA
>JAPKDV010000112.1 GCA_028822385.1 Alphaproteobacteria bacterium
TCGATTCACGGACATATGCCGAGTATCACAACATGAGCATACCCGGCGGCATCAGTGTGCCGGGTGGTGAATTGGCTTATCGGGTACGGGATTATGTGCCGAATGGGAAGACTACCGTGGTGGTGAACTGCGCGGGGCGGACCCGCAGCATCGTGGGGGCGCAATCTGTTATCAATTCGGGCATTCCCAATCGCGTGGTCGCGCTGGAGAACGGCACTATGGGGTGGCATCTCGCGGGCCTGCATCTCGAACACGGGCGTGATGATCGGTATACCAGCGGTGATCCCGCAACGTTTCAGGCTACGGAATCGATGCGGGAGCGGGTGGCACAAGAGTATGGCGTGCCGAAAGTTGACCACCACACACTTGATACGTGGCGTATGGAATCTGAAGTGCGAACCCTCTATTTGCTCGATGTGCGTGATCCGGACGAATTCGAAGGAGGCCATTTAGCTGGTTCACGTTCCGCACCGGGTGGACAACTCGTGCAGGCTACGGATTTTCAGATCGGCGTGGCTCAGGGGCGCATAGTGCTGATCGACGACAATGGCGTGCGCGCGACAATGGCGGCCCATTGGCTCGTCCAGATGGGCTTCCGGGATGTGTATGTCGTCGAGGGAGGAATTTCTGGTCGAGACGATCTTGAAACTGGTACCGAAATTATCTCTCCACATTCAACAGGCCCGGAGGTGAGCCCTTCGCAACTGGCTGCCCGTCAAGGACATGATGATCTGCTGGTGCTCGATCTAGGGGAAAGCCGGGTTTATCGCAAAGCCCACATACCGGGTGCGAAATGGGCCATTCGCACGCGCATAGCCCAAGCAGTGTCCGACCTCTCTGATAAGGGACTTGTTGTTCTGACTTCGGCCGATGCTTCGCTGGCACATCTGGCTGTAGCCGAAGTTGCCGCGCTGACAAGCGCCGAGGTGCTTGTGCTGTCCGGCGGTACAGACGCTTGGTTGGTAGAAGGACACCCGAGCGAAAGCAGTTCGACCGTTCCGGACGATGACGCTTGCGTTGATGTATATCTACGGGCCTATGATCGAAACACCGATGTCGAAGCGAGAATGCAGGAATACATTGACTGGGAAATCGCGCTGATCGAGCAGATCGCGAAGGATCCGGATGTAAGGTTCCGGCTCGGACCTGCGAACTAGAACATACGGTATAGAAACTTTAAGATCACTTAATTTCGGATGCGCGGCACGTACCTATGGCCCTATGAGAAATTCCGGTCATGACTTCGACGCTGTCCGCGCGACGCTTCTCGATGAAATAGAGACGCTTCGGAGTTCCAGCGTATCCACCGCCGAAAAGCGGACACCTGTCACGCTGGATCAGCAGAGCGTAGGCCGGCTTTCGCGCATGGATGCGCTTCAGGTTCAGGCCATGGCCAAGGCTGAAGAGGAGCGACGCCAGCAAAGGTTGCGATTGATCGACGCGGCGCTCAAGCGTATCGACAAGGGTGACTACGGTTACTGTGTGTCGTGTGGAGACGACATTCCGGAAAAGCGGATGGCGTTTGACCCAGCTGCTTTCCAATGCGTCGATTGCGCGCAATGAAAACGTTATGGCTTTTTGCCTGAAGGAAACTAGTTATGCGTCGACAGCGAAATGTGAAAGTCCTCGCCACGCTTGGACCAGCGAGCTCATCGGAAGAGATGATCCGTGCGTTGTTCGAAGCGGGCGCGGATGCATTTCGCCTTAATATGAGCCACGGCACCCATGAGGGTGTGCGCGACATGTACAAGCGAATCCGCAAGGTTGAAGCTGATCTCGGGCGTCCGATCGGTATTCTGGCTGACCTGCAGGGACCGAAATTACGCGTGGGTGAGGTTGCTCCGGACACGTTGCTGGAAGGTGGCGCAGAGTTTCGCCTAAATCTGAAACACGGAATTGGTGATGCCGCCGCCGTTGCGCTGCCTCACAAGGAGATATTTGAGGCCATCGAGCCTGGCGCCACCCTGTTGCTCGATGACGGCAAGTTGCGCCTCGAAGTTATTGAGGCTGGGGCAGATTTTGCGGTGACCAAGGTTATCGTGGGTGGGCCGCTCTCGTCTAACAAGGGCGTTAATGTCCCTGATGTTGTTCTGCCGGTACCGGCACTGACGGTCAAAGATCGGCGTGACCTAGATTTTGCCCTGACCCTCGATGTGGATTGGATTGCGTTGTCCTTCGTTCAGCGCCCGGCCGATGTGGCCGAAGCTAAAAAGATTGTCGCAGGACGCGCTTTTGTTATGGCTAAAATTGAAAAGCCACGCGCGCTTGATCACCTAGACGAAATTATTGAGATCGCAGATGGCATTATGGTTGCGCGTGGTGATCTGGGGGTCGAATGCCCGATTGAACAGGTGCCGGCAATTCAGAAATTTATCACCCGGGCCGGTCGTCGAGCCGGGAAGCCGGTCGTCGTGGCCACTCAGATGCTAGAATCAATGATTGATGTGCCGTTTCCGACCCGCGCAGAAGTCTCCGATGTGGCGAATGCCGTGTTTGAGGGCGCTGACGCGGTTATGTTGTCGGGCGAATCTGCGGTGGGTGACTTCCCGGTCGAGGCGGTCTCGATGATGGATCGTGTCGCACAATCCGTTGAACATGATGATTTGTTTCGCGATGCGATAGATGCCGGGCGCATTGAACCGGAAACGACCAGCGCGGATGCAATCACGCTGGCAGCACGCCAGGTAGCTGAGACACTGAAAGCTGCGGCTATAGTCTGTTACACGGCATCTGGGTCAACCGGGATGCGCGCGTCGCGTGAACGCCCCAATGTTCCAATCCTTGTGCTCACGCCGGTTACACAAACAGCACGTCGACTCGCTATTGTTTGGGGCGTTCATTGTGTCCAGACGGAAGATGCTTCTAGTTTCTTGGACATGGTAATCCGTGCCAGTCGTGTCGCCGAGGGTGAGGATTTTGCATCGATCGGGGACCGGTTGGTCATTACTGCCGGCGTTCCATTCGGCTCACCGGGGCGGACCAATACCCTACGAATTGCGACGGTAGGTACGGAGCGTGGGCGCAGTCGAAGCTAGTTTTTTAGACCGATTTTTCTGCGCGACATTTCGCCCCCAGAATTATCCCCGTCGGACTGTTTACAACCCTCGAGTCGTTTGGCTTAGTGTCCCACAAATATCGCTTAAGAAAGAGCGATGGAGAACGCCCATAGGGAGGCCAAATGGCACAGGCGGATAGAGGTAAAACCACCAATAAGAAGCTGATTGCGTGGGTCGAAGAAGTTGCAGCCCTGACAAAGCCGGATGACATCTATTGGTGTGACGGGTCTCAGGAGGAATATGGCAGGCTATCGGCTCAAATGGTCGAAAGCGGGATGCTTATCCCCCTCAATCAGGAACTCCGCCCTGGGTGCTTCCTTGCACGCTCGGACCCCAATGATGTCGCGCGCGTTGAAAACCGAACATTTGTTTGTTGGGACGATCCCGAGGATGCCGGCCCGAACAACAACTGGATTGCGCCTGACGAGATGCGCGAGACCATGAACAGTCTGTTTGATGGCTGTATGCTTGGCCGTACCATGTATGTCATCCCGTTTAGCATGGGGCCGATGGGGTCACATATTGCGCATATTGGTGTGCAGCTGAGTGACTCTCCCTATGTGGCCGCCAGCATGAAAATCATGACACGGATGGGGCAGGCAGCGCTGGACGTACTTGGCGATGGCGACTTTGTTCCGTGTCTTCATTCCGTTGGTGCGCCGCTCGAGCCTGGTCAGGAAGACGTCGTTTGGCCGTGTAATGAGATTAAGTACATCGTGCACTACCCGCAGGATCGTTCAATCTGGTCCTATGGCAGTGGGTATGGTGGAAACGCACTGCTGGGTAAGAAGTGCTTCTCTCTGCGCATCGCGTCGATCATGGCCAAGGAAGAAGGTTGGCTCGCCGAGCACATGTTGATTCTTGGGCTGACATCTCCGAAAGGTGAGAAGACCTATATAGCGGCGGCATTCCCGAGCGCTTGTGGTAAGACTAATCTGGCTATGCTCATTCCACCGAAGGGCTATGAAGGCTGGACCGTAAGCACTGTCGGTGACGATATCGCCTGGATCAAACCGGGTGACGATGGCAAGCTTTATGCGATTAACCCCGAAGCAGGCTACTTCGGTGTGGTGCCTGGGACGTCAACCAAGACCAACCCGAATGCCATGACGATGATCCAGAAGGATACGATCTTCACCAATGTTGCCTTGACCGATGACGGAGACGTCTGGTGGGAGGGCAAGGACGGTGACGCTCCCGACCATCTGATCGACTGGCAGGGTAATGACTGGGCCCCCGATAGTGGTCGTCTTGCAGCACATGCCAATGCGCGTTTTACGGTGGCATCTATCAATTGCCCGAGCCTCGACCCGGCCTGGGATGACCCGGCAGGTGTACCTATCGATGCGTTTGTCTTCGGAGGACGTCTGAGCAGTACTTTCCCGCTGGTCTATGAAGCCAAGGATTGGGAGCACGGTGTGTACATGGCGGCGACTATGGGCTCTGAAGCAACGGCTGCGGCAGACAATCAGGCAGCAATTCGTCGCGACCCGATGGCGATGTTGCCGTTCTGCGGCTACAACATGGCCGACTATTTCGCGCATTGGTTGGGCTTTGCCGGGAAAAATATCCAGCTGCCGAAGATTTTCCGCGTGAATTGGTTCCGTAAAGATGAAGCCGGCAAGTTCATTTGGCCGGGGTTTGGCGAGAATATGCGTGTTCTGGAATGGGTCTGTGATCGTGTCCAGGGTAATGTGGATTCGGTCGAAGGACCGCTCGGTAATATGCCGCGTTATCAGGACCTGAACTGGTCTGGTCTGGATTTCTCTTCGGATGATTTCAGCGGGATCATGGATTTGGCCCGTGAAGACGGAAGCCGCGAAGCTGAAACTCAAAAGGAGCTGTTTGATAGCTTTGCCGGGCGCCTTCCCGAGGAAATGGAAGCACAGCGTCAGGCACTGCTTTCGGATATGGCGGACGCACCCGATATCTGGCGGGCTGCTAACTAAGTAAATCCTCTATTAAGTTAAAGAAAAGGCCGCTCTCTCGAGCGGCCTTTTTTTGCTTATCGGTCGATAACGCTCACGTGGGCGGCGACGATGCGCCAACCCTCGGGCATGCGCACCCATGACTGGCTCTGTCGGCCGATCCCGCCAATACTCTCCCGGAAGAATTCCAGATTGGCAGTTCCGAAGTCACGGCCATAGGTCGTCACAATCACCGGATCAGTGGTGCGTGCCAATCCGGTGGGGGAGCGCGCTAAACGGAAAGCAGCAATAGCGGCATGTCCGTAGAGGATTTCGTTGATACCGTAGCGCAGGGTGAGTTCATCGTTCCAGAACAGCTCATCGAGCACATCGACATTGTTTTCGGTGAGCGCATTTTCGTAACGGTCATGGGCGCCGGTGACTTCGGCCAGCACCGCAGGAATATTGATTTCCATTTTTAACTCCATGTCGTGGGTAAGGCAGTAAGTCAGGGGCTACTTCCCTTTGACTTTTGCCCAGTTGTCGCGCAATCCGACGGTACGGTTGAAGACTAGTGTGTCAGAAGAACCGTCAGGATCCGCACAGAAATAGCCAAGGCGTTCAAACTGGACGGCAACCCCGGTTTCCGTATCTTCGAGTGATGGTTCAAGGAAACAATTTGTGCGGACTTCTAACGAGTCCGGATTGAGGTCGTCCAGCCAGTCTCGTTCCTTGCCGGGCTCCTCTTCGGAGAACAAATAGTCATAGAGCCGGACTTCGGCTTTGATTGCATTGGCCGCATATGCCCAGTGAATGGTGCCGCGGACCTTGCGGCCGTCTGGAGAGTCGCCGCCGCGGGATTTCGGATCATAGGTGCAGTGAATTTCTACGACATTGCCGGCGCTATCCTTAATGACATCCGTGCAGGTCACGAAATATGCGAAGCGCAAGCGGACTTCCTGGCCGATGGTGAGCCGCCGAAACTTCTTCGGTGCATCATCCATGTAGTCATCGCGTTCGACCCAGAGCTCGCGACCGAAAGAGATTTTACGTTTGTCGGAATTTTCGTCGGCTGGATTATTGACCGCCTCAAGTTCTTCCGTCTGGTCTTCGGGATAGTTTTTGATCACTAGCTTGACCGGGTCGAGCACCGCCATACGACGCTGAGCCGAGCTGTTGAGATGTTCGCGAACGGTATTTTCTAGATAAGACATTTCGACTAGTCCATCGGCCTTGGTCACGCCGAGGCGACCAATGAAATCACGGATTGCGACGGCAGGAATACCACGGCGTCGCAAGCCAGCGACAGTCGGCATGCGGGGGTCGTCCCATCCGGCGACATGGCCATCGTCCACAAGCTGCAGCAAGCGGCGCTTTGACAGAACTGTGTATCCCAGATTCAGGCGCCCAAACTCGTATTGCCGGGGTCGAGACGGGACAGGCAGGCTCTCGATCAGCCAGTCATAGAGCGGGCGGTGATCCTCAAACTCCAATGTGCATACCGAATGCGTGACGCCTTCAATGGCATCTGACTGGCCATGAGCAAAATCGTAATTTGGATAGATGCACCAGGCATCACTGGTTCGTGGATGCGGGTTGAGTAGGATACGATAGAGCACCGGATCACGTAGGTTGATATTGCCAGAGGCCATGTCGATCTTGGCACGAAGGACGCGCGCGCCTTCTTCGAACTCTCCGGCGCGCATGCGCGCAAATAGATCGAGATTTTCTTCAGCAAAGCGATCGCGATAGGGGCTCGGCTTGCCGGGTTTGGTCAGCGTGCCACGATACTCGCGCATTTCTTCGGCAGACAGATCATCCACATAGGCTTTGCTGTCAC
>JAPKDV010000113.1 GCA_028822385.1 Alphaproteobacteria bacterium
GCCCTCGAGTATATCGTTTCAGTTTCCTGAACGGATCGTCAGGCCCCGCGTCAACCGTATCGTTTTTATGTTCGGATGAACCGAACAGGCGGTCGGATCGACGTTCAAGACCACCGGATACAACCGGTAGGCATACAAAGTACCGATTGAAAGGACGTATCGTCATATGACCGATACCACACAGGCACCTGAGGGTGCCGACTTCAGCGAAATCTTCGCTGACCTGCTCGAAGAGAGCTTCAAAGACAATTCATCCCTCGAGCGCAAGGTCGTCACAGGCACCGTGGTTTCAGTGGACAGTGATCACGCTCTGATCGATGTCGGACTGAAGTCAGAAGGTCGCGTAGCGCTGAAGGAATTCGCGCCACCAGGACAACCCGCCGAGATCGCTGTTGGAGACAAGGTCGAAGTCTTTGTCGAACGCTATGAAGATGTGAACGGCGAAGTCGTTCTGTCCCGCGAAAAGGCACGCCGCGAGGAAGCCTGGGAGAAGCTCGAGGTAGCCTTCGAGAAGACCGAACGGGTTACCGGCACAATCTTTGGTCGCGTCAAAGGCGGCTTCACAGTCGACCTGTCGGGCGCCGTTGCGTTCCTGCCGGGCAGCCAGGTGGACATTCGTCCGGTGCGCGACGTTTCTCCGCTAATGGGAACCCCGCAACCTTTCATGATACTCAAGATGGACCGCTCACGCGGCAACATCGTTGTTTCGCGCCGCGCCGTTCTCGAAGAGACCCGCGCAGCGGAGCGAACCGAGCTGGTGGCCAACCTCAAGGAAGGTCAAGTCCTTCAGGGAGTGGTCAAAAACATCACCGATTACGGCGCATTTGTCGATCTCGGCGGTGTCGATGGCCTGCTGCATGTTACGGATATTTCTTGGCGCCGCATCAACCATCCGTCCGAAGCCCTTCAGGTCGGTCAGACGGTCCAGGTGCAAGTTGTGCGCTTCAACTCCGAAACCCAGCGTATTTCACTGGGCATGAAGCAGCTTGAAGCAGATCCGTGGGATGATGTGGAACTGAAATATCCAGTCACCTCGCGTTTCACTGGTCGCGTGACGAACATCACCGATTACGGCGCATTCGTGGAGCTGGAGCCCGGCATCGAAGGCCTAGTTCATGTCTCTGAGATGAGCTGGACCAAGAAGAACGTCCATCCGGGCAAGATCGTATCGACGAGCCAAGAAGTCGACGTCATGGTTCTCGACGTTGATCCGGCCAAGCGTCGGATTTCACTTGGGCTCAAGCAGACACAAGAAAATCCTTGGGACGAGTTCTCTGTCCGCTTCCCGCGGGGTACGGAAATCGATGGCGAAGTCCGCAACATCACCGAGTTCGGCCTGTTTGTTGGCCTGCCGGGCGATATCGACGGCATGGTACATCTCTCCGACATCTCTTGGGAGAAGTCAGGTGAGGAAGCCCTTGAGGCCTTCACCAAGGGCGACTCGGTCAAAGTGAAGATCCTCGAGGTCGACACTGATAAAGAGCGTATCTCGCTGGGCATTAAGCAGCTGACCGAAGACCCATTCGAAGGTTCTCTGGGCAGCGTCCGCAAAGGCGAAGTCGTGACCACAACCGTTTCAGAAGTAAACGATGGTGGCATCGAGGTAACAACCTCGGGCGGCCTGACCGCGTTCATCCGCCGTTCGGATCTGTCGCGTGACCGTTCCGAGCAGCGCCCTGATCGTTTCGCAGTTGGTGAAAAAGTCGACGCAATGGTCACGAATATCGACATGTCCAGCCGCCGGCTGTCCCTGTCGATCAAAACTAAGGAAGTCTCCGAAGAGAAGACGGCTATGGCGCAGTACGGTTCGTCAGACAGCGGTGCGTCACTCGGTGATATTCTGGGTGCCGCCATTCGCGACAAGCAGGCTGAAGACGGAGACAACAGCGACAGTGGTGCAACTGAAGAGTCTGCGGGGGACGAAGTGGCACCGGCAGAAGAGGTTGCTCCCGCCCCCGAACCCGAAGCTTCAGGCGACGCGGCTCCCGCCGAGGGCGACAAATCCGACAAATCCTAATGACAAGCGTCTAAGCGCTTATCATGAGTTACGATCCTGACACCCTGTTGGACCGCAGACGCCTAAAACGGCGCCTGCGGATCTGGCAGGGCGTCACTCTTTTTTTGGCCTTCGCTGGCGTGCTAATGCTGTTGCAAAGCCAAGGGCAATTGTTTCGTGGCGAGCGTATTGCGCGCGTCCACATCGAAGGTATCATCATCCGTGATGAAGCCCGTAGTCAGGCTCTTTCGAGCCTCGCAAAGGATGACGACATTCGCGCTGTAATCGTCCATATCGACAGCCCCGGCGGCAGCGTGGTGGGCGGCGAAGACCTCTACAACAGTTTGCGTGGTATCTCTGAACACAAGCCCGTCGCTGCCATAATGGGCACGGTCGCGACATCAGCAGCATATATGGCCGGCATCGCCGCCGACCAGGTCTGGGCTCGGGAAGGTACTGTTACCGGGTCAATCGGCGTCATCCTGCAGAGCGCGAATATCACCGATCTTCTCGAGCGTATCGGGGTTGAGCCGGTCACGATCAAGTCATCTGAGCTCAAGGGGACACCGTCCCCGTTCGAGCCATTAACCAAGGAAGCCCGTGCGGCGACCCAGGACGTAATTCAGGACCTCTACGAATTTTTCGTCGGGATTGTGATTGATCGACGTCCCATAGAATCCGGAGCAGCACGTGAGCTAGCTGATGGACGCATCTTCTCCGGTCGCCAAGCGGTTGACCACGGATTGATTGATGCGATTGGTGGCGAGAAAGAAGCTGTTTCCTGGATGGTCCGCAAGCGGGACATTCCCGCAGAACTCCCAATCGAGACCATAAGAGCACGCAAGACAGACGAAGGTTTTCTTAAAAAACTTGTGGAAATGTCTGGAAAATCGTTATTTTCCAATGCGCTAACACTTGACGGTCTAGTTTCGCTTTGGCAACCTGCTGGGCGCTGATCAGTGTAGCTCGGCGCGTCGTCTCGGGGGACAGAAAATATTCGGGGCACCCCGTCCCCGAGGAGGGTTAAAATGACAAAGTCGGAACTGATCCAGAGCCTTGCGGACCGAAACCCTCATTTGCTGCAGCGTGATGCAGAACGCATTTTGACAACTATTCTTGACGAGATTACAGCCGCCCTCGCACGTGGTGACCGGGTGGAGCTGCGTGGTTTCGGGGCGTTTTCGGTAAAACAGCGTGGCGCACGCACCGGTCGCAATCCGCGTACGGGCGAGATGGTCAGCGTCGACGCGAAGGTTGTTCCTTATTTTAAGACCGGCAAAGAACTGCGTGAGCGCCTCAACAACGGCTGAATGCTTAGTAGCCGATACTCTCGCGTATAGTGTAAAACGCTCGTCAAGAGCGTCCGGGCCACAAAGCATTTACGACTTACAACACAAACCAACCCCAAGGGGTGACCTTGAATCGTCTACGCTGGCTGATAACACTGCCACTTGCGATCGTGCTGGTAGTGTTTGCCGTGAACAATCGCGGACCTGTGGAAGTTGACCTCTTCCCCTTCGGACTGTTCATCTCATGGCCACTTTTTGTTTTTGTTTTTCTAGGCCTGGTTCTGGGTCTACTGATAGGTCTGATTTTTGTCTGGTTTTATGGGTATGCCGCGCGCAAGGCAGCACACGAACACAAAGCCCGCATCCGCAAACTCGAACGCAGTGTCAAAACGCTGCAGAGTGCGGCTGACAGCAGCGCACCTGATTTGCCAACACGGCCGCCCGCCTTGCCAGAATAGACAGCTAGTGCAATTAATTAACGGCGAAACCGTCAATCACACCCCCAACCCGGTTCGCCCCCAAACGCCCCGCGAGAAGCCTCCAGCAGGAATCTCACCGTCCAGCTGCCCCCTCACCTTCTTCTCATGTGACGATACCGCACACCTGCTGGTGATCGGAACCGGCGGTCTGGCTCGGGAATTGGCTTAAGGCTTTGACGGGACACCCTATGCTGTCTCCGCTGTCGACGATCTGGAACAATATGTCCGGGAGGCCTATATCGACAAATGCGCCACCAAACCGAGATCACCTGTCTTCGACAGGACATGGCTGACACCAAGCACCCATGTCGATTCAGTTGGTGGCTACCATCTGGCTATGCGCGAAGCTTATGACACAGCTACTACCCGCGCGCGTATTTTTATCAACACACGATACGGCTCGTGCTCCAAGGCCGGAGGGATAACCCAACCACTCTTATCCGGCCTCGTTACCGAATCTAACATCCTTACCGGCCCCTTTGCATTGTGCCGGGACGAATGTGACAGAGACAAATCCAATAAAGAAATTACATTGTCCAAATCTGTCGGAACGGCTATCGAGGGATTGGCCGCTGCCTAACTTCTCATAACAGAAATCGTCCCATGACCGTCAACGCTACGCAAATTAAAGATTGGCTAACCAAGGAATCCCTGCCTCTCTGGTCCCGTGCTGGAATGGATGCAGAGGCCGGTGGATTTACTGAGAAGCTGACCCTCGACGGGCTCCCCATTCTCGGCGTCCCAAAACGTGCTCGTGTTCAGGCACGCCAGATCTATGTCTACAGCCACGCGCACCTGCTGGACTGGACCCCGCCTGCGGGTGGCCCCAGCGCTTTGGAGGCGGCCTATCAGGGCTTTGATTTCCTGACCCGGCAGTTCTGGCATGACGATAGCGGTTTTGTATTCTCGGTCCAGCGCAATGGCGCCCAGGCTGACGCACGGATCGAATTCTACGAACAGGCCTTCGCAATTTTTGCCTTCGCCTGGCATTTTCGGGCCACCGGAGATGTGGCTGCCGTCGAGTGGGCCGAGCGAACCCTGGCTGTTCTTGATGACGAATTCGCCGATATCGAGAATGGCGGGTATTTCGAAAACCCTACCCACGATCTACCACGCCGCCAGAACCCACATATGCATCTACTAGAAGCCTTGCTGGCCTGGCATGCTGCAACCGGTGAGGATATCTGGCTCCGGCGCGCCCAAGACATCATCACATTGTTCAAATTACGATTCTTCATGCCCCAAACCGGTACACTTTGTGAATTCTTCGACGCCGAATGGTCGCCCGCCGGCGGCACCATGGGCAAGACGGTCGAACCTGGTCACCATTTCGAGTGGGTCTGGCTGCTCTATAAATATGGGCAGGCCAGCGGTGACGACATCAGCCGGGAAGCCTATGCGCTGTATAAATTCGGTGAGCAACACGGCATCGACCGCAACCCCGGCCCAGCCTCAGGCATTGCGTTTGATTCCGTGCTGAACCACGGTACGTCCCTCGACGAAAACAAACGCCTCTGGGTCCAGACCGAAGCGATCAAGGCTCAAATCGCGCGAATGGAATTCGCTAATGACGATCAGGCGGCGATCCGACTGGAAGAACTTCTCGACCGGATGTTCGGGCTATATTTTTCTGTCGCCCACGGCAACTGGCAGAATCATCTAGACGTCAGGGGTAAGGGACTTGCCGAAACTGCGCCAGCATCTAGTTTCTATCATGTGTTTATGGCACTCACCGAAGTCCTGCGAGTGCGCGACGGGATTACCAGTCTTGCATGATCGCAGAGGTTTCCGCGCACGCCAACCTCTGCTAGAAGCGGCTTCGCGATGACCAACACACCAAAACTTCCCGACAACCCTATTTTTGTGGCCCTCGATACCGCCAATCTCGCACAGGCACTCGCTTGGGCAGAGGCCGTGCGCGGTCATGTGGGCGGGGTCAAAACCGGGCTGGAGTTTTTCTCGGCTAATGGCGCAGATGGTGTACGCGCCATTGTTGATTTGGGCCTACCGGTGTTTCTCGACCTAAAATTCCATGACATTCCCAACACGGTGGCTGGCGCTGTTCGCGCTGTTTCCAGACTTGGTGCTGCCGTCGTCAATGTGCATGCCTCTGGTGGTCCAGCGATGCTGGACGCTGCCCGTGAAGCAGCAGAATCCGCCGGCGGCACGTCTCGCCCATTGGTCATCGCTGTTACGGTTCTTACAAGCATGGACAATTCCGACCTCGTCGCTGTTGGCCAAACACTGTCTGCCACTGAGCAAGTCGTCCACCTCGCCAAGCTCTCACAGGATCACGGGTTGGACGGCGTTGTCTGCTCTCCAGCCGAGATTGCACCCATCCGCGCAGCCTGCGGCGACGACTTTCAACTGATCGTGCCCGGCATCCGCCCCGACTGGGCGGCAAGCGGAGACCAGAAGCGAATTACGACCCCGCGTCAGGCCCGTGACCGTGGCGCGAATATGCTCGTAATCGGCCGGCCCATCACAGGTGCCGACGATCCAGTAGCAGCCGCGGCGCGGATCGCGGAGGAACTAGGAACGAGCGCATGATCGTCCACGCCAAAATCTGCGGCATCAATGATGCAAACGCCATGCAGGCCGCCGTGGCTGCGGGCGCACAATATGTCGGTCTGGTGTTCTATCCGCCAAGTCCACGTGCCCTGAACCCCGATCAGGCCGCCGAACTGGGCATACACATCCCCGACGAAGTGACCACGGTTGGCCTGTTTGTCGATCCTGATGATGAACTTGTCGATGACGTACTCGCCAAGGTCTCTCTCGGCCTGCTGCAATTGCATGGATCGGAAAATCCGGCCCGCTGTCAGGAACTTCGGGCTCGCACCGGACTTCCGGTGATGAAGGCGATCAAGGTTACCGATCAG
>JAPKDV010000001.1 GCA_028822385.1 Alphaproteobacteria bacterium
TTCAGGAGGCGGTCGACAGCGTGATTCTGACCATTCAGGCTGGGATACCTGTTGCACGGATCGAAATCCTCGATGCACTGATGATGGACTGGACGATCGAATACGCTGACCTTAAGGGTTACGAGATAAAGCCGACACTTTTTTATGAATTCCATGGCACCGAAGCCAGTGTTGAAGAACAAGCCAACACTGTTCGCGATATCGCTGATGATTTCGGCGGTTCCGCGTTTCGGTGGACAGCCAATCAGGAAGAACGAAACCAGCTATGGCAGGCGCGTCACGATGCGCTCTATGCCGCGCTGGCAAAGGCACCGGGGAAGCAGGCGCTTTCCACCGATGTTTGCGTTCCGATTTCACGCCTCGCTGAGTGCCTGCTGGCGACCGAGCAGGACACACGTGCCTCTGGCTTCGAGGTGCCCATCGTGGGCCATGCTGGGGATGGCAACTTCCATTGCGTGTTCTTGCTCGATCCCGATGATAAGGACGAGTTGAAACGGGTGAAAGACTGTACCGAACGTCTCGTACATCGCGCCATTGCCATGGGCGGGACCTGTACTGGTGAGCACGGGGTTGGTGCGGGCAAGATGGATTTCCTAGTTGCCGAACATGGAGAGGCGGTTAGCCTGATGCGAACCCTGAAGTTGGCTTTTGATCCGGACAACATCATGAACCCGGGCAAGATTGTCCGGGTCTAGCGAGAGAATTCCGATGTCCTCAAACGTCGTTCAATTGCGAGATGTTGTGTCAGTACGTAACAGTGTCAGTTCCGAAGAATGGGAGGTCCGTGTGGATCTGGCGGCTGCGTATCGGCTCGCTCAATACTACAAATGGGCGGATGTGATCTACAACCACATCTCGGCCCGTGTTCCTGGTGAGCCAGACTTCTTTCTGATAAAGGCCCATGAGCTGCTTTATGAAGAGGTAACTGCGTCTAATCTGGTGAAGGTAGATTCCCGCGATGACGAGGTCGACGAAAGGTCCCATGTGAACAAGGCAGGGTTCACCCTGCACGGCGGCCTTATGCAGGCACGGCCTGACATCAATGCCGCCTTCCACACGCATATTCCCGAATGCATTGTAGCTTCAAATCAGCCCGGCGGATTGCTGCCCCTAGCCCAAACCAGCATGCAGTTCTGGAATAATGTCGGCTATCATGACTATCTGAGCATCACTGACAATCTTGGTGAGCGCGCGGAGATTGTCGCTGCGCTGGGCGACAAGCACACTTTGATGATGCGCAATCATGGCCCGGTCACAGTGGGCAAGTCGGTGCGAGATGCGTTTATCCTCATGCGTGATCTGGAAACTTCCTGCAAACTGCAACTTAAGCAACAAGCTGCAGGAGATAGTTTTGCTATGCCGTTGAAAGAAGTGCTCGATAACGCAGCCAAACAGCGTAAGGCCCATAATGCTGGTCGCGGTACGGCGGATTGGCCGGCCTGGCTTCGCCGTCTTGACCGGATCGACCCGTCCTACGGTGAATAGGGTTTAATAGGTCCCAATGTTCCGCTTGCTACGGCTGATAATTTTCGCGGCCATTGCGATGGCCGTCGCGGTGTGGATGAGTAATCGCGCGGAGGCGGACAGACCGGGGCACGGATTCCGATTTTCATTCGAAAGTTACGTTGAAGGAAGTCATCATGATCATTGATCACCGCACCTACACCACCAAACCTGTCCACACCGGGGATTTTTTGGAACTATGGGAGCGCATGGCGCTGCCGTATCAGATAGAGTATCTCGGCGGTTTTGTCGGCATGTTCACCTGCGACGTTGGAGATCTAAGTCAGGTGGTGCATATGTGGCGCTACGAAGATCAGGGCGACCGGGAACTTCGCCGCGCAGCCATGTATGAAGATGCAGGCTGGCTGGAATATGTAAAGGCGCTGAAGGAATCTGGACTAATCGTGAAGATGGAGACCAAGATTCTAAAACCGGTACCGTTCTCTCCGCTAAAGTAGGTTTAGGAAGCTGGTGTTCGGCCGCGGGTCATCATGAGGACGCCGCCAATCACTAGCATCATCGCGACCAGATGGAACCTCTGGAAGTCCTCGCCCAGCAGCACCACGGCGAGTAGGGCGGTGAACAGTGCGCGCATATAATTCGACATGCTAGCCTTGTTGGCTCCGATGCGACGGATGGCGACGCTCATCAGGCCGACCGCGATGGCGGTAACTGCGATCCCGACCCAGAGGATAGAGGCAATAGTGACTAAGTTCACCGGCACCGGACGTATATGGATGGTCTCCAGGATATAGAGCGGCAGGGTGATCATGGCGCCCGAGACCAGCACGACGACCATCAGCTGCGGGACCGGAATTTTCTCTGGTACTTTTCGGATTAGCACGTTGTAGAGAGCGGCAAACGCAATCGCGACAAGCATGATCAGGTCACCGATATTGAAATCCATCACTAGGATCGTCAGCGGATCACCCCGGGTGATGATAACCAGCACGCCAAGTCCGGCGATTAGAATGCCGATACCCTGTTTCCAATTGATAACGTCCCGAAACATCAACCAAGTAAGCAGCACGGTAATCGCGGGTTGTGAGGCGGAGACCACGCCTCCATTGATTGCGGTTGTGTAGGTATAGGCGGTGTAGATAAGGCCGTTACCTAGCGGTACGAATAACAACCCCATAAGGGTGAACAGCTTCCAGTGCTGGAAAATTAGGTGCCGGTTAGATAACAGGCCGTAAGCGGTTAGGGGCAGCAGAAACAGCGCGCCGACTACCATTCGCCAGAACACCATGCCCATGGGGGGAACCACGCCCTCCAGATAACGGGCGAGCACATGATTAGACGCGATGATCAGCGCCGCCATCACGATCAGCAGATAGGGTAACGCGCTCGAGGTGCCGAAGCCTGCTTTGGGTGTAGTTTTGATGGATTGATTAGGCATAGCGCTATTCTACGTGGCGTGTCTTGCGTCGAGATACCGTTGAAAGCGGGGCTGCCCTGCGTGTTTCAGGAAGCAGCAAACGTCGGCGTCCGCGTGACATCATTAGGACCCCTCCGATGACCAGTGCAAGACCCACCGCGTGGAAGGGCTGGAAGGTTTCTCCAAGCAGAATGATGGCCAGGATGGCCGTAAATCCCGCGCGCAGATAGTTCGCCATGCTAGCCTTGTTGGCACCGATGGTGCGGACCGCTGTGTTGGTTAATCCGACCGCGATGGTTGTCACCGCTATCCCGATCCAGAGAAGGACGCCGATGGCTTCCAAACTGATAGGGACCGGACGATAGAATAGCGTTTCAGCCAAATAGAGCGGCGCACCAATCAGCAAGCCGAACAACTGAATAGCGAGCAACAATTGTGGCGTGTTGATTTCCTGCGGCACCAGACGCAGTAACACATTGTGTAACGCCACAAACCCGGTCGCGACAATCATCATCAGATCGCCGATGTTGAATTGCAGCAGCAACAAGGAGGCCGGGTCACCGCGACTGATGATGGCTAGTACGCCGCTGGCTGCAATCAATATACCGACGCCCTGTTTCCAGTTGATCAGGTCTCGGAACATTAGCCAGGACAGAATTACGGTGATTGCTGGCTGTGAGGCCGAGACGACGCCACCGTTTAGCGCTGTGGTGAAATTATAGGCGGCATAGATGATGCCGTTGCCCAGTGGGACAAACAGCACACCGAGAATGAGAAACAGCTTCCAGTGTTTGAATATCAAGGTACGGTTAGCAAAGAGCCCCATGCCAGCAAAGGGGAGCAACACACAGGCCCCTATTACTATGCGCCAGAACACCATGCCCATGGGGGGGATCACGCCGCTCATGTATCGGGCGACGATATGGTTGGAGGCGAGGATCACTGCCGCGATGATGATCATCGCGTAGGGCATGGCCGGATTGATGTTCTGGCCGTAGGCCGAATTGTTGTTCAAATTCGTTGCCGTGCCTCAGCTGTATTCCGAGAGGCGCTTGCGTAATAGATCGAGCGTCGTGATCACCGCATAACTGCGCATCCGGGACAGCACGCCCGGCAGGGCCACGGTCTTGGCTTCAGCACGGTCGGGCAGGACCACGGCGACAAACACGGTTCCCGGCGGGTGCTCTTCATCTTCTAGGGGTGCCAATGCGGCAATGCCGATGTCGGTGCCGATCATCTCGCGGACATTGGTGGCAGCGGCCACAGCCCGGTCTTCGCCGGAGATGGTCCTAGCGGTTTCGTTGGTACCGTGGGGCGCGATGGTGGCACCACGGAAGATCTCTAAGTTTGGATCGAGAGCAGTCATTCGGCTGGAAAGAATTCCTCCGGTAAGATTTTCCGCCGCGGCAAAGCTCAGACCTCTTTCGCGAAGCATGGCGAGCACAACGGTCTCCATGCTCTCTTCGTCTATCCCAAAGATGTAGTCGCCCAGCAATTCACGGATCAAAGCTTCTTCGGCAGCAATGATCGCCTCGGCTGCGGCGTCATTAGTAGCTTTTGTAGTGATCCGGACCTTGATGCCCTCTATGCCACTGGCCTGAAAGGCGATGGTGGCGTGGCCGCTCTCATCGAGCGCGTCGACCCGGTCTGCAAGTGTTTCGGCAATGGCCGATTCTCCGTAGCCCCAGGTGCGCAGAACCCGCGAGCGGATGACCGAGGCGTCTCCGCCACGGCGGCGCAAATCGTCTAGCACGGTACCCAGCATCATCTCTCGCATTTCGTGGGGCACACCGGGTACGGCGTAGATTACCTTCTCGACACCGTCGATGGTCAGCGGACAGACTAGACCCGGCGCGGTACCGGGCATCTGGGTAATCGTGCTGGCACCAACGGGCACATCGGCCTGTCGCAGGTTGTTTTCCGGCATCACCCGGCCACGACCTTCGAAAATATCTCGAATATGGGCAGCAATCTTGTCGTTACGCACCATCTCGACGCCCATGATCCTGGCTATCACGTCGCGGGTAATGTCATCTTGGGTAGGGCCCAGACCGCCACAGCAAACCACTGCATCACTGCGTTCGAGGCCCTGCTGGATGCAGAACTTCATCCGATCAGCGTTGTCCCCCACTTTCACCTGAAAATGAGAATCAATCCCAGCAAGCGCGAGTTGCTCTCCGATCCAGGAAGAATTGGTGTCGACGATCTGTCCGAGCAGCAACTCGGTGCCTACGGCTACGACTTCACAACGCATTGGAGGTTCTTTCGGTTCGTGTCAGGTCCGGATTAGACCGGCATCGGTGGCTTACCAGCCTCGCGCAAGGCGCGTTCGTAGACAGGAATATCGGCGCTGGGTTGCATCGCATCGGTCTGGCCGAACATGTCGGATATCCAGCCCCGATGGTAACTGCCATGGGTCACCAGGTGGGTCAGGCACATGGCTCGGGACATGGAACCGGAGCTGCCCCCGATCAGTTCGTAATCGACGATCTCTGCCAGTTCTTCCCCGCTCAGGGATCCAACATAGGTCGTGAGGGTTTCATCCATCTCACGGCGTGCGGTCCACAGAGCATCGAATTCCTCGATCTTTACATCACGCAAGGTTTGGAAGTTGTGGCTCTTACCGGACATATGGCCGAGCCATATCTGATCAACATTGAGTAGATGATGCAGGCTCACATAGATCGACTGCAGTGGGGTTTCCCGTTTCTTAGTTATTTCTTTAGCTGGCAATTTCGAGACGTCTGCATAGGTCACCTCGTTCGCCCAGGTGTTGTAATTGATAAGTGTGCTGAGATAAGTTTTATCGCGCATGTTTGGTTCTCCCTTGGGCCTAGAATACGCCCTTCAGATGAGTGTGTCGAAACCTGAACTCTCAGGTTGGATAATTCTCCCAGCTGGTCCGGTCAGCGCTCATTTTGAGCTTGACCAAGGACGAGACCGTAACCCTCATGCTTCGACAAGATCAGCATGAGGATGTTTGAAGGCTTGCCTTGAACTTTCGATCCTTCTTGATACCCATTTCTCGTCGTAATGCATCACCAAGAGGCAGCGGACCTTCGGTGTGGATGACAATCCAGGGACCGCGACCCCGGGTAAACTTGGCCCCAGTTCCTGCGTTATGTGCGGTCAGCCGTGCCTCTACATCCAGCGCGATGCCGGTATAGGTTGTGTCCGCGTCGTTACGCAGAACATAGACGAAATAGGTAGCCTCGGATGCCATCGGTTTTAGTAGTGCGGCGGGGGTGGATCGTCAGGGGCTTTGTCACTGACGACTTCGGCGAGTTCACCCATTTGACCCGACAGCCGTCGGACTTGTTCTCGCAATAATTCAACTAGGTTCGCCTGCTCGGCGACCACAGCCGACAATTCATCAGCGGCCTGCTCCTGATGGGCGAGGCGGATTTCAAGTTCGGCGATACGTTGAGCGTCAGTGGTCATGGTCGGTTCCGGTTGTTTAGCGGACTTTAGTGGAGGTGGTTGAGTCTCTCTTAGACTTAACCCCGTTCCAACACCGTCACCACAGTTGCTGCTTCTTCGACGCCAAAGAACCCACCGCCATTTTCGGCTGCGGCAATGCGCGCGCCCTCGACTTGGCGTTTACCGGCTTCGCCGCGCAACTGGGTGACTAGCTCGTGGATCTGCATTGCGCCGGTTGCTCCAATGGGGTGCCCCTTGGAGAGCAGGCCGCCAGACGTGTTAACTGGAATGCGGCCGCCAAGGCGGGTCTCGCCGCTTTCGGCCAACGCGCCGCCGTCGCCACGAGCGCAGAAGCCCATGTTCTCGACCTGGATGATCTCTGCAAAAGCGGAAGCATCGTGGACTTCGGCGACGTTTACGTCCTCGGGGGAGACACCGGCCATCTCATAAGCCTGGTCGGCGGCTACCTTGCCCAGATGGCGGTCGAAATCATTCGGGTCACGTTCGGACCCGCTGACGAGAGCCGTGCCCATGATTTTAACTGCGCGGGGCTTGTCGAACCGGTCGAGCTGATCTTCGCGGGCCAGGACGAGCGCGCCAGCTCCGTCAGACAGCGGCGCGCACATGGCGCGGGTGAGAGGCCAGGCGATTAGCCGGTCGTTGAGCACATCATCGACGCTAAAATCCTTCTGGTACTGCGCCAGCGGGTTCATGGTCGAATGGAAATGGCTCTTGGCTGCTGCTGCCGCGATTTGGCGTTGGGTGGTGCCAAATTTTTTCATGTGCTGGCGGGCGAGGGAAGCATAGATGTCCATGAAGACACTGTGCTCGCCGGTGTCTTTATGAGCCTCGGGTGGCAGTTCGAGACCTACGCCGAGCGCAAGCAGATTGGCTTCGGTTTCGTCCTGAGTGTGCACGTCCCAACCTCCCCTGAAGGCTTGGAACATGAGGTCGCGCTTTTCCGGGTAGAACATCTTCTCGCTTCCTGCGACGAGCGCGACCCCGGACATGCCAGCTTTCAGGTTTGCATAGGCCTGATTGAGGCCGGTAGAGGAGGAGCAACAGGCATTCTCCACATTCACGATCGGGATCGACTGGAAACCCATGGAGCGCAGCGCGCATTGTCCGCGCACGGTGTTTTGACCTTCCATCATCCCCTGACGGGTGTTGGAGAACCATGCCGCGTCGACATCGTCCATTGTCCCGCCGGCGTCCGTGAGCGCGCTCGTAACCGCCTCATTGGTGAGGTCCTTGACGGATTTGTCCGGGAACTTTCCAAGCGCGGTCATGCCAATGCCAACGATGTAAATATTCGTCATGTCTTTGATCCTTGCTGCGAGGTATCTGATTTTGACCTGTCTGGCTCGAACACACCAGTTTGGAGATGGGTTTGTCTGCTTGGTAAAACTATCTGTCGGCTGATTTACGCATCATGGTGTGGAGCTTAGAGTGGTAGACAGTTCTTTTGGGGAGTAAAACAAATGCCAGTACGTATCGGGGTTGTGACCCCCATGGACAATGCCATGGATGCCGTAGCGGAAGCTTTTGCAGATATTTGGCCTGAGGCCGAAGTGGTCACCCTACTTGATGAATCTCTTTATGCGGATTACGGCGGTGGGAAGGGCATAACCGGCGAGACTTATGAGCGGATGGCCTTGCTGCTTAAGTACAGTCAGGATTGTGGTGCGGGCGGGATCGTCTTCTGTGGATCGGTGTTTGGCCGTGTGGTTGAGGCAGTACGCGAGAAAATATCTGTGCCTGTGCTGAGCGCTCAGGAAGCTATGATCGAGGAAGCTTTTGCGGCCGGGTCACGCTTTGGCATTCTCACCACAGTCTCGGGATCTCTACAGTGTCTGCTTGACGATATTGATCGCTATTCGAAAAAACTTAACAAGCCCTACACCCTTGTCCAACGCGTGGAAGATGCCGCGCGCCCGATCATTTTGGCCGGGGATGTTGAAACCCATGACCAGATGGTGGCCGCAGCCGCCGACAAGATGACCGATTGTGACTGCCTGATGCTTGGTCAGTTCTCCATGACCAGTGCCGCCAAACAGTTCACCGATATGCCAACTCGCCCGGTGCTCACTGCACCGCACACCTCTGTGCGCAAGCTCAAGCGGCTGTTGGGGGAATAGAGACCATGTCCAGACCACGCGTTGGAGTTGTTTCGCCCACGGAAGTCGCGTTTCCAACTGTGCGCACAGCATTTGAAGAGCTTTGGCCCGAAGCGGAGCCGGTTTGCGTGCTTGATCAGTCACTTTACGCGGATTTTATCAACGATGATATGACTGTGCCCGACGTCATGCCAGAGGAATGCTACGCGCGTATCGCGCGGCTACTTCGCTATAGCCAGAACAGCGGTGCAGATGCGATCATTTTCTGTGGATCGGTCTTTGGGCGTCTGGTTGAAGCCGGTCGAGATGGTATGGACGTCCCCGTGCTGACATCCTACGAAGCGATGATCGAAGCCGCGTTCGGTCAAGGCAACCGTTTGGGTGTTCTTGCGACCACGCCGGGGACGATCAAATGCCTGTCCGACGATATCTTCAGCTATGCCGCAGCCAACAATCTGACCTACGACTTGATCAGTGATGTGGCCGACGGCGCATTTGAAATTCTGCTGGAAGGTGACCGGTCGGCTCATGACGATTTGGTGGTACAATCTGCTCAGTCCCTAACTGACTGTGACAGCCTGATGCTCGGGCAGTTCTCCATGGGGTTGGTGCAAAGAAAGATAGCACAAATCGAAGGACGACCTATCTTCACCGCGCCGCACACAGCGGTGGCGAAACTCAAAACCGTGCTGGGTAGCTGATGGCTCAGGCTAGCCCCATGCGGATGACGCCAGTTGAATGGTTGTTGCTGGTCATTCTCGGCCTGTGCTGGGGTTGTACGTTCTTTTTTAACGAAATCGCCGTGCTCGAGGTGCCGCCGCTGGTGATTATCCTCGTTCGTGTCTCATTGGCCACCGCTATCCTGTGGGTAGCAGTGCTCGCAAGCGGAGCCATGGTTCCACGGGACCGAGATATATGGATTGCTCTTCTTGTCATGGGGGCGATTAACTCTTCCGTTCCATTCTTCTTGATCGCCTGGGGACAAGTGCATATCACCGGCGGGCTGGCCTCGATCTTGATTGCTACTTCACCGCTATTCGCGGTCATCGCTGCACATTTTTTCACCACCGATGAAGGGTTTACCCTAGGCAAGGTGCTGGGTGTGATGGCCGGTCTGGTGGGGGTTGTGTTTCTGATAGGCCCGGAACTTCTGGGCGAAATCGGCAGCGACCTGCTCGGTCAGTTATCTATACTTGGCGCAGCGTTCCTTTATGCGATTTCTGCTATCTATGGACGGCGGTTCGCAGCGCGCGGTGTCGCGCCGATCGTTGTCGCCACGGGGCAAATGACCATGGCAGTGGTGCTTGTGTTGCCGGTCGCCTTGATCATCGAGCAGCCGTGGACGATGCAAAACCCTGGTCTATCGGCCTGGGGCGCGATGATTGGTCTCGCGGTGATCTCTACGTCTTTCGCGTATCTGATCTATTTCCGGATTTTGGCCACTGCCGGTGCGATCAATATCTTGCTGGTAAACTTTCTTGTTCCTGTCAGTGCGCTTTTGCTGGGAATCTTCATTCTCGGCGAGACCCTCAGCATTGAGCAGATGATAGGGATGGCGTGTATCGCTCTGGGCCTCGCCTTGATTGACGGACGTGTGGTTCAGCGCCTGCGCGGTTAACCTTACTAGTTAGCCTTCGGCAATTTCGTTTATTAGAACACCCACATTCTCGATATGGATTTCACAGGTGTCGCCCGGCTGCATGAAAACCTGTGGTTCGCGTGACTGGCCAACGCCTGACGGAGTGCCTGAAGCAATTACATCACCCGGCTGTAGCTCCAGCATGTTCGAGACGTAAGAAATACAGGTAACAACGTCGAAGATCATATTTTTGGTGTTAGAGCTCTGCATCGTCTGACCGTTCAGCACAGTCGATATGCCGAGCACCTGTGGGTCGGGGATTTCGTCAGCGGTAACCATCCAGGGGCCGAACGCGCCTGTCTTGGCGAAGTTCTTGCCTGGGACGACTTGGGACGTGTGGTATTGCCAATCGCGGGCACTGCCTTCATTGAAGCAGGAATATCCCGCCACGTGGGACAGGGCATCTTCCTTCGTAATGTGGCGACCCGGCTTACCGATGATAACGGCGAGTTCGCACTCATAGTCGAGTTTATGAACGTGGGGTGACTTCATCAGGTTTTGCTTGTGGCCAACCATGGTGTCGGCATAACGGCCGAAGATCATCGGATGTTCTGACTTAGAGCGTTGTAGGCCGGCGTCGATCGCCTCCTGCAAATGATCCATGTAGTTTACGCCTACACACCAGATATGGGCGGGGTCGGGAATGACCGGCAGAAAGGTCACATCGTCCAGCGCATGGTCGGCGACGGCACCGGCATGAGCAGCCATATCATCAACTTTGCCATCAGCGATCAGGCCTCGCAGCGAGGTCACACCCGCATGCTCGGTCAGGTCGACAATACCGGCATCGTTGACTAGGCCAACGTGTACACCGTTCCCTGCTTCAAAAGTAATCAATCTCATAAACTGTTTTCCTGTTTAGGCGTCTAAGGCTTCGCGAGCCTTGGCGACCACGCGTTCGGTTGTAACCCGGAATTCGTTTTCCATGGGTTCAGCATAAGGGACAGGCATACGCGGTGCACCTATGCGCCGTGGAAAGGTTTTCAGGTCAGTCGAGCAGTTTTCGGTCACATCCGCTGCTATTTCTGAGGCAAAGCCGCCAACCTGTACGGCTTCCTGCGCGACCAAAAGGCGACCGGTCTTGGCGACGGAGGCATAGACTGTCACCTTGTCCCATGGCCAAAGGGTACGTAGGTCGATGACTTCGACGGATGTGCCATCAGCTGCAAGCGTCTCTGCCGCCTCAACAGCCAGGTGTGCCATCCTCGACCAGGATACTATGGTAAGATCGCTCCCCTCGCGCAGGGTCTTGGCTTCACCAATTGGAACCATGCCTTCGTCGTCGGGAACATCGCCCTTAGTACTCCAGAGGTCCTTGTGTTCCATAAACACGACGGGGTCGTCGGCGCGGATCGCGGATTTTAGCAAACCACGTCCGTCAGCTGGCGTGCCTGGAGCCACAACCACGAGGCCGGGTGTGTGGACATACCAGGCTTCGGTTGATTGGGAGTGCTGGGCGGCACCGCCTTTACGCATGCCGATAGCCTGGCGCACGACTAAGGGAACCCGGGCCTGTCCGCCGAACATGTAACGAATTTTCGCAGCTTGGTTGACGAGCTCGTCGACGGCACACATTCCGAAATCAGCCATCCGCAAATCGGCTACAGGACGGGTGCCCGCAACGGCAGCTCCGACGGCGGCGCCCATGATAGTGTTTTCGGAAATCGGCGTGTTGACGATGCGTTTGGCACCGAATTCCTCAATCAAACCCAGATACTGGTTCGCGCTCGTACCACCATGGGCAGTGGAAAGGTCTTCACCTAGCGCCCAGACTAATGGGTCGCGGCGCATTTCCTCGGCTAGTCCCTCCCGTACAGCATCGGCAAAGGTCATCGTAGTCATGCCGCATCTCCCGTCCCAGCCCAGGGTTCGGGCGGGCCAAAATCCTGTACGTCTTCGTAAGCCAATGCGGCATCGGGGAAGGGGGATTCTTTGGCTGCTGTGACGGCCGTATCAATCTGGGCGTAGGCCGCGGCATGTGCGCTGCGCAGATCGGCTTCGTTTAGTCCGTTGTCTGCGAGCCACGAGGCGCATTGCCCGAGCGGTTCGTTTTCCCAGTTCTCTTCTGTTTCGCCATCCCGACGATAGAGCAGCTTGTCGCGTGAGATATGACCTTTCACGCGATAGGTGCGAGCGTGCAGGAAATGCGGGCCCTGTCCGCTACGTACACGCGCAATTAGATCAGTAGCAAGAGCATCAACTGCCACCACGTTATTGCCGTCGACATCGAACGCGGGCATGCCGAAGGCCTTGGCGCGGGCCACGGGGCCATCGCCCGCTGTGACACTTCTAGTCAGCGTTGATGAAGCGTAGGTGTTGTTCTCACACACAAACATGATAGGCAATTCGTAGACCATGGCCCAGTTGAGGGCTTCGTAGAACGGGCCGCGATTGGTGGTCCCGTCACCAACAAAGACCGCCACGATAGAATCATCCCCTTTGAGGGTGATCGCTTGTGCCGCACCAACACCCATAGTCAGGCCATCTGCGAGCACCCCGTTTGCACCGAGCATGCCGACCGAAAAATCTGCGATGTGCATAGATCCGCCCTTGGCTCCACTGGTGCCGCCCACGCGACCCATCAATTCCTTCATCATCGCTTCGGGGTCGGCGCCCTTGGCGATGGAGTGGCCATGTCCACGATGGTTGGAGAGGATGTAATCGTTGCGCCGTAGGTTGGAGCAGACACCGGTGCCGACAGCTTCCTGACCGATATACTGGTGGATTGATCCGTTGATAAAACCTTCGTCGAAGGCGTCCTCGGCGCGTTCTTCGAATGCCCGAATAAGGCACATGGTCTTGTACAGCTCAAAAATACGGGCGGGCGTATTCCTCGGCTGGTCGGTCTCGCTCATGCCTGAATCCCTATGCGATCCGGTCACCCTTTTTTATGGGTGCGGTGCGGTTGTCGACGCCCGGTAGCATTTTGCCGGCGTCACGGGTTACAACGATATCAATCACATTCGGTTTGTCGCGGCTTTTCAGAGCCGTGCGGAAGGCACTGGCTAGCTGATCAGGGTGTTCAACGCGTATGCCGCGGCAACCAAGGTTTTCCGCAATATTAGCATAATTCAACTCAGATAGATCAGCGGATTGGTAACGACCGCCGAACATCGCGTGTTGCAGCGCCTTGATGTAGCCGGAAGCTGCATTGTTTACGACCAGCACCGTCACCGGAACGTTCAGACGCGCAGCGGTTTCCAGGTCACCTAGCGTCATGTTTAATCCGCCATCACCGGTAAGCGTAAATACGGGCCGGTCGGGTGCTGCCAGTTGCGCACCGATACCGCCCGACACGCCGTAACCGATCGAGGCCATGCCACGATCGGGGATATAGCCGCGCCCGGCTTGCTTAGTGTCGTAGATCAAACCTGTCCAATGGGCGGCAAAGCCACCATCGGCAACTAGGATGGCGTCTTTGGGCAACACGTTGTTCAACTCGTGGACCATGCGCGCCATGTTGACGGGCACTTCGTCCGAGGTGAGGCGCTCTTCAACTTCGGCACGCCATTTGGTCTTTCCTGCACTGACTTCGGTGATGAAACTGGCGCGTTTGGCCCGGCGTTTATCGGCCCCGTCCGACAGGGCTTCACGTAAGTCGCGCAAACTTTCTCGTGCGTCACCGCACAACGCCACATCGGTGCGCGCCCAGCGGCCGATTTCTTCGGCCATAATATCAAGGTGAATGATCGGGATACCCGAGCGAGGCACAGTGTAGCGCTTGGTGGCGATTTCCCCGAGTTTGCAGCCGACGACGAAAATTGTATCCGCAGTTTCGAGCACATCATTGGCGGTACGTGAGTAGCGCCCAAATAGTCCGATTGAAAGGTCGTGGATGCACGCGATGGATCCCTTGCCCGACAAAGTGTGACCCACCGGGATCGACTGCTCTTCAGCGAATGCTGTCAGTTCGTCTTGCGCACCAGAGATGTGAATGCCGCCACCTGCGAGGATGACCGGGCGTTCGGCATCGGCAAGAAGGGTGATGGCTCGCTCTAGGTCGTCACGTGCGGGACGCGTACGCCGCGACGGCGCATGGGTTGTTGTCGGGTCTGCAAATATATCGTCAGCATCGAACTCAAATACGCCGTGGCAAATATCCTCGGGCACATCGAGAAGCACTGGCCCGGGGCGCCCGGACGTTGCGATCGTGTAGGCGTAGCGGATGTGTTCAGGGATTCGTGTTCCGACTTCGATTCTGATGACCTCTTTCACTGCTGGGCGTAGCATTTCGACCTGTCTTGTCTCCTGGGTCATGTTTTTCCAAGCATGCTCGCGATTGGTGTCGCCAATCATCGCTATCATCGGAATGCCTGCGTTAAGAGATTCCGTCAGTGAGGTAAGGAGGTTGGTTGCGCCGGGCCCGAGGGTAGCGTCGCAAACACCGGGGCGACCGGTGACCCGTGCCCAGGCATCGGCCATGAAGGCTCCGCTGCGCTCATCGTTAATCAGGGTGTGCTGCATTCCGAGTTCGCGCACGGCATCGTAGAATGGTAGCAGTTGGAACCCGGCCATACCGAACATCGGACCCACTTCGTGGAGCTTGAACATCTCGGCAATGGCTTCGCCACCCGACATCTCAATTTTGACGTTTCTGCCATCGGCCACTGACTGATCGCTCATTACACATTCCCCTAAAACACATTCACCGCCGGCTTGTCCTCTACCGGTCGAATTTGTGCAAGGATAGTAGCACTGAACTTCCGCTAGAGAACGCGGAGGCTATGATATTTTGGAGGAGAGCTAGACATGGCAAGGAATTTGGCCAACGAGCCGGCCCGCGTTGCTGTGATGTTTCGCAAGATGCTGGTCATCAGAGCTTTTGAGGAAGCCGCTGGAGAAAACTTTTTTGCAGGTCATATACGAGGATCGGTGCATCAATATATAGGCGAAGAATCTATTGCCGTCGGAATTTGCGAGAACCTGCGTGACGATGACTATCTGACCAGTAATCACCGCGGTCATGGCCACTCCATTGCTAAAGGTGCCGACCCGCGCGCTATGATGCTGGAGCTCTTTGGTAAGGTTGGGGGTACTAGCAATGGCAAGGGGGGCTCCATGCATATCGCGGATTTCTCGGTAGGTATGCTGGGCGCAAACGGTGTAATTGCCGATGGTTGCACCATTTCGGTAGGGGCAGCACAGGCCGTTAAGCTACTCGGGCAGGATCGTATCGTCGTGAACTTCATCGGTGATGGTGGGATCAATCGCGGCCCGTTTATGGAGGCGCTTAATTGGGCCAAGGTCTATGAGCTTCCGGTACTCTTTGTTTGTGAGAATAATCAGATTGCCGCTAGCACGACAACGCGGTTGGTTACGGCTGGTGGGGGTATTGCCAAACGCGCCGAGAGTTTCGATGTGCCTGCGATTACGATCGACGGGAATGACTTGTTCGCGGTCGATAGCACAGCGGGACGGGTAGTTTCTGAAATTCGAAATGGTTCCGGGCCGCAACTGATTCAGGCGATGACCTATCGTCTGCGTGGGCACTTTGCCCATGACGACGCGGGCTACCGTGATGCTGGTGAAGCCGAAGCGGCCTTGGAGCACGAACCCATTCGGCGTACCGAATCCTGGCTTCTGGAAAACGGGCTGTCCCAAGACGAAATCGATGGCATGCGCGACGAGGTGAAGGCGGAAATTACAGGTTTTGTGGAGGATGCCGAACAAGCTGACTGGCCCGATCCATCCCTGGCTTTCACCGATGTTCAGGATGTTGGTGCGCCGATTGTTCCGGGAGCTGAACAATGAGTGAGATGACCTACGCACAGGCCGCGCGATTGGGCTTACAGGAAGAGATGCGTCGGGATCCCACCGTTTGGGCGTTGGGGGAGGACCTCGGCTACGAAGGCGGAATGGCTGGTCAGTATAGCGACCTGCAGGCCGAATTCGGAGACGACCGGATTGTGGATACACCTATTTCAGAATCAACAATCATGGGAGCCGCAGTTGGTGCGGCGATGGGAGGAACGCGGCCTATTGCCGAGTTGCGCTTCTCGGATTTTGCTATGTGTGCCGTAGATGAGCTCGTTAATCAGGCTGCCAAGGCACGCTATATGTTTGGCGGCCAGGCGCGGGTGCCGATGGTGGCTCGCATGCCAATCGGAATACGCGGCGGTGTCGCGGCTCAGCATTCTCAGTCACCGGAGGCCTGGTACACCCATGTGCCCGGTCTTGTTGTAGTCACGCCCGGAACACCGGCGGAGAACCGCGGGCTGCTTAAATCTTCGATTCGCTGCGACGATCCGGTTGTTTACATGGAACATAAGGGATTGTGGGGCATGACCGGCCAAGTTGATGAGAGCGATCAATCGGCTATTCCTCTGGGCGTAGCGCGGACGGTTCGTGACGGTAGAGATATAACTATTGTTAGTTGGTCGGCACAGGTGGGTGTTGTGTCCGAAGCAGCGGCAGCGCTTTCGGGTGAGGGTATATCTGTTGAAGTCATCGACCTGCGCACGCTATGGCCATGGGACCGTGAAGCCGTGATGGCTTCAGTTTCGAAGACCGGGAAGCTGCTTGTTGTACACGAAGCTGTTCGTGTTGGTGGTTTTGGTGGCGAGATTGCTGCCGAGGTTGCAGAAGAACTCGGTGTGCCTGTGGCGCGACTTGGCGGTGAACGTATTCCGATCCCGTTCTCTATTCCGCTAGAAGAAGCCTACAAGATCAAATCTGACCGTATTGCAGCACGGGTCAGGGAAATGCTCGCCTAAGCGTCGTCCTGCGCACTGTCGATCATTTTCTGAACGAAGGCTTTGCAGCTCATGCTGACACGCGCACCACGTGCGCGCGCTGTTTCGTTGATATGCGAGATGATGCCGTCTTCGTAAGTGGAGCGCGCATCACCGATTCGCGCACTTTCAGTAGAGACGGTTGCGCCTGCGATAGCCCGAATGTCTAGATCGGGTAGGCGGGTCGGATCGCCTGATCCCGCGTCGTTGAATACCGCCGCGAGAACATCCGGTCGTGCCCCCCAGCTTGGTGATTCCCGAAGTAGATCACCGTGGGATGCTGTGACGACGATCTGACCTTTATCTTCAGTCTTCACTAGGGATGTCGAGTCGCAGCCAATGACGCTTGGGCTGTTAGGGCTCTCTCGCAGAATAAACCGCGCTTCCGCGTAGCGAGCCACTTCGCCGCCAATACCTCGAACCGCACCCATGGTTCGTGCGCACGACATGGCGGGTTGTCCAACGCTACATCCGGCATCTCGAGCTGTCTGGTTGATGTGGCTGATCACGCCGGTGTCGGCCATGGCCTGACCATCGCCGATACGTGCGCTCTGGTAATTGATCGTTGCACATGCAATGCCGAGTTCATCGAGATAGGGCAGGGACGAAATGCCAGCTTGATCCTTACCAATACCCGCATCGTGTAGGATGACCCCGCGGAGACCTGCGCGCGCAGCAAGATATCCGGCATAGGCGCCACCATGCGAGGCGGCAATTGCGACAGATCCAAGATCACTTCGTTGAAACTTGGTCACGGAATCAACGACGAGAATTTTTTTTGCGCTCATTTAGGGCCTTCTACCTTTATTGGTAATCCCGGGACTGGTTAGCGATTTTTTTCATAAATCGCCATTCAGGCCGGTCGGTTTGGACGACCCAAAAGACCCCGCGCAATGATACCGGCCTGGATCTCTGCTGCGCCTTCAAAAATGTTTAAAATACGCGCATCACAGAGCACGCGGGAGATATCGTACTCCTCGGCATAGCCATTGCCGCCGTGGATCTGCAGCGCGTTATCCGCGTTCGACCAGGCAACTCGTGCACCGAGCAACTTTGCCATGCCTGCCTCGATATCGCAGCGCTGGCCAGAATCCTTTTGACGGGCTGCAAAATACGCTAATTGTCGTGCAATCATGGTCTCTGTAGCCATCCAGCCAAGCTTGCCGCCGACCCGAGAAAATTTGATGATTGGGCGGCGGAATTGTTCTCGGTCGCTGGCATAGCCGAAGCCTAGTTCCAGCGCGTTTTGAGCGACACCCACGGCACGGGCCGCAGTCTGGATGCGTGCGGTCTCAAAGGTTGCCATCAGCTGTTTGAAGCCTTCACCCTCGCGCCCGCCTAGGAGGCTATCGGCAGGTATTTCAAATCTGTCAAAGCCAAGCTCATATTCTTTCATGCCGCGATAGCCGAGTACCCGGATTTCCGAACCCACCATGCCATCGGCGGGGAAGGGGTTGTCTTCGGTACCGCGCGGCTTTTCGGCCAAGAACATGGACAGCCCCCGATAGCCATCCTCATCTGCGTCTGTCCGCACCATCAACGTCATCAGATCGGTGCGCGCGGCGTGTGTGATCCAGATTTTGTTACCTTTGACCCGATAGAGATCTCCATCTCGGGTAGCCCGGGTACGGATATGGGCCAGATCCGAGCCGTGATTGGGCTCGGTGAACACCGCGGTCGGTAGGATTTCCCCTGCCGCAATGGGTACCAGGTATTTGTCCTTTTGTTCCTGCGTTCCGTTCACGCGGATCAACTCTGCAGCGATTTCAGAGCGTGTGCCCAGCGATCCCACGCCGATATAGCCACGCGATAGCTCTTCTGTAACGACGCACATGGCGATCTTGTCGAGCCCCAGCCCACCGTCTTCTTCTGGAATGGTCAGCCCGAACACTCCGAGTTCGGCCATTTCCTTAATGATTTCTAGCGGGATCAGCTCGTCCTTCACATGCCATTCATGGCAATGGGGAGAGACCTTCTCGTCGGAAAACCGGCGGAACTGATCTGCAATCATTCCATGTGTTTCGTCCAGACCCCGATCGCCGAAATCACCACTCCGCGTGCCTAGCGTCTCGGCGATATCCTGACGAACGGCAATGCTGTCACCCTTGCTCATTAGCGCGCGCGCTGCGCCGCTGTTAAAGAATGTGCTTTCGTCTAGTCCTAGATCACCTGGGCGAGCGATTTCGTCCTGGCTCATGGCGATGCCGTATTTTAGCTGCTTGAGGTAACTCCCAAAGCCGCAGCTCAGGATCATGACCTCCAGATTAGACAGCCGGCCCTCGTTTTCTAGCCGTTCGGCCCAGCCGAGCAGCTGCTCCAGCGCAGTGACATATGTACTCATCCACGCAAATCCGTGCAGCGCGAACTGATGCTCGTCGAGCTTTTTCGGTTCCACCGGGCCACCCGGGGCGGCAAGCATAGCGGCAGCTTGTCCGGCGGCCTCCCGAAAGGCCTGGCCGTCAGGTAGCGCTGCGCGGCAAAGCGTGATCGTGTCATTCATCGGTGTGCTCTCTCTCTAAATATCCCTACCCTGAGCCTGACCTAAGATCTAAACTAGGGATGAGGGTGTTCGCCCTCATACTTCGACAGGTTCATCATTATGGATACTTTTACGTCGTTCCAAATGGCTGTCAGTCAATCATTCCCGTCACGATTCCTGTATCATGCAACTTGCCGATTTCTCCGTCGCTCAGGCCTAGTTCGCCTGACAATATCTCATCCGTGTGTTCGCCAAGAATCGGAGCGCGGGGGTATTCCCGCTCAAAGGACCCAAACTTGTGCGGGGATCCTGGCGCTAGATAGGTGCCGATACCCGGTTGGTCGATCTCAGCGAACAGTGGATTGGCCGTTGAAGCGCGGGGGTCGTCGGCCACCATCTGGCTAAAGGTCTGGTAGGGTCCCCAGCACACATTGTGAGCATCGAACGCCGTGCGGATTTCTTCGAGCGTGTGGGTTGCGCACCAGTCTCCAATCGGGCCAGCAATCGCGTCCCGCGCGGCGTAGCGGTCGTCCTCTCGTCTAAAGTCCAGTTTGGTTTTGGCTTCCAGTTTGGCCATGATATCCGCTGTGCCGGTGGCCTCCACCAGCTTCTTCCACTGAGGGACGGACACGGCGATTATCATCACTTGCCGCCCGTCCTTGGTGGGGAAGTCGCGCCCATAGCTGCCATAGACGTCATTGTCGATGTGTGGGCGGGAGACCCCGTTGATCTGCACTTCGCCGATATAACCAAGATTGCCCACAGTCGCGAAGGCCATATCGGCCAGCGAGAGGGAGACATACTGGCCTTCACCAGTAATCCGCCGGTGCCGCTCGGCCCCCAGCAGGCCTGTCGCGGCTGCATAACCTGTGGAGACATCCCAGCCGGGAAAAACCTGGTTCACTGGGTTTTCTTCCGCGCCGGGACCCGTCACATACGGAAATCCGACCGCGGCGTTGACAGTGTAATCAACGGCGACTGAGCCATCCGGATTACCCAGAATGTTGAGCGCGATCAGATCCGCACGCTTGGCCCGCAGCGCCTCATAAGACAGCCATCCCTTCATCGGGAAGTTTGTCAGCAGGATGCCGCGATCCTCGCCGGGCTGGGTTATCAGGTTGCTAAGGAGTTCCTGGCCTTCAGCCTTACGAAAATCCACCGCGATGGAGCGCTTGCCCTTGTTCAGTCCGGCCCAATAGATCGAGTTACCCTCGGCGGTTACGGGCCAGCGCTTGTAGTCAATCCCGCCACCGATCATGTCAAAGCGGATCACGTCAGCGCCCAGTTGCGCGAGCGTCATTCCGCAGGTAGGTGCCGCGACAAAGGCCGAACCTTCGACCACGCGCATTCCAGAGAGAACGCCAGTCATGAGAGTGCCTTCTCGAGCATTCTCACCCTGAGCCGCTCGCAGGGCAAGGCTTCCCCTGGCTCTTGCTTCGTTAGATTCAGCATGAATGCAGGAGTTATACATTGGTACTTGGTGGCTTGTGGCACGTAACTTCCCCCAATGACGAACGGTGTTGTGGCGTCTAGAATTACTGCAACGTTATCATTTTTAAGGAAATGTTCGAAATGGCTGGAAGTGAAAATTTAAGTGCCGCGCTGACCTCTGAACTGTTGGCCGCCGCCGCGCAGATCGACAGTTCCACACTGCATGAGGCTGCCGGGCGGATTGGCTCGTTGCCGTCCGCCATCAAGGCAATCGCTCCGGGTATGAAAATCTGTGGCCCGGCCTTTCCGGTCAAGGGTCCACCGCTGGACAACCTTGCCATTCACTTCGCCATTGATGAGGCCCAACCCGGCGACGTGATCGTCGCTGATGTCAGTGGCGGCTATGAGGGCGGTTATTTCGGGGAGGTGATGGCAACCTCGGCCAAGTCTCGAAAGCTCGGCGGACTAGTGATTGACGGCTGTGTCCGTGACGGCGCGGCGCTGGCTGAGAAAGGCTGGCCAGTTTTTGCCCGGGGCCTTTGCATGCGTGGTACCCTGAAAGACCTTAACGGTGACTTTAAAATCAATGAGACCCTGGCCTTTGGCGATGTGATAATCACGCCGGGCGACTTGGTGCTCGGAGACGGTGACGGCGTGGTGGTGATTCCCAAAGGGATGGTCGCAGAGGTCATCGATGACTCAATTATGCGTGAGGCGGAAGAAGCGGAAATGATGCAAAAGTTGAAGACCGGCGTGACGGCGGTGAAACTTCGTGGTTGGAAACGGCGTCAAGCTCAGAAGAACGATAAAGATTTTTTACAAATAAAATCATTAGGTTAGCTCTCCTACTGATAAGTATTATGACCATAAACACCCCGTCTTCAGAGTGTTTCCCTTTGCGGAGTTGATTTCGAAAAACAAGAGATTTATTTACTCTTAACGGGTGCGAAAATGACCCGGTTTGGGTAAACTCTGTATGTTCTAAAACCACATTGTTGGTCATAGGCATTCGCCGGCCCAAAGGCCGCGCGGAGTTTTGTCGTCGGGACCCTAACGCTAAGAAAACCGGGGCACACTGGTGGTGCGAGGGAACAGATACATGACACAGAGAGAAGCACAGTTGTGCTTGGTAGGATCGGGAAGTGAAGGCGACATGACGAACGAGACATCAAAGTTGCTGAATTCGCAAACTACAGCTGGGTCGACTGCCGGCCCAGACGGTGCAAAAACCGCCTTGTATGACGGTCAGCGTTCGGCGCAGGGCCTCTACAACCCGGCCAGCGAGCATGACGCTTGTGGCATTGGGATGATCTGTTCAATTCGTAATGAGCGCAGTCGTAAAATCGTTGAAGACGGGCTGAAGATTCTCTGCAATCTGGAGCATCGTGGGGCAGTCGGAGCAGATCCGAAAGCCGGTGACGGCGCGGGTATCCTGATCCAGCTCCCCCATGAATTTTTTCGTGCCGAAGTTTCCGCGCTCGGTTTCGAGCTGCCAAAACCAAATCATTACGGCGTAGCGCAGCTTTTTCTGCCGCGCGACCCAGCACATCACGCAATGGTGGAAAAGGCTTATGCAATGGCTGCTCAGCAGGAGGGTCTGGAGATTCTCGGCTGGCGCGAAGTGCCGGTCGAATCATCGATCCTTGGCGAAAGCGTGAAGCCGACCGAGCCGGTCCACCGTCAGGTATTTATCGCCCGCGGCGCGAACATCGCCGATGATGATGCTTTCGAGCGCAAGCTATTCGTGATGCGCAAGGTAGCGTCGCATCACCTGCGCAGCACCTATCCGTTGGAGGCCCAGGGCTATTACCCGGTGTCGTGTTCCTCTCGGACTATTGTCTACAAAGGGCTGGTCCTCGCCAATGGCGTGGTGGAGTACTTCAAGGATCTGCAGGACGAGCGAGTGATCTCTGCCGTTGCGCTTGTCCATCAGCGGTTCTCGACCAACACCTTCCCGGCCTGGCCGCTGGCCCATCCCTATCGGATGATCTGCCACAACGGCGAAATTAACACCTTGCGCGGTAACTCCAACTGGATGGCTGCACGTCAGGCAAGCATGTCTTCGCCGATCTTCGGTGATGATATGCAAAAGCTGTGGCCGATTTCTGTTGAAGGCCAATCGGATTCAGCCTGTTTCGACAATGCGCTCGAGCTGCTCTACCAAGGCGGTTACACGCTGCCCCATGCGATGATGATGCTGATCCCCGAAGCCTGGGCCGGCAATCCGCTGATGGATGAGGATTTTCGCGCGTTCTACGAATACAACGCAGCCCTGATGGAGCCGTGGGACGGCCCGGCCGCGATCGCATTTACTGACGGCAAGGTCGTCGGCGCGACGCTGGATCGTAACGGCCTTCGCCCCGCGCGTTATCTGGAGACTAAGGACGGGTTTGTCTTGCTGGCTTCCGAAATGGGTGTGCTCGACATTCCTGAGGAAAACATCGCCCGCAAGTGGCGGCTGCAGCCGGGCAAGATGCTGCTGATCGATCTGGAGAAGGGCAAAACCATCTCCGATCATGATCTCAAGACCGAGCTGGCGAACAGCCATCCCTATCGTGAGTGGTTGGCCCGTTCGCAGATCCGGGTGAAGGACTTGCCCGAAGTGGGACGCGCGGCGCCGCTCTCTGAAACCCCGCTGCTGGAACGCCAGCAGGCCTTTGGCTATTCTGCCGAGGATTTGAAGTTCCTGATGCTGCCGATGGCCCATACAGGACAAGAGGCGACGGGCGCCATGGGAACGGACACGCCGTTGTCCGCGCTGTCGTCTAAGTCAAAGACGCTTGCATCCTACTTCAAGCAGCTGTTTGCGCAGGTGACGAACCCACCAATCGATCCGATCCGCGAAGAAATTGTTATGTCGCTAGTCTCGTTTATCGGGCCGCGTCCCAACCTGCTGGACCTAGAGGGGACATCGACCCTCAAGCGTCTCGAAGTGCGTCAGCCGATCATTTCCAATGCGGGGCTGGAGAAAATTCGCGCGATAGGTGACATCGCTGACAATGAGTTCCAGACACAAACCCTCGATATCACCTATGGCGTGCATCGTGGTGTCGAGTATATGGAGCAGGCAATCGACAATATCTGCACCCGCGCCGAGGAAGCCGTGGGTCAGGGGTATAATATTATTATCCTGTCGGACCGTCTGGTTGGGCCGGAGCGCGTGGGCATTCCCTCACTGCTGGCTACATCGGCGGTGCATCACCATCTAATCCGCAAGGGGCTGCGTACATCGGTCGGCCTCGTCGTGGAAACTGGTGAAGCCCGCGAAATCCATCACTTTGCAACCTTGGCCGGCTTTGGTGCCGAGGCGGTCAACCCGTGGCTGGCCTTTGAGACCCTGGCTGATCTGCGTGAGATGGTTGATGAGGAGCTGACCGATGAGCAGGTCATCCGCCGCTATATCAAGGCCATCGATAAGGGCCTGCTAAAAGTCATGTCCAAGATGGGAATCTCGACCTATCAGTCCTATTGCGGTGCACAAATCTTTGATGCGGTCGGCCTGCAGTCATCCTTCGTACAGAAATATTTTACCGGCACTCACACGGCCGTCGAGGGTGTGGGACTGGCCGAAGTCGCCCGGGAAACCATGCAACGCCATGTCAATGCGTTCGGCGATAATCCAATCTACAAAGGCGCGCTGGATGTGGGCGGAGAATACGCGTTCCGCATACGCGGTGAAAAGCACACTTGGTCACCTGAGACAGTGGCCGATCTGCAGCACGCCGTTCGTGGCGCGCTGCCGGACAAGTATCGGTCCTATGCCGCAGCGATCAATCAGCAGGATGAAGAGCTAATGACCCTGCGCGGCCTCTTCCGTTTGAAGGGTGCCAAAGAGGTTGGTCGCAAGCCTTTGCCATTAGACGAAGTGGAATCCGCCGAGGATATCGTGAAGCGTTTCGCGACCGGTGCTATGTCTTATGGCTCGATCAGTCGCGAAGCACATACCACGCTGGCGATTGCTATGAACCGGATCGGCGGCAAGTCGAACACCGGTGAGGGTGGCGAGGAAGTAGACCGTTTTGTCCCACTAGAAAACGGTGATTCTATGCGCTCGGCGATCAAGCAGGTGGCCTCGGGCCGCTTTGGCGTGACCACTGAATATCTCGTCAATTCCGACATGATCCAGATCAAAATGGCCCAGGGCGCCAAACCCGGTGAGGGCGGTCAGCTTCCTGGCCACAAGGTGGATGCTGTCATCGCCAAGGTACGTCACTCAACACCGGGGGTAGGCCTGATCTCACCGCCGCCGCATCATGACATCTACTCGATTGAGGATCTGGCACAGCTAATATACGATCTGAAGAACGTAAACTCTGCCGCTGATATCAGCGTGAAGTTGGTCTCTGAAATTGGTGTTGGGACCGTTGCGGCAGGTGTCTCGAAAGCACGAGCAGATCACGTGACGATTTCAGGCTTTGAAGGAGGGACGGGCGCGTCGCCGCTGACCTCAATCAAGCATGCCGGTTCACCATGGGAGATTGGCCTCGCCGAAACCCAGCAGACCCTAGTAATGAACGATCTTCGAGGGCGAATTTCCGTGCAGGTGGATGGTGGTCTGCGGACCGGCCGCGACGTGGTTGTCGGCGCACTGCTGGGGGCTGATGAGTTTGGCTTTGCCACGGCACCGTTGATTGCGACCGGCTGCATCATGATGAGAAAATGCCATCTCAACACCTGTCCGGTTGGCATTGCCACGCAAGACCCGCAGTTGCGCAAGAAGTTCACCGGCGAACCTGAGCATGTTGTGAATTTTTTCTTCTATGTTGCAGAGGAAGTACGCGGGCTGATGGCCGAGATGGGCTTCCGCAATGTGAACGAGATGATCGGCCAGACAGATATGCTCGACACTAAACCTGCGATTGATCACTGGAAGGCCCAGGGGCTGGATTTCAGCAAGCTGTTCTTCAAGCCCGAAGAGGCTGCGCATGTTGATATCCATCGTACCACCGCGCAGGACCATCCGATCAGGGACATCTTGGATCGTAAGCTGATTGAGCAGGCCAAACCGTCACTCGACGATGGGATGCCGGTGCAAATTGAACTTACGATTGGTAACACGGACCGCACCGCTGGTGCCATGCTGTCTGGCGAGGTCGCCCGCAAATATGGCCATGCGGGGCTGCCCGAGGACTGTATTTGGGTTACGCTGAAAGGCGTGGCCGGACAGAGCTTCGGTGCTTGGGCGGCGCGTGGCGTGACCCTCGATCTGGTGGGTGAGGCCAATGACTATGTGGGCAAGGGTTTGTCGGGTGGCAAGCTGATCGTTCGGCCAAATCCCAACAGCGGCATCAACCCCGATGAAAGTATGATCGTCGGCAACACGGTTCTTTATGGCGCGGTGACCGGTGAGTGTTACTTCCGTGGCATTGCCGGGGAACGCTTCGCCGTTCGCAACTCGGGTGCCATCGCGGTGGTTGAGGGTGCGGGTGATCACGGTTGTGAATATATGACCGGCGGGATCGTTGTGGTGCTGGGTGAGACCGGCCGTAACTTTGCGGCGGGCATGTCAGGCGGTATTGCCTATGTGCTTGATGAGGGTGGTGACTTCGAAGGACGCTGTAACCTCGCGATGGTCGACCTAGAGCCCATCGAGGGCGAAGAAGAAATTATGGAGAAGTTGCATCGCTCGGACATCGAATCTCACGGGATGGTCGACGTACGTTCAGATATGACGCGGTTTGATGCTGAACGTCTGCGCCAACTAGTTGAGAACCATGTAAGATATACGGCTTCGACACGGGCGCAGCACATTCTTGACAATTGGAGTGAGTATCTCCCGAAATTCGTGAAGGTTATGCCGGTCGAGTACCGACGGGCGCTTCAGGAAATGCAGGTAGAGCAGACCGGTGATATGAACATCGGCATGCGGAGGGGCTAATGGGCAAGGTTACAGGATTCATCGAAATTGAACGGCACGACCGAACTTACAAGCCGGCCGCAGACCGCATTCGGAATTTCAAGGAGTTTGTGATTCCGCTTGAGGAACGCGACCTGGAACGTCAGGCGGCGCGCTGCATGGATTGTGGCATTCCGTTTTGTCACAACGGTTGTCCGGTCAACAACCAGATCCCTGACTGGAATGATCTGGTTTATAATTCTGACTGGAAAGAAGCCTCGCGTAACCTCCACTCGACAAATAATTTTCCGGAATTCACCGGGCGCATCTGCCCGGCACCGTGTGAAACGGCTTGTACTCTTAATATCGATGACTCCCCGGTTACAATCAAGACCATCGAGTGCGCAATCGTTGACCGTGCCTGGGATGAAGGTTGGATAAAGCCGCAAATTGCTGTGACAAAAACTGGCAAGCGGATTGCGGTTGTCGGCTCCGGCCCGGCCGGGATGGCGGCAGCTCAGCAGCTCGCTCGCGTCGGCCACGATGTTCATCTTTACGAGAAGAATGAATCTCCGGGCGGTTTGCTCCGCCTCGGCATTCCCGACTTCAAAATGGAGAAACATCTGATTGACCGCCGAATGGATCAGATGATCGCTGAAGGTGTGGTGCTACATTGCAGAATGCATATCGGTGTCGATATGACTGCAGCCGATCTGGAAGCCAATCATGACGCGGTGTTGCTCTGTGGTGGTTCGGAAATGCCCCGTGATCTTCCAGTTGAAGGGCGCGCGTTAGACGGTGTGCATTTCGCAATGGACTTCTTGCCTCAGCAAAACCGCCGGGTGGCGGGAAGCGAACAGGGCGAGGTGGAGCCTATCGTAGCTTCGGCAAAGCATGTCGTCGTTATTGGAGGCGGTGATACTGGTTCGGATTGCATCGGCACCTCGATCCGTCAGGGTGCGCTCTCTGTCGTGCAGCTCGAAATCATGCCCGAGCCGCCGGAGAAGGAAAACAAAGGCCTGACATGGCCGCACTGGCCGTTGAAGATGCGCACTTCCTCCAGTCAAGAAGAGGGCACTGAGCGTGACTTCGCCGTTACGACCATGAGTATGGGTGGCGAGAATGGTCAGGTGACAAAAATTAACTGCGCACGAGTAGATGAAAAGTTTGCACCGATCGAGGGTACGGAGTTTGAACTTAAGGCAGACCTAGTTCTGCTCGCAATGGGCTTTGTGCATCCGGTCGCTGAAGGTCTGCTGAAGGCTCTCGAACTGGAACTCGACGGACGCGGAAACGTGATGGCGGATACGAATGCCTACGTCACCAGCCGGGACAAGGTCTTCTCTGCCGGCGATATGCGCCGCGGCCAGTCACTCGTAGTTTGGGCAATCCGTGAAGGCCGTCAGGCCGCTCATTCGATTGACAAGTTCCTGATGGGAAGCACTGAACTGCCGCGTTAATCCGTCCATGCCTCTAGTCGAATAGTGCCACCGCCCGCGTCCAGCCTGCGGTTCCACCTTTGATCTTGCAGGGGAAGCAGGACACAACGAAGCCCGTGTCGGGCAGTTGCTCGAGGTTCTGAAGCTTCTCGACCTGACAATAGGGCTCTTCGATGCCCGCATAATGCCCTTCCCAGATGATCGAGGGGTCCTTTGTCTCTTTCCAAAGCTTTGCTGTATGAACAAAAGGCGCATCCCAGGTCCAAGCGTCGGTGCCACACACGCGCACCCCACGTGACGTCAGGTACAGGGTCGCTTCGCGCCCCATGCCACAGCCCTTGTCGATATAGTCGTCCTGTCCATAAGACGCGGCAGCCGAAGTGTTTACCAGTACGATATCCAGTGGCAGTAGCTTGTGGCCGACACGCACAAGCTCGGCTTCGATGTCGTGGGCTGTCACCAGATAACCATCGTCGAAATGCCGGAAATCAAATTTAACGGCAGGGCGCATGAACCAGTCCAGCGGCATCTCGTCGATGCCCTGCATCGGGTCACCGTTCTTGTCTACCGGGTGATAGTGCTTGGGAGCATCCACATGGGTGCCGTTATGGGTCGCGAGCGTGATCGTCTCATAGGCTGAGGCAACGCCGCCCGGTAGATCATCGGTGTCGAGGCCTGGATAGAGCTTGCGCCAGCGATCGAGATTATCTCCATGCTCCATCATCTTGAACGTGGGGCGCATGGCTGGGGGGTCGACGATGGTCACGTCATCTAGGGTCATGGAGATATCAACGATTTTGCCGGGGATCTGCATCGATTGTTCCTTAGTGAAGGGCTGGCTCTAGGGTTTCGTTCGGGTGTGGTATCAATGATAGGCTGGCTCGCAAACGCGGTCATGCCGCGTGGAACAGCATGTGGAAGGAAGCCCGATGAAGGATTTGGTCCTCAAGATCGACGAGATTTACGTTCCGACAGCACGGCGCCAGACGGCGGACCCGGGAAAAATCACCGAGATTGCTGAAAGTATGCTTGAGAACGGCCAGCAAACCCCGATCATGGTGCGCGATGACGGCAAGCGGCTGATCCTCGTGGAAGGATTGCAGCGGATGGAAGCAGCAAAGACGCTTGGTGAAGAGACGATCATCGGCATTAAGGTGCAGGCGCGGCGGAGGTAGCTGCTATTCCCCTAGCCCGTACGGATTATTCGTAAGTCCCGGAAACATGTCTGTGCGCGGGGGTGAAAAGAACTCTACGATCTCGCATTCTTCGCGGTACCAGACCTCGTGCTCGACGCCGCCTGAGATGAGTACGAGAGACCGGGCTTCGCAGCTGGCTTCTTCGCCGGTGCTGGACTTTTAGTCGAAGCAGCCTTTGAGTAGCCAGGTGATCTGTTCATTCGGGTGCGAATGCGCCGGGATATGCGCACCGGCGTTCAGTTTTGCCCAGAAGCCCATCACCTGTTCGCCGCCGAGCACCCTGATTTCGCCGAATGCGGTCTTGTGGATGGGCAGGTCATCGAGCTGATGGATCAGACTGGTCAGATTCTGGGGCATAGTGCTTCCTCCGGTGTGTGGTTGGAAGAATGATGGCACCTATGGCGAGGCAGGTACCAGAGGCAGTTATTAGGCGAGCTGCCACTCTAGTGTTTCGCCTGCGTGGAAGGGCACGAGTGTCGTGTCACCGGCAGCTATATAGTCGGGGACGGCAACAGGCGTGCGTATTAGGGTCACGGTGCTCTCGTTCAAAGCCATGCCGTAAAAGTTAGGCCCACTTTCGGAGGCGAAGGCTTCCAGCTTATCGAGGGCCCCTTCAGCTTCGAAAGTGCGGGCGTAACTTTCTAAGGCAAAGGGGGCATTGAAGATACCGGCGCAGCCGCAGGCCGTTTCCTTGTTGCCCACGGGATGGGGAGCAGAATCCGTCCCGAGGAAGAATTTCGCCGAGCCTGATGTTGCTGCACGTCGTAGCGCCGCGCGGTGGGTTTCCCGCTTGGCCACAGGCAGGCAGTAAAAATGCGGGCGGATACCGCCCTTGAACATGGCGTTACGATTGATGTCGAGATGGTGCGGGGTGATTGTCGCGGCGAGATTAGCGCCACCGGCTTCCACAAAGGCTACAGCATCTGCGGTTGTCACATGTTCGAACACGACTTTCAATTCTGGGAAGTCCGCAACCAGTCCCGTAAGTACCTCATTGATGAATACGGCCTCCCGATCAAAGATGTCGACTTCCGGGTCGGTGACTTCGCCATGCACGAGCAGCGGCATGCCAAGCTTTTGCATGGTTTCCAACACCACGTGGATATTGGTTATGTCAGTGACGCCGTGGCTCGAATTTGTTGTGGCGTTGGCCGGGTAGAGCTTGCAGGCGGTGAATAGGCCAGCTGTGTGGCCGCGTACAATTTCATCCGGGTCAATGTCATCCGTCAGGTAGCAGGTCATTAGTGGCGTGAAGTCTGCTCCAGGTTCTAGTGCGGCGAGGATACGTGCTCGATAAGCTTCGGCTGCGGCGACGGTGGTCACCGGCGGGGCAAGGTTAGGCATGACGATGGCGCGGGCGAACTGGCGAGCTGTGTGATTGGCCACGCCGGCGAGCATAGGGCCGTCGCGCAGATGTACATGCCAGTCATCAGGGCGCCGGATGGTCAGGCTATCGGTTGGCATGCAAATACTCCGTAGATTTGTGCGTTTTCCGATGATGCCATCGAAGGCAGGACGTTGCCAGTTGTAACCCGGTTTGGCATTCCGTTTACACCCAGTGACTAGATTTCAACACAGTCATGCGGGCCTAGGGCTTTTTTCGCCTCCGCCCAGCGGTTATAATAACTTAAATAATCAAGAACAGCATTTAAACGTGGAGAAATACATCGTGGTCAAACTAGCTCCGTCTGACGTTCTGACGAAGGAAGTCCTTAATTGGAAGGGACTACACCTGTTCCATTTCATGGGCTCGTCTTGTTCCCAGAAAACCCGAATTTCCTTCGGCATTAAGGGCGTCGAGTGGGAATCTCATCATGTGGATATAGGCAAGTTCGAAAACTTCACCGAATGGTTCATGGGTATTAACCCGCGCGGCCTGATGCCAACTTTAGTGCATGACGGCGACGTCCATATTGAGAGCAACGACATCGTCAAATATGTCGATGAAACATTCGATGGCCCGCGCCTCTATCCAACCGACCCCGACGAGCAGGCCTTCATGGAAGAATCTATGACCTTGGAAGATGATTTGCATCTCTGCGTGCGGGCGCTGACCTTCCGTTACCTGATGCCGGTAGAGATGATGAAAAAATCCGACGAAGCCGTTGATGTGATGGAAGCCGAAGGGGCCGAAACGGTCGGCGGTAAGGTCGATGGCCATAAGGCGATTGAGGTGAAGTTCTGGCGCGAAATGAACGCTAATAACGGCATTACTGACCCACAAATCATCGAAGCTGTCAGTGAATTCAAGCCGGTCTTCGCAGATTTGGATGAACGCCTCGGCAAGCATGAGTATCTTTTGGCCAGTGGTTTTTCGGCACTCGATATTGCCTGGTGGATTACGGTCTTCCGGGTCAGTAAACTGGGCTTCCCGACTGAGCGGTACCCGAATGTAAACACTTGGTACGAAAAGCTGCTTGCACGTGATGAATTTGCACGCGAAGTCGCTCCGCCGCCCGAGATGCTGGAGATTTCCAAGGCCCACCAAGCCGCCTGCGCCGCAGACGGCAAGAGCATGCAGGATGTGATGGCAGCTAACGGCCTGTAAGATGCCAGCTCTCAAAGTTCTTCTTGTCATGCCCGCGAAGTTGGGCATCCACTGACGTGATGCAAAACAGGCATCTGCCTTAGGCAATGCCTCCGCCTTCAAGTGCGTGTGATTGCGTCGGTGTATGCGTGTTTTATGCCACCAGAACGTAAAGTGAGGAAACCGTCAGTGTCGTTAAAGCAATGATGCGGAAGGTACGCTCGCTTGCCAGCGGGAACATTTTTGTGCCGATTGCGGTGCCCACGACGAAGGGCAGCAGCAGAACACCAATCAGCCACGCGACCTCGACTGTGATGAGGCCTTTGGCCGCAAGCACGACAACGAACCCAGCTAGAATGATAGTGAAATAAGAGATTAAGTTTGCGCGCGTCAAGGCAGGACTGTCATCGCTCGACATTAGGTAGAGGATCACTGGTGGACCGGCGACGCCAGTGGCGCCAGCCAGTGCGCCACCAAACAGACCAACTCCGATAGCTGGCCCGGTGCCCCGTGGTCCGCGATAACGCCAACCGGACCAGAGAATAAGAGCAGCGACAAGCACGATGGCGCCAATTGCACGACGCATATCGTCTGCGGGTACCGAGACAAGAATAAAGGTGCCTAACGGCATTAGAATTACCGCGGGTATGGCAAGCGCCCAGACTGTATTCCAATGCGCAATTTTAACTGCTTTGGGTGTCAATTGAATCGCAGGAGCAATCTCTACTAGTGCTGCGATAGGTACGCCCACAGTGGGACCCCATATCAGACTAAGTATTGGCGCATTGATCAACGCCGAACCAAAGCCTGAAAAGCCTCGGATGAGCCCTGCGGCGAATACGGAAACGACTGCGAAGATCAAACGCGTGTCGAGATATTCAACAGGAAAAGGAATGTCAGGCATGGAAATAATCTAACTGCGTGGGTCGAATGCGCATGGCAATATGTTCATTGTTGTTCACGCCTTCGCAGGCATGACGAAATCTTGTGGGTAGTGTTCGTTATTCTCCGAACTTTATGCCGATATCGGCCATCTTATTGCGGGTGTCCTTGCCCCAGCGGCTTTCGATTTCATCGCCAGCGGCACCGGAATGGATGACCGTATCGTGCTGCTCGCCCACAGGCGACTGGATCGCCACGAACAGGCGGCCAAGATCATCGCCCACATTGGCGAACTCACGATAGACGCCCGGTGGCACGGAGATGAAATCCATCGGCTCCAGCCGGACCGAATGTTCGCCGTTGTCACCCCAGGTGATGTCGAAGCTGCCCTGAATGCAGAAGAAGTTCTCCACCGTCGCGGTATGCTTGTGCAGGCCCGAACTGTCGCCCGGCGGGCATTCGGCGATGGTGACTGTCAGGCCGTCCGCGCCCTTGACCGGGGCCACCTTGCTGCGACCCTGCCAGCCTTCCGGGCTCATCACCGGAAAGACCTTGTCCGAAGACATCATCTGCATGGCCTCGGGGGCGATGCCGTGGGTGGCGTTCATCGTGTCCTTGTAGGGCACCAGATCATCGAACCGCGCCACGCGCTTTTCCATCTCTTCTGGTGTGGGCGTCGAGGTGGTTTTGGGGGCAGGGGCGTTCATGTCAGATCTCCACGTTCTGGTGTTTTGGTTATGGACTAAACGTCCCAGCCGATCCAGTCGCACATGCCTTTGCCCATCACGAGGTCGAGGTCCTCGCCCTTCAACCAGGGCAGTTCCTCGGTAAACATGGTGACATATTCCCGATAGGTGCCCGGCAGACGGGTCAGGTCCGAGGCCCAGAACATGCGATGCGGGCCGAATGCGTCAAACACGCGATGCAGCACGTCATGGCTGTTGGCATAGGGATAATCTTGGGAGGAATAGGCCGGAATGGTCGCCGCCTTGACCGAGATGTTGTCGTGTTTTGCCATGTCGAGAAGCTCGGGGATCGGCGCGAAGGCTTCGTCATCGAGCTTCTGTCCCGGGAAGCCGAGATGGTCGACGGTCAGCTTGAGGCCCGGATGGGCTTCGGCGATCCCCTGCACCACATCGATATGGCCCGACAGCATGAACATCACCGGCAGGCCGGCCTCTTCGGCGGCACTCCACAGCCAGTCGAGTCCGCCCGAACGCAGCAGTTCCTGCTCGTCAGGCCTGCCAAAGGTAAACCGCAGGCCGAGCATGCCCGACTGGTCGGTCCAGTTGGCCAGCTGATCGGCTGCCGAGGGATCAAACAGCGGGAAGCGCCCGAGCACAGCCAGCCGGTTCGGGTGTTCGGCCGCAGCGGCGCAGGCTTGCGAATTGTCATCACCCATCCACATGGGGGGCACGATAACGGCGCGGTGGACCCCGGCCTCGTCCATTTCGGATATCAGTTCAGGGGTGGTGTATTGCGGGACCTTCCGGTGCCAGGGGTTTGCCCCCTCGGGTCGGAAACTCCAGAGATGCACTTGTGCGTCTGCGATCATCATGTGCCGTTCCTCGTTCTCTTACTTGTCGCTGGGATGCCGGGCGTTGTCCGGGCGTTTCAGGGCGACAATGTTTTCGGATTCGATCTTGGCGTAGTCGAGATAACCCAGCCGGGCGATTAGGTTCATCTTGTGGACATCAACAATGCCGTCGGTGATCACATCGTCATCGATGTGAATGCCGACCACCTCGCCGATCACCATATGGGACTGGGAGTTGCGACCGGGCGGCATGTCGATGGTCTGCAGATGCTTGCATTCCAGGGCCACCGGAGACGCTTTGACCCGTGGCGGGCGGACATTGTTGCAGGACGCGGCTTCGAGGCCGGCCTTGGCCATTTCATCAACGCTGGAGGGCGCATGTTCGGCGGTCGCGATCATCTCGTGACGCAGATCCCAGGTGCACATGTTGAACACGAACTCACCCGTGTCCTGAACGTTCTGGTAGGAATCCTTCTTCTCGTCCGTGCCGGGTTTCACTGCATTCGGGCAGTACATCACGCAGGGCGGGTCACCGCTGAGCGCGTTGAAGAAGCTGAACGGGGCCAGATTGACCACGCCGTCCTTGCTCATTGTTGAGATCCAGCCGATCGGGCGGGGCACCACCAGCGCGTTGTAGACGGTGTGCTTGAAGGGAGGCGGCTTCATGCCGACTTCGAGGGGATTGAAAAACATCGGGAACGTCCTGTGCTTGAGTGTTCAGTCTTTTTCCATGGGCAGGCTGTCGTCCTTGCCCCATTCCTGCATGGAGGCATCGTAAAGCGCCACATCCTTGTAGCCGAGAGCCTTCTGGGCAAAAAATCCCAGGGTGGCCGAGATGCCGCCGCCGCAGTAATTCACGATCTTGCGGTCCGGGGTCGCGCCGGCGTCCGAGAACATCGCCTGCAGTGTCTCAGCATCTGAGAAGATGCAGGTCGCCATGTCGCAAACCTCCGCATAGGGCACATTCACGCTATTGGTGATGCGCCCGGGACGCCCAAAGGTCATTCCACCTGCTCCGGTGAACTGCTCGGCCGACAACGCGTTGACCACGGCCACATCCGGGTTGTCGAGTACGGCGAGTACATCTTCCTTACCGTAAATGACGTTCCGACGTGGGCGGGCGGTGAAGCTCGCAGGGGCCATTGGGGAAGGGTCGGTTGAGACCGAATGACCGGCATTGACCCAGCTGTTGTAGCCGCCATCGAGAACCATTGCGCGCTCAAAACCCATCGCGTAGAAGGACCACCAAGCCCGGGTGGACCAGAACGGTTGCGTGCGGCTGTAGAGCACCAGACGGGTGTCATCACCGATCCCGAGCGCGCCTACGCGGGTGGCGAAATCTTCCGGTTCGGGAAGCGTGAAGCGAAATTCGTGAGGCGTGATCGAGAGATCGTTCTGGCAATTCAGATAGGCGGCGCCGGGAATGTGCCCGGCTTTCCAGCCTGCCTGATCGCCTTCCACCCGGTATTCGAGCTCCGGATCTGGCACCAGCAATGTGGTGGTGTCGAAGACGCGCAAATTGGGATCATCGAGATGGGCGGCCAGCCAGGCCGCGTCGACCAAAAGTGCCGGGTCCAGTTTTGTATTTGTCATTTGGTTTCCTCCCCCAAGGTTACATCATACAGCCATCGCACATGGGTGCATGATGTAATACATTCAGGTGAGAAATGTGCGTGAGACATGACGCATATGCCAGATGATAAAATCGGGGAGAATGCTATGGCCGGACGTTTAGCCAATAAGGTTTTTGCGATCACTGGTGCGGAATCCGGGCTTGGGCGGGCGATGGCTCTGCGCGCGGCCAGCGAAGGCGCGAAGATCACTGTGGCCGGGCTGGACGAACAGGGGCTTGAAGAAACCGTCGCCTCCATGTCCAACCTCGAAGGCACGGGGATCGCGATCCCAACCGACGTAACTGATCAAGCAACAGTCAATGCCATGATTGACAGCACAGTTGCTGAATTTGGTCGCCTCGATGGCGCTATCGCCAACGCCGGCGCTTTCAACGAATGGACTGCCTTTCAGGACTGGGACATTGTTGAGTGGAATCGTGTCATCGCGGTCAATCTAACTGGTGTTTTTGTGACCTTGCAGTCTGCGGTTAAGGTTCTGCTTTCTCAGGGTGAGGGCGGCTCGCTACTCGCAACAGGTTCATCGACTGCAATCCGCCCGGGACCCAGCCTATTGCCTTATGTTTCGAGCAAGGGAGGCGTCCACCAGATGATGCGTGCGCTGGCAGTTGAGCTGGCCCCTCACAAAATCCGAGTGAATACGATTGTGCCGGGCATGGCGCGGACACCACCAGTCGAAAGTCAGGCCGGTTATATTGATGCAGGCCTGCAGGCCGTACCTATGGGTGAGATCGTCGAGCCTGAAGAGGTTGCTGCTCTAGTCGCTTTTGCTCTCTCGGACGAGGCCCCTCACATGACCGGATCACTCCTCAAGATCGATGCAGGTCGGACTTCGGCCTAATCGACATCCAACGTTTTTCAACCGAAAGGGAAGTTCATGGACGTCAAAGGCATCCAGATTACGAAAACGGGTGGCCCATCGGTCATGAAGTGGAAGACCATAACAGTCGGAAAGCCGAAAAAAGGTCAGGTAACAGTACGTCACACGGCGATTGGCTTCAATTTTATCGATATTAATCACCGTACCGGGCGCTACCCGTTGGAAATGCCGACAGGTATCGGTTCCGAGGCAGCAGGCATCATCGAAACGATAGGCGCCGGCGTAAAGGGTCTCAAAGTCGGCCAGCGCGTGGTCTATGTGGGGGCAGTTGGCACTTATGCCGAAGCTCAGAACGTATCCTCTGATATCTGCGTACCTATCCCCCGGGATATCAGCGATGAACTCGCCGCTGCCACCCATCTGAAAGGCATGACCGTTGAAATGCTCGTCGAACGGGTCGGTAAGGTCAAAAAGGGCGACGTTGTGATGATGCACTCAGCATCGGGCGGTGTTGGTCTCTTGCTGTGCCAGTGGGCCAAGTCCCGCGGTGCAACAGTGATCGGAACAGCCTCATCGGCGGCCAAGTGCAAGGAAATCCTGAAAGCTGGCGCCAAATACGCTCTCGACACCTCAAATAAGGACGTGGTGAAGGAAGTTGCCAAGATCACCAAAGGCGAAGGGGTTGATGTTATCTTCGACCCGGTCGGCAAGGATACTTATGAAGTGTCACTTGGTTGCTTGAAGGATCGTGGTCTGCTCGCCAGCTTCGGTGGTGCTTCAGGCCCGGTGCCGCTGGTGGATCTGAATGAGTTTCGCTATATGGCGCGCGCCTGGAACCTTACGCGGGCTTCGCTGTTCAACTGGACGACTAACCGAGCAGACTTGCTGCACAGTTCTAGGCGGGTGTTCGCGATGATTCGCTCGGGGAAGGTGAAGGTGAAAATCAACCAGCGCTACGCTCTGAAAGACGCACCGAAGCTGCACAAGGACATCGAATCCCGCAAGCTAATCGGTATCAGCATGCTGGTTCCCTAGGCCGGGTCACATATCTCAATAAAGAACGACGGATGGAGCAGTAAACAATGCGTGTTATCGACTTTTTCGACCGCGGGGCACTGCTCCACCCCGAACGTGCCTTCATGATTGCTGAAGATGGAGCTGTCACGACACATTCTGAGGCGCGTGAGCGCTCTCACAAGACGGCATTGGCTATGATTGATGCCGGGTTTGGCTTCGGCAAACATGCTGCGGTCTACAGTCCGAATCATCCCGGTGCGTTCGATGCCCTGTTGGGACTATACCGGGCAGGTGGTGTCTGGGTCCCCATCAATGCCCGCAACGCGATTGCGGAGAATTCCTATATCCTCGACAATAATGACGTTGAATTACTATTTTATAACAGTGAGTTCGAGGCAAATATAAACGTGATAAGGGAAAAATGTTCGAGTATTAAAACCTATGTTTGTCTGGATCGGCCCGGCACAGATGCTCCGTCTTATGCGGACTTTATCGATGGTTATGAGGGGCACGCGCCAGACTTTCCGGGTAACCCTGAAGATATCTGCGGCATCTTCCCGTCCGGTGGTACGACCGGCCGCCCGAAGGGTATTTTGTGGACCAACCAGACCTTTGAAACGATGGTCGCGGCTATGGCCGCTCATATGCCGCCAAAGAATCTTCCGGTGCATCTTTGCGCAGCACCGATGACCCACGCGGCTGGCGTCACCGCCATGTCGTTGATGAGCTTTGGTGCAACCAATGTGATCATGAACGGAGTACAATTGCCCCTGTTGATGGAAAACATTGAGAAATACCAGGTCACGAACCTTTTTCTGCCGCCGACTGCGATCTATGTGATGCTCGCGCATCCTGAGGTCCGCAACTACGATTATTCTTCGCTGGATTATTTTCTTTATGCTGCAGCGCCCATGTCGGTCGACAAGCTGAAGGAGGCGATTGATGTGTTCGGACCAATCATGGCCCAGAGCTATGGTCAGGCCGAAGCGCCGATGATCTGTACTTATATGTCACCAGAGGAGCATATCGAGGCGCTCGACACTAACAAGGCACATCGACTGGCCAGCTGCGGGCAGCCTTGTCTGCTCACACCTGTCGACATCATGGATGATGATGAAAACCTGCTATCGACGGACGAACGCGGCGAGATCGTGGTGCGCGGCTCGCTGGTTATGGCGGGTTACTACAAGAATAAAGATGCGACCGATGAGGTCACGACTTCGAATGGCTGGCACCGCACCGGCGATATTGGTGTGAAGGATGAAGACGGGTACGTCTATATCGTCGACCGGAAGAAGGACATGATCATTTCCGGTGGTTTTAATGTCTACCCATCGGAAATTGAGCAGGTGGTCTGGGGACATGATGCCGTGCAGGACTGTGCTGTGATTGGTGTACCCAATGAAAAATGGGGTGAGGCGATCAAGGCGATTGTCGAACTGAAGCCGGGGCAGAGCGCGAGTGAGGATGAGATCATCGCGCTGTGCAAGAATGAGCTTGGCAGCGTGAAAGCACCTAAAACCGTTGAATTCTGGGACGAACTGCCCCGCTCGCCAGTCGGAAAGGTGCGCAAGAAAGACATGCGCGAAAAGTTCTGGGAAGGTCAGGATCGTCGGGTATGACTGACGTCACACCATGATTAGAAAAATAGGGGTTCTCGGGCTTGGGCAGATGGGTGGAACTGTTGCCCGGATGTTGCTGGCACAGGGTCATAAGCTCTGCGCTGTCGACCGGCCCAGCGCCCAGTGGCTCCGTGAAGCCGGAGGTTTACTGGTCGCTGATGCGAAGACGCTGGGTGACGTTGCAGATATCGTGATCCTCCTTCTTTCGCGCGAAGAAGATGTCGAGGTGGCTGTTTTTGGTCCGGGTGGCCTTGCAGGAGGCGGGCGCGAGGGCTTTATTGTCGCTGATATGGGTACTTTTGGCGTGGCCCTAAAAGAACGCATTCGCGATGCTCTGGCTCCATCGGGAACGGTCGTGTTGGACACGCCGATCAGCGGTACCCCTGATGCGATTAAAACCGGCCGTGCGGTGATTATGTTGAGCGGTGATCAAACCGCTTGTAAAGCGATCCGGCCTGTATTCGAAATTCTCGCGCCGAAGTGCCCTTATGTCGGCCCGTTTGGCCACGGGATGAAGCTTAAATTCGTTCTCAATGCTATGGTGACAAACCATGTTCTGGTCGCGGCCGAGGCCCTCAATATGGGAATAGCCTCGGGCCTCGACGCTCAGCAGATCATCGATGCTGTGACGTCGAGCGTGGCTACATCAACTCAGTTCGAATTGCGTGCGCCTGTTATGGCCGAACGGAAGTGGCAACCGGCACCAGCCCCGGCGCGACTGGTCGAAAAGGACACGCGTTATATCGTGGAACACGCGGAGGCATTGGGTGTTGCGGCACCAATATCGCGTCTGACCCGGGACTATTACGCAAAAGTCGCTGAAATGGGACGGCTTGAGGACGAGCTTTCGGTCATCTATGAGGCACTGGAAGCCGATAACGAATCGGATCTCTAAGTTTTTTAATTTCGTTCTAGGAGGTTTCAGCCTGAATAAGCTTCATCGCGCGCAGGAATGAGAAGACGCTAACGAGCATCAGCACACCGATCCCGGCATAGGCGACTTCGTAGGAAACGGTTGCCACGATACCGCCAAATACAGCAGGCCCAATCACCACAGCTGCGAAGATCACAAAGCCGATCGCACCAGTCGTGCGGCTGACTTCACCACCGGGCGCGCGTCGGGCGGCCTCGGCCAGATAAACTCCGTTCCAGCCCGCTGCACCCGCACCGAACAGGACGCCAACGCCATAGATCGCTGCGAGAGGCCAGGATGAAGTCAGAGAGGATGTGAGGAAAGCTGCCACAGACGCGAGAAGTGCGAGCATCAGAAGCGTGAACAATGGCGTTGCCCAGCGCGAGGCGATGGCACCGAAGATAATGCGGCCAGTTCCACCACTGGCCTGCGCGACCGCGAGGACAGCGCCCGCTGTGATCACAGACAGGCCAATGTCTTCCTGCAGGTAAAGCACAATGAAGGTTGTGAGCGCATATTGGGCGATAACCAGAGGCACACATCCACCAAGCATCCACCGAATGACCGGACTGCGGAGAAGCAGACGCAGTGGACCAATTAACTCAAAACGTATCTGGACCGAGGGATCGGCAAACCGAGCGTAGTTGCGTGACCATATCTCGGTAATAATCGCGACGGCCAAGCAACCGGCGGAGACAACTAGGATAGCCACCTGCCAGTTCCATATCAGGGTCAACGGCGGCCCGACAAATCCGGCGAGGACACCGCCGAGTGGCACCCCGGTCTGTTTTATCGAGAATACAAAGGGCTGAAGATGCCGGGGCGTGACGCGCGATAGGATGTGTGAACTGGCCGGGGTTGCCGGCCCGAGGCCAACCCCAATCAGGGCGCTACCAAGCACCACGAGCCAGAGATTACTGGTCGCGATACAGGCACTGCCAACCGCGCAGAGCAGAACCAGAATTTGTGATGCGCGCATTGGATTGAATCGCGAAACCAATCCCGCTGACATCATCGAGCTGAACGTGGCCGCGGTGAACAGAATGACCGGAAGCATGCCAATCCATGCGGGGTCCAGACCCATATCCGGAAGTGCCTGCTTCGCGAGCACAGGCGGAGCGAAAACGGCCCATGATACCATCACCTGAATCAAGGTAAGCAGGATCGTGGGGCCGATATACCCGCCACCTGTACTTGGAGGTTTTTGTGACAGCCTAGTAGTCCGGCATTGAGTAGAGAAGTACGCCCGCCTCGGTACCAATGCGTTCGGCTTCCTCGGAGGCCGGTTTTGTCGGATCCCAAGGCTTGGCGTCATAGCGCATGCCGCTGATCTTGTCGGTCACATTCGACATCAACCAGACAATCGGTGCTTTCATCAAATCCGCACCGATGAGAACCGGAATTTCGAGTGTTTCGTCCCGGGCTTTCATTTCTTCGGACATACCCGGTGTGGCAGCACCAGCACCCGGATTGAGGATGTTGACGGTTACTCCTGTACCACCTAGGTCCTTGTTCCAGGTCTCTGTCGCGCATTCGAGCGCAGCCTTGGATGGTCCGTAGGGGGAGGAACCCTGCTTGGTCATGGTCCTATACATTGTAGTGACGTTCACAATGCGCCCCCAACCCTGATCAATCATCAGCGGTGCAACCCGGCGCGCCAGCTTGTCGGCACCGACAAAGTTCGCATTGATCACGTTCTGAATGACTTCGTCGCTGGCTTCCCAAAACTTCGGCATTTCCCCGGTCGCGCGCCAGGCCTCAGTCTTGTGGCCGTTAGGCCATATGTAGGTGAAGGTCAGTCCGGCATTGTTGACGAGACCGTGGATTGAGCCGAAGGTCTCAAGTGCCTCGGAGATAATGCGGTCGCAATCTTCAGACTTAGTAATATCGGCTGTCACACAGTGAACACTGCCCGTGTTGTTGCCACACGCGGCTTCGAGTTCCGAAAAATCATTAGCGATATGCGCCGCTGCTAAGACGTTAGCGCCAGCTTCCGTGAGGGCTTCGGTCATGGCTCGACCAAGGCCTCGTCCAGCACCGGTCATAATGATATTGCGGCCATTCAAATCGTATTCAGGCATTTGCCCCTACCTCTGCAGTGTTATCAGTATAAATTAGGTTGCTAGACTTAAGATTTGACCGCGGCCCAAGCAACATTTGGAGCTCTAATATACACTTATAATATACGCTAAATTAGAACGGAGCTTGTTTTGTTTAAACTTTACGCTTGTTTTGATTAAATTTTACCTATCTAATTTCGATAGAGAATAAGGTGTAACGGGCCGAGGGTAATAACCTTCAAAAAAATCCCGATTATATCTGTGAATAATAAATTGAGACACCGAGTTGTGTGCTTATTTATTTGTTAGCTTTTAAAAAAAGGTTTTATCTGCACACGCTCTTTCCAAGGAAATCCAGAACAAATTCCGGGAGGAAGTTTTATGAAGTCAATTTTGACGAATCGTGTGCGGGTAAAGCTGCTAGGCGGCGTTATGGCTGCTGCGCTGTTACTTTCAGCACCAATCTCTACTAACGTACAAGCCGCGGACAAGAAGCCTATTAAAATCGGGTTTAGTATGGCGTTGACTGGTGCCTTGGCGGGCGGCGGTAAGCAGGCGCTTGAGGGCATGGAACTTTGGAGAGCGGATGCTAACGCCAAAGGTGGACTTCTTGGGCGAAAGGTAGAGTTTGTTTATTATGATGACCAAACTAACGCTAAGAATGTTCCGGGAATTTATTCCAAGCTTCTTGATGTGGACAAAGTGGATCTCGTGGTCAGCGGGTATGGAACAAATTTAATTGGCCCAGCCATGCCTATTGTTATAGACCGTGATATTTTGTTCATGGGTCTCTTCGGTATGGATAACAATAAAAAGTGGAAGTACGATAAATACTTCCAGATTTTGCCGGCTGGTCCAAAACCCGCAGAAGGTTTCTCACACAATTGGTTTGAGGCTCTTAAGGAATTAGGCGGCATCAAGACGATTGCATTGTTAGCAGCTGATGCCGAGTTCGCTCGAAACCTCAAAGAGGGTGCTTTAGCTAACGCTAAAAAAGCTGGATTAGAGATTGTTTATAATAAGAACTATCCTCCTAAAACACCTGACTTTACTCCGATAGTCAGAGCAGTTAATGCAAAAAAACCTGATGCTTTTTATATAGCCTCCTATCCTAATGGTTCGGCGGGTCTTGTCCGGGCATTGGCTGAAGTTGGAACTAAAGCTAAGGCCGTTGGAGGGGGCATGGTTGGCCTGCAATTTGCTGGTTTGATGAAGGGCCTAGGGCCAAATCTAAACGGTATTCTAAACTATGATTTCTATGTTCCTGAGCCGACGATGGAGCTCTATCCTGGCGCTAAAGATTTGATCGCTCGTTATCAGGCGAAGGTCAAGGCGGAGAATCTTAAAACAGATGAATTAGGTTATTACTTAGTTCCTTGGGCTTACGCATACCTTGACGTTCTTGGGCAAACTGTGAATGCAGTAGGAAGCGTTGATGACCATGAAGCGCTTGCCGCTTATATGCATAAAACTGAGTTTACCTCTGTCGTAGGTAAGGTAAAATTTGGAGAATTTGGTGAATGGACCGAAAGCCGGACGATTGTAGTTCAGTATCAGAATATTAAAAATAACGATATTGATCAATTTTCGCGGGCTGGGACTCGTAAAATCATGTTCCCCACTGATATTAAAACGGGTGACGTGAAGCCATATAACGACCTTCGTTAGGGGTACCTTGGTAATAAAGCGGGTAGCTATTTCATAGCTACCCGCTTTATCTTTGTTTCTATAATTCAAAAATATTTTGAGACATTACTAATGATAGCTGAACTCTTTGTTAACGCTCTGATATCGGGATTGCTTCTTGGTGGTTTTTATGCGGCAATATCTATCGGTCTCTCGATTTCATTTGGTCTTCTGGACACTGTAAATATAGCGCACCCGACATTTCTAGTATTGGGAGCATTTCTCGCCTATATTCTGAATTCGGAGGCCGGTATGGATCCTCTGTTAGCAGGCGTTTTAATGACGCCATTGTTCTTTCTTTTAGGTCTGTTTATTTACTCCGTATATTATCAATTTTTTGAAAAAACTAGCGCGGAAGCGCTTAGGGGATTAGCCTTTTTCTTTGGTATTCTTTTCATCACCGAAGTGGTGATGATTATGGCGTTTGGTGTGGACCATAGAATGGTCTCGGCACCTTACGCTAACGGTTCCTTAGGTGGCTCAATTCTTGGTATGGAGTTATCTGTTCCGTATCGGATGTTATCAGTGTTCGTAGTGGCTTCCATTATGACGCTTGGCTTGCATTTATTTTTCAGTCGTACGTTTTTTGGACGCGCGTCGAGGGCCGTTCATCAGGACATGCTTGCGCTATCATTGATGGGTGTTGACCCAATCCGCGTTAAGAGAATCGCTTTTGCAATTGCTTTAGCAACGTGTGGGGTTGGTGGTGCGTTAATGATTATTATGATCCCGATAGAGCCGGCTGTTGGTCGTTTGTACATCGGAAATGTATTCGCAATTGTTGTATTGGGAGGACTTGGTTCCATCAGCGGTACGCTGATTGCGGCGGTTCTGCTTGGTGTAGCAGAAAGCGTTGTGTCCACTTTCCTCGGACCATCATGGTCTCCAGCTGTTTCGTTCGGAATATTGCTTGGGGTATTGGCGTTGAAGCCTTCGGGAATGTTCGGTGTAGGAGATACTCGATGAGCTTGATGAGGCAATATAAATTCGAAATTGGGTGTCTAGTGGCCTTAGTCCTAGCCTTCACAATGACGCAGATGGGTCTTAACCGCTTTGTCTTTTTTGCAGGTTTCGCTGTTCTGCAATATGCGATGATTGCCACTGCCTGGAATATCTTGGGGGGCTACGCTGGTTATATTAATTTTGGTACAGCCGGTTTTCTTGGTATTGGAAGTTATACAGCCATAGCTCTAATAAATTACAGTGATGCTTCAATTGTAGAACAAATAATTGCTGGGGGAGTGGTTGCTGGCCTCTTGGGTTTGGGTATCGGATATTTTACCTTAAGATTAAAGGGTGTTTACTTCGCTATTGCTACATTGGCATTGGCCATTGTTGTTGAAACTATAGTTAATAACTGGGACTTTGTCGGCGGAGCAGCAGGGGTGTCTATCCTCCCTGCAAGGAATCCGGAATTGTTGGGTGTGTTAGTCGTCCATAAAAAGCTTGGTGTGTTTAGTAACTATAAGGAATTCTTGTTTTTCTTGATGGCCGCTTTAACTATTATGTCCGTTTGGATTGCGCGAACAATAGAAAAAGGTAAGCTTGGTCGAGGCCTTAATGCAATTAAAGATAATGAAGAAGCCGCGGAATGCATGGGTGTTCCTACACTTAAGTTAAAATTAATTACAACGACTATAAGCGGTGGACTTATGGGTATGGCAGGTGCCGTGTTCCCTAGTTATTTAACTTTTGTTGATCCACCTACAGCGTTTAATTTGGAATTCGCTGTGAATTCATTAGCCATGCCTATGATCGGGGGTACCTTTACCTGGCTTGGGCCGATTCTAGGTGCTGTATTGCTTGGCACAGTTCAGCAAGTCGCGATCGTTACAATTTCTTCAGAATTAAACTTACTAATTCTTGGGTTGTTACTTGTTATTTTTGTGATAGCAGCTCCCCATGGATTTTTGGGCTGGTTTATGAAAAAAAATAAGCGGTAAGGTGCTTGAAATGTCTGAAGTTCTATTAAACATAGAAAACGTTACAAAAACATTTGGTGGATTTACTGCTCTTTCAAAGGTTTCTGCTGCAGTAAAAAAAGGTGAGCGGTTTGGTCTAATAGGACCAAATGGTTCGGGTAAGACGACTCTTATCAATTGTATCTCTGGTATGCTTCAGAATAATGGTGGGTCCATTATCTTTGACGGTAAAGATTTAAAAGGCCTACAGCCGCATCAGAGAACAAAGCGGGGTATAGCTCGTACATTTCAAATACCACGCCCTTTCCATTCAATGACTGTAATTCAAAACCTTCAAATACCGTTAGAATTTGTTAGTTCGTCTGGCACTTCACAAAAAAATATATCTGAAGAGGCTATGTCAATTCTCGAAGTTATGTCTATGGAAGATAAGGCTCACCATGAGACATCAGGATTAACGCAGATAGAGCTTCGTAAGCTTGAATTAGCTAGAGCTATAGCCGTTAAGCCAAAGCTTCTTGTTTCTGATGAAGCAATGGCGGGTCTTACTGGTAATGAGGTTGATGAAGTTTTGGAAATACTTGTCAAACTGAATGAGGACGGTATGACCATAATTATGATTGAACATATTATGAGGGCAGTTATGCAGTTTTCTCATCGTATTATATGCTTAGACGCAGGTCAGAAAATCGCAGACGGACTACCTGAGGTCATTGTTAAAGATCCAGCTGTAGAACGCGCGTATTTGGGCGTCTGACCATGGTAGGAATTGTTGTAGAAAACTTGGTCGCAGGATACGGAAACGTCAGTGTTCTTCATGACGTCTCGATTGACGTAGCCGATAAACAGACTGTTGCCCTTCTCGGTACAAATGGAAACGGAAAAAGCACCCTTTTATCGTGTATCGCTGGACTTATTAAACCCACAGAGGGCCATATTTTTTTGGTCGATGGTGAAGAGAGAATAGATTTAACATCACTATCTCCGAAGGAAATAGTCGAAGCGGGGGTTTCTATGGTTCCTGAGGGCAGAAGGCTCTTTCCGCTTTTGACCGTCGAAGAAAATCTCGTTTTGGGAGCATATAGGCTAGAAGCTCGCGCAGTTCGCAACATAACAATGGATTACTGTTTTACGTTATTTCCAAGGTTAGCAGAGCGCCGAAGCCAGCAAGCAGGAAGTATGAGTGGCGGAGAACAACAAATGCTTTCTGTAGCTCGCGCGTTAATGGGTGTACCGAAGCTACTTCTGATTGACGAGCCTTCTGTGGGGTTAGCGCCTATTCTGGTTCAACAGATGATTGAAAAAATAGGTGAACTGAGTACAAGTAAAGGGCTAACTGTTTTGATGGCAGAGCAGAACTTTAATCAGGCAATTCGAATTGCGGATAAAGGCTACATAATTGTCCATGGAGAAATAGCTTTTGCCAGTAAGGATGCAGTAGATCTTCGTGAAAATGAGATGATTAAAAGTTACTATCTTGGTGGTTAATTTAATTGACCTACCGATAGATTTTACTTTTTAATTTTTGAGCCTCATCCACATTACAAAATTTATGTAGCGAGAAAATCCTACTTAGTAGCTGGAGGCCGCTGGTGGCGCCGTCCGGAAGCGCGGTGAATTGTGTTGCCTTCTCTAAGGTTGTCATGCGGCTTTCCGGTTTTGCATGAGCTGCCAGATGCATTCCGGGGTTGCAGGCATATCGATATGGGCAACATTAAAGTCCCGAAGCGCATCAGCTATCGCCGAGATTAGCACCGGTGGCGCAACGAGGGCTCCTGCTTCGCCCGCACCCTTTACACCAAGGACATTGGTCAGGCAGGGCACTTCGTTGGTGTCGAGCTCGATCATCGGCATATCGTCGGCGCGGGGCATGGTGTAGTCCATGAACGAGCTGCTGATCATCTGCCCTGTCTCGGTGTCATAAACCGTGTTCTCCATAATTGCCTGGCCGATCCCCTGTGCAACACCGCCATGAACCTGACCGGCAACCAACATCGGATTTATTACGCGGCCCACATCGTCCATTGCGCAATAACGCATGATATGGATGACGCCTGTGTCCTCCTCGATTTCCAGTTCACAAACATGGCAGCCATTGGGATAGCTCCAGTTTTCAATCGTGTGGGTGTCCGTGCCAGCAAGGGGGCCTTGCAGTTCCTCGGGGATGTTGGTGGATGTGCGGGCATGTTTAGCAACGTCGAACAGTGTCACTGTACGGTCGGTACCTGCGACCCGGAATTCTCCATCAGAGTATTCCACATCGACCGATGCAGTCTCCAGCATCTCGGACGCGATCAGCGTGCCTTTACGGATCATATCGTCCGAGGAGTTGATAGCTGCGACGCTGCCAACATGGCTGGTGCGTGAGCCGTGACTGCCTCCACCGCTGGGAAGATTGTCACTGTCGCTGGTGTCGACATGGACCTGGTCGAATTCCACACCGAGTTTTTCAGAAATAAGCTGCATGAATGATGTGTCATGGCCCTGGCCCATCGGCTGGGTTCCCACTTTCACAATAACTGTATCTTCAGTCACTTCGACTTCGGCAGATTCGGTCGGGTTGCCAGCTGTAGTTTCAAGATATTGACTGATAGCAATACCGCTAAGGCGTCCCCGCTTGCGGGCGTTTTTGCGCCGCTTCTCGTGACCGTCCCAGTCCGCCATTTTCGCAACCATATCCATATTGTCTTCGAAGGCACCGCTGTCGTAGGTAGTGCCCACGGCATTGGTGTAGGGGAACTGATCTTTGCCGATCAGGTTGCGGCGACGAATCTCAACCGGGTCGATTCCTAGATCAAAGGCCGCAACGTCCACCAGACGTTCCATCACATAGACGGCTTCGGGGCGGCCGGCACCACGATAAGGACCCACAGGCGCGGTATTGGTGACAACACATTTCACCTCAACATCCGCAGAAGGCACATCGTAGACGCTGGTTAAAATCTTCGGGCCAATCTGGGTCGGAACCGAGACACCTGCGGAACAGGAATAAGCCCCTATATTAGCAACGGTTTTCACGCGTACGGCAAGGAACTTGCCATCCTTGTCGAGAGCGAGTTGGCCATCCGAAATGTGGTCACGTCCGTGCAGATCGCTCAGAAAGGCTTCTGTACGTTCACTGATCCATCGAACCGTTCGCCCGAGCCGCTTTGCGGCGACGAGAACCAGAACCTGTTCGGGATAGGGATGGGTCTTCATGCCAAACCCGCCGCCGACATCGTCAACGAGAACGCGAACCATCGAGGGGTCGCATTTGAGAAATGAATTGGCGATCCAGTCACGCAGCATGTGGCGGTTCTGGTTTGAGGTGTAAACTGTGTAGCGCCCGCTATCGACGTCGTAGCTACCGATAGCACCGCGCACTTCCATGGAGTTCTGCACGATGCGCTGGTTGACCAGACGCACGGTTGATATATGGGCGGCGGCCTCGAATGCAGCGGTCGTGGCATCGCTGTCGCCAATCTGTGCTTGGAATAGGAAATTCTTGGGTACTTCATCCCAAAGCTGAATCTCGCCATCATCCATAGCTGCTGCTGTGTCCACGACGGAAGCTAACGGGCCATAATCGACCTCAATCGCCTCGGATGCATCGCGGGCCTGATCGAGAGTTTCTGCAATGATAAAGGCAACAGGGTCACCGACATAACGCACGCGATCGGATGTCAGCGCATGTTGCGGCGGGTAAATCAGGGGTGAGCCGTCTGGTTTAGTAAGAGAGGCGAAGAAGGGCGGCGGTCCGGGGAAGGTGCCAATGCCATCATCCGCTAGGTCTTGCCCGGTCAAAACAGACAAAACACCTGCCATCGTCGCCGCACGTGAGGTATCGATCGAAAGAATATCGGCATGGGCGTGCGGGGAGCGCAGGACATAACCTACAGCATCGCCATCGCGGGCAACATCATCGTTGAACTTGCCCCGTCCGGTCAGAAGACGTGGATCTTCGTTGCGACGCACTGGTTGGCCGACACCGTATTTCGCCATGGTATTTTCCTCATTAATCCGTGTGTTAAGGTGCGCATCTTGGAACGAATAGACCACCCGACGCAACGCGTAAGGGGGTTTTCCGGAGGAACATTTTCTATGTCGATTCCCAATCAGCGCACGGTTTACCTAAACGGCGAATATATTCCCGAAAACGAGGCTAAACTGCCCTTTCGCGACCGGGGCGTGAAGTATGGCGATGCTGTGTTTGATACTACCCGGACCTTCAGGCACAAAGTTTTCAAGGTGCGTGAGCATCTGGAGCGGCTTTATCGCTCTTTGCGGTATGTGGGCATCGACCCGGGGCTCTCGATTGAAGAGATGGCTAAAATTACTGAGAAAATCGTCGAGCGAAATCTTCCCACGATTGGTGCTGATGAAGACCTCTGGGTTTCCCAGCGGATTACGCGGGGGATTGTTGATCCTAACGAACGCAGTGCTTGGCCCGATTATGTGGGCCCGACCGTTATTGTGGAAAGCCTACCGCTACCGCTGGCCAATCGTGCGAAGCTTTATCGCGACGGGATCGACATGATTGTCTCTTCCGTGCGTCGCACGGCCCCTGATATGCTGAGCCCGCGCGCTAAAACACACAATTATCTCAATCTTATTATGGCTGATGAGGAAGTTTCGGCTCAGAATCCCGAAGCATATGCGCTTATGCTGGACCACAATGGCAATATTGCCGAGGGACGGGGTAGCAATGTCTTCTTCATATCCGAAGGTAAGCTGGTCACGCCTCATGAACGTTACGTGTTACCGGGCATTAGCCGCCAGACTGTGATGGAACTGGCCGAGAAGATTGGCGTGCCATGTGCGGAAAAAGATTACGATATGTATGACGCCTACAACGCGGATGAGGCTTTTATTACCTCAACCAGTTTCTGTATCTGTCCCTGTCGCAGTGTGAACGGTCGTGTCTTCGGGGAAGGTGCAATTCCGGGGCCGATCACCAAGCATCTAATGGACGCCTATGTGGAATTTGTAGGCTTCGATTGGGTTAGTCAGTACACGCGTTATCCAATCGTCGAAGCCACACGCCTCTAGTCTTCAGGGCGTGTGCTTTACGAACCAGTCGGTGAGTGTCGTCATCGATTTATCGTATTCCTCCATCAGGAAAAAGTGGCTCGAATTTTCAAACACAACCGTTTCGGAATTAGCGATCTCAGCGGACAAAATGTCTGTGCCATGCATTGAGCAGATCGGATCCACGCGTCCAGCCATGATCAGGGTCGGGCATGCGATTTCACCCAAGCGATCAGAGGTGTCATGGGTCAGGGCTGTTTGGTTTAGGTTCACGTAGGAAACCTTGCTGCGCGCCTCATTACCCACCAGTGCTTCAATCCGCGCCATGGCCTCGGGATTGTCGTTGTAGAAACCGGGTGCAACGAACATGTGAGCAGAATGTCGAGCCCAGTCGGCCCAGTTCTCGCGCCATTCAAGTACTTCGCGCATGTTTTCCAGGATACGCTTGCCGATAGGATCCACCTGTGGCGTGGATGCAGCAAGAATTAGTGACTGCATCCGATCGGGTGCCTTGAGGGCCATATGCTGGCCGATGAGGCCTCCGAGCGAGCGCCCTACCACATGGGCCTTCTCAATACTCATATGGTCCAAGAGTGCCAGCATCGTATCGGCGAGTTCTTCAGTGGTGCAGGGGGCATCTACTGCTGTGCTATCTCCGGAACCTGGATTATCCATGGCAACCACACGGTAGCGGTCCTTGAAAAAATCAAGTTGCGGCAGCCACGCTGTGTGATCGCCAGCCAGGCCGTGGATCAGAACAACAGGGAACCCATCGCCCTCTTCAACATAGTTCACATCAAATCGGCCACAATTCACTTTGGGCATTGTCTAAGTCCTCTTTTTCAGTCTTCAGGCTGCGTTTTTATCGAACCAGGCTTCCATGGTGGCCATGGCTTTGGCAGGTTCTTCTATTAGGAAGAAGTGGCTCGAATCCTTAAATATTTCGAGTGTGGCATTGGGAAGCTTGTCCATCATCCAGTTCTGGGCAGTCATCGAGCAGATCGGGTCGTATTGTCCGCCCATAACCAACGTCGGGGTCTTAATGTTAGACAACTGATCGAGCGCTTCATGTTCGATACATGCCGTGGCGAGGTGGTCGTAAGAGACCATGTCTCGGTCTTCACCGCTGACAAGGGCGGTGATTTTTGTCATTAGCTCTTCGTTCTCGTTGAAGAATTTGGGAGCAACGAACAGATACACCGCATGCGGTGCCCATTCCGCCCAGCTTTTGCGCCATTTGAGCAATTGCTGCAGGTTCTTGATAACCTGTGCGCCAACCGGATCGAGGCGGGCGAACGAGGCAGCGAGTGCCATGGACTGTAAGCGTTCGGGAGCCTTGAGAGCCATATGCTGCGCTATAGCCCCACCCATAGAGCGCCCCACGACATGTGCCTTCTCAATGCCAAGTTTTTCCATCAATCCGAGTGTTGCGTCAGCCAAGTCGGTAGTACTGACCGGTTCACCCACTAAAGAACTGTCACCTGAGCCCGGGTTGTCGAAGGCGATAACACGATATTTTTCTTTCCATGCTGCAATTTGCGGTAGCCAGGCCGTATGGTCTCCGGCAAGTCCATGGATCAGGATTAGGGGAAATCCTTCTCCTTCATCAACGTAGTTAATGTCGAAACGACCGGTGTTCAGGATGGGCATTGGTATAACTCCCTACGCAGACAAACGCCGCGAACCGAGAATATCGGGACGCGGCGCCTGTTTGAAACGTCTGTTATGTGGATTATCGGATACGGTCGCCGTCCGCAGCGAACAGGAAGATCGCGTCGTCGGGAAAGGAGAGTGTCACGTTTGCATGACGCTTTACATCCTCGGTTCCCTCAACAACGGAAACAAAAGGGCGAGATTGCTCTGTTTCGAAGTAGAGCAATGTGTCCTTGCCGAGAGGTTCAACCAATTCAACTTCTCGTTCAAGGGTTGCACCTTGGCCACTGGCGCCAATCACGACATTTTCGGGACGAATTCCAAACGTGCCTTTTCCTGGTGCAACAGCGTTGAATTTAGCTGGCAGTGGAACATCGAAATGGCCACTCTTAAACTCTAATCCGTCACCACTTTTTACGAATTCACCTTCGATCAAGTTCATCGCTGGATTGCCGAAGAAGTCAGCAACAAAATATGAGACCGGATCCCCGTAGATTTCTAGTGGTGTTCCCTGCTGTACGATTTTTCCTTGGTTCATAACTATAATCCGGTCAGCCAGTGTCATGGCTTCTTCCTGATCATGAGTGACGTAGATGAAAGTCTTCTGCAATTCGTCGTGAAGCCGATCACATTCGGCACGAAGTTCGCGACGTAGTTTAGCATCCAAGCTAGACAGTGGTTCGTCGAGCAGGAAGTTTGATGGTTCGGTCACAAGGGTACGTGCAAGCGCGATACGCTGTGATTCACCGCCCGAGCACTGACCTGGCATTTTTCCGAGAAGATGCGTGATACGCACCAATTCGGCTATTTCCTTGACCCGCCTGGCCTGTTCGTCTTGCGGCACTTTCTGCATACGTAGGCCAAAAGCGATGTTGTCGGCGACGTTCTTGTGCGGAAAGAGGGCGTGGCTCTGGAACACCATGCCTAAGTCTCGGTCACCCGGTTCCTTTTCGTTGACCACTTCCCCATCGATCAGGATTTCTCCGTTTGTAGGGTCTTCAAACCCGGCGATCATCCGAAGTGTCGTGGTTTTTCCACAACCCGAGGGTCCGACGAAGACGATAAATTCGCCGTCCTCAATTGTCAGGTCCATTTCCTTCACTGCAACAACGTTGCCGTATTCCTTGCGCAGGTTTACGAGTTCTATACGCGACATGGCTCGCTACCTCCTTACCATTCCAAAGCTAAATCCACGAGCAAGATGCTTGCGGATAATCATTCCCACCACGATGAGAGGGAGAGTAATACCAACCGATAGTGCGGCTTGGCGTCCGTAGACGCGGCCTTCGGTCGACCCTTGATATTTTGATAATTCAACCGGGAGGGTCACCACTGCTGTTTTCGACAGCAGCAAGGCAAGTAGATACTCGCTCCAGGTTAGTATCAAAATGAACAAGAAAGTGGCCACCAACCCGGATCGTACGAGAGGAAGGACAACTTCCCAGATCGTGCGGGCACGGCTCGCCCCAAGAATTTCTGCGGCCTGCTCCATTTCACGTGGGACTTCGTCGATGAAGCTCTTCGACATCCACACCGCGTAGGGCAGAGTGGTTAGGAAGTAGAGCATAACTAGACCCGTGATTGAATCGAGCAGTCCTAAGGCGCTGTACCAGATCGATATGGGCGCCACCAAAACGATTGGTGGCACCATTCGTAACATCAACAACTGGAACATTCGTCCTTCGGACAGTATCTGGTATCGCGATACGCCGTATGCGAGGACCGCTCCGAACAAGACCGAGAGCGTTGTTGCGATAACTGAAATTAGGGCACTGTTGCCTAGCGCCTCCCATGGGCGTTGTAGAGACTGGGTATAGGTTTCCAAGTCCCCGTCTTCGTTGGTTGCGTATTCGCTTACATCCGCCCACACAACCAGATAGTTCATCATTGTTGCGTTTTCAGAAATATAAACTGGTGGCCACGCAAACCATTCTTTGTCTGGTTTGAATGAAGTTGAAACCATCCAGAAGATCGGGAAGGCAACGATACACAACCAGAAGGTTAGGACCAGATAACGGAATGCCGAAAACGACATCCGTCGTTGAGATTTGGTCATTGCCATTGTTCTAGCCCTCCTCCGGCTTCGCATCGTACATCGCGTCGAGGTTCTTCTTTTCACGGCGCAACAGCCAGATTGCGGACATGACGATGGCGACCATCAAGATCAAGACGACGTAGGACAGGACAGCTGCATACGAGATGTCGAAGTATTGCCAAGCGTTGATAAAGATATAGACCGGGATGGTCTCGGTTGCTGAACCTGGCCCACCTTGAAGCAAGCCCCAAGTCTTGGGGAACTCCGCCATGGACTCGAGGAACCTCAAAATCAAAGCCAGAAGGATCACTGGACGCAACAGTGGAAGTTGGACTTCAAAGAAAATCTGAAATCTGTTGGCGCCAAGGATTTGGGCCGCTTCTTGAGGTTCTTTAGGGAGTGAGGCGAGGCCCGCCATCATGATAATGAAGCTGAACGGGGTCCAGTTCCATATTTCCATAAAACCAATCGTCGTAAGTGCGATTTCCTGCTTATACAAGAACTGCGCTTCGATCCGGAGCCCAGTAATACGGCTAAGAATGTCGTTTAGGGGACCGTTCTGATACAGGATCATTTCGCCTGTGTAGGCAATAACAATCGGAACTGTAAGCATCGGCAGAATGAAGAAGATGTAGTAGAAGCCCTGACCGCGGAACGGGCGATACATCAGTAGTGCTAGGGCAAAACCTATTATGAAGCACCCGACCGTAACGCCCACCGCGAACATTAGCGAGCGAACAATTGCAAAGCCGAACTTGCTATCAGTTAACGCATCCGCCCAAAGGTCCAGGCCCACCCATTGCGAAGCGCGGAAATAGGAAAGGAAAGATGTGTCGTCACCCGCATCAAAAATAGAGAACGAGAAAAATGAAAAGTAGCCCTGCAGCAAAAGCGCTGGACCTAGAATGAAAATCATCAGCGCTAAAAAGGGTGTCAGAACGGTCCATTTGAACCGTCGGATACCCTGTGCGCGAGTAGCTGCGCGCTGATTTATTGGCGCCGCACTCATTGTCGTTTGAGCAGTCATATTTAGAAAACCTCGATTGACCCGGAGCGCAACAGTCGCTCCGGGTTATCATTACGAGGAATACAGGCAGTTATGCCTGCGTTCGATCAGGCTAGGCCGGGACGTCGATAGTCGGCATCAGTGACTTGTAAGTCTCTAGCTCTTCTTTCAGACGACGCTTACCAATGCGGCGGATCGAACGGGCCCATGCATCGGTTGTATCGGCATTAACCTGTTTGGCTGTCTTGTCGCCAGCATAGGCCTCTGAGATATTCCGCTTGAGTTCGGTTTCGAACTCCAGCATACCAGTCAGATAGATCGGCGGGGTCGTGACCTGCAGGTTCTTTTTGATCGCTTCCATCCCCCCCGGTGTGTAGGTCTTCTCCGGAAGCGACCCTGGCTTGAAGTGATCTACATGCCACGGATCGTGGAATGTGTTGACCCTATCACCAACAATCTTCGCGCTTTCGCCTGAAGTGCCCATATACATAGCCATGTACGCCATGGCTTCTTTATCAGGGCTGTGCTTGTTAACCAGCATCGACACAACAGGGGTCGAGCATGAGCGCTTGATTAGTTTACCGCTGAACTTGGAGCCAGGCACTTCACCGTAGGTCCATTTTCCTGTCGTTTTCGACTTGGCCGGGTTTTCAGCGAGGGCAATGATGCCGTCCCAGTACTGACAGGAGAATGCGTTACCGTTGATGATCCGTGGGATCATCTGCGGGGTGCCCCAACCAGCAGCTTCTGGGTGCGAGGCTGACTTGACGTTAAGGAACGTCTGCGTGGCATAGATACCCTCATCAGTGTTGATGTTTGGCTCCATGTCATCCGTGAACGGAAAACCGCCGGCGCTGTAGAGGTACATGTACCACCACACTAGGGATGACCCACGGTCACGAAGGTTGGCTGAACCCCAGAGATTGTCGTCCGGGCGGGTGAAGAAGTTCATGAGCTCCAGCTCTTCTTCCCACGTCTCGGGCCAAGTCATCTCGCGGCCATACTTGTCTGCAAAGGCTTTACGCTCATCGGGGTTCTCGAAGAGATCCTTACGAATGAACTGGACCATCACGTTGCCATCCGTCGGGATGCCATAGGTCTTGCCCTTATAGGTCATGAACTTACCGAAGTTACCAACTGCGTTGATCTTGAAATCGGCCTTCTTCATGTATTCATCGAGCGGCTCTAGAAGACCGGCGGAAGCCAGCGACGGGATCATGTTCGAATCAACATGGAAAAAGTCAAATTCCGGAGACTTCGAAAGCGCTTCGGCCATAGCACGCTGCGGAATTTCGAACGTGCTTATGTCCATAATTTTTGGAAGTCTGATGTTGGTGGCGTCACCAAAATCCTTGATAGCGCCGGACGTTGCGACCTGGTAGTTGGACCACATCATGCCCGAGACGTCTACTCCACCCGGCGCTGCGGCTTTAGCTGCAGCAATAATACGGTCCTCTACGGATCCCGCGAATGCAGTACCCGTTAACGCAGGACCTGCCGCACCAACGGCAGCTGCGGTTGCGCCAGTTTTCAGGGCTTGACGCCGTGTAACTTTAGGAAATGTGTTCTTCGTCATACTTTAGCTCCTCCCAGTTCCTGCCTTATTGATCAGGTCGCCCAGTCGATTGGGATACCCCGGCAAGGTTTAAAAAACCATCGGACAACGAGTGTCCGGAGAAAACGTTACAACACTTTTGCCGTATAGGAAAATTTTTCTTAAAAAATCAAAGTAGTTTTTTAATTTGCACTTTAAAATTTTTGCTAGAATGCTTGGCATCAAGGATTCGCTGGAACTCTTGGCATCAAGGATTCGCTGGAACTCTTGGCATCAAGGATACGGATCCTCGCTAACAGCTGCCAGATAAGCCTATCTTTGCGCGAGTCGAACGGATAGAGGGCTTGCATTAGTAGGAGTATCTAGATGAATAACCTTCCTGCCGATCCTGCACACAGTGCCGCGACCCTAGGTCCAAAGGTGCGTGGACTTCGCAAAGCGCAAGGGAAGACGCTCTCGGAAGTTTCGCAGGTGACCGGGCTTTCCATTTCTGCCCTGTCAAAAATTGAAAATGATCAAGTCTCCCCGACTTTTGCCAATCTCATGCGTTTGGCAGAAGGCCTAGGTATTTCCCTGAGTGATCTAGTGATGCTTGATGATCAGGATGACAGCGTCTCGGCCCGTATGGCGGTCAGCCGAAAATCTGACACGACGTTTCACTCGACACCAAAATACGACATATACGCTCTTTGTGCTGACCTCCGGCACAAACGCATGACCCCGTTGATTGAGCGCGTGAAAGCGGACGACCCTAGCAAGATTGATGGTTTGCTGGCTCATACCGGCGAAGAGTTCTTTTACGTTCTTCAAGGCTCCATTGAAGTCCACACTGAGCACTACAGTGCGGTACGTCTCAATGAAGGCGATAGCTCATACCTGGACAGTTCCATGGCGCACACGCTTGTCGCTGTCGACGGTAAGGATGCCGATATTTTGATGGTCTGGCTAGGGCCGAACACATCCGGTAAGGAAGATGGGGCGAGCCTTGCGGAGGAAATCTTAAGTCGTAACTTATCTAGTTTAGAGCAAGAGATATAACAATAAAATAACAAAGGAATGGTGATGAAAGTACGTCAACTCGATATGCCGGATACGGACGTTATTCAGGTCGGAGAAGGTCCAGACCTTTTATTAATGCACACACTTCTGGCTGAGCGCAGCGTCTTTGATCAGGCTTTGCCGGATCTCGCCACCCGTTTTCGCGTAACCGTGCCGAATCTACCCGGCTATGGCACGACGCCGCCGCTCGCTAACCCCGAGCCCACTGTCCGCGACTACGCCGACCGTATTGCTGGAATTATGGATGCAGCTGGTCTGTCCGATGACGCGTCAGTTCTTGGCAACGGTGCTGGCGGGTTTATGTGTGTGTCCCTAGCGATCAATCATGGCGACCGGTTCGGCAAGCTGATTTTGGCTGATACAGGTCCGGCTTTTCCGGAAGCTGCGAAGGCGCCGTTGCGATTCCTCGCCAACAAGGTGGAAACAGACGGTATGGAGTCCGTTCTTGATGCTGCCATGCTGCGAATGTTCCCTGAAGGCTATATCGCCGAAAACCCGGGAATTATTGCCGAACGAAAGGCTGCGCTGGCGACTTGCAATCCCAAAGCCTTCGCCGCGACTGCGCGAGCATTGGCAAATGTAGAGATGGGCAACGAAATTGGCGAGATCAAGAACGAGACGCTGGTTATGATAGGTTTGGATGACCAGACGACACCTCCGGCATTGTCCTATGCCTTGCACGAAGGCATTCCCGGTGCCCAGTTGGTTGAAATCCCTGACTGCGGCCATTGCCCACAGATTCAGGCGCGTGAGACCTTCGTTGATACGGTTATTGGGTTTTTCGCCTGATAGGCAAACCGCCTAAAAAAATTCCAACAAATTAAGGTTGCCGCGTCCGCAATTTCACCTCTCCAGCGATTTTGTTTTTCGTAGAGGGCTCCCACGGGTTTCATCGGTGGCGCTTATCTGGCAGCGTTGTCTGATTGCTTAGGGAGGGGAAACCATGCGATTTGCTGTTGATACTGGTGGGACTTTTACGGACCTAATTGTAGAGGACGATGATCACGCCCTCCACATGTTCAAGGCCTCTACGACGCCGGACGATCCGATCCGTGGTGTTATCGACAGTCTGCAGGTTGCAGCCGATGACTTTGACATAAGCCTTGATGCCCTGCTGGGTAAGGCTGATCTCTTTATTCACGGCACGACCCACGCAATCAATGCGATCGTTACGGGCAATACGGCTAAGACCGCATTCCTGACCACCGAAGGCCATCGAGACATTCTGGTGTTTCGAGAAGGCGGACGGATGGAGCCGTTCAATTTCACGGTTCCTTATCCGCAGCCTTATATCCCGCGCTCGCTGTCCTATGAGATACCTGGTCGTATTCTCTCCGACGCCAGTGAGATGAGCCCTCTCGACGAAGGGCGCGTCGTCGAAATACTCAAAGACCTGAAGAGCAAGGACGTGGAAGCTGTTGCCGTATGCTTGCTCTGGTCGATTATCAATTCAGCCCATGAAGACCGTGTGGGCGAACTGATCGTAGAGCACTTGCCTGGTGTGCCTTACACGCTGTCTCATGTTCTTAACCCGTCTCTGCGCGAATATCGTCGTGCCTCTTCGGCTGCGATTGATGCCTCTCTCAAGCCACAGATGAGCGCTTATATGCGCAACCTAACTGGGCGGCTGAGCGAAGCCGGGTTCGGCGGGCGCGTCCTGATTGTCACCTCACAGGGTGGCATGATGGATGCGAGCGATATCGCGGAGCAGCCCATCCATCTTATTAACTCGGGTCCATCCATGGCGCCGGTTTCCGGTCGTTACTTTGCACGTGAAGACGAAGGGTCGGACACGGCCGTGATCGCCGATACGGGCGGCACGACCTATGACGTCAGCCTGGTACGGAAAGGGCGCATACCGTGGTCCCGCGAAACCTGGATTGGTCAGCCCTATCGCGGGCACATGACCGGGTTTCCGTCGGTTGATGTGAAATCCATCGGCGCCGGTGGAGGCTCCATCGCCTGGGTCGATGATGGAGGCATGCTTCATGTTGGTCCGCAAAGCGCCGGCGCGGTGCCCGGACCAGCCTGTTACGGACAAGGGGGACAAAAGCCGACCTTGACTGATGCGTCACTGGTGCTTGGATATCTCGATCCCGAGTTTTTTCTCGGCGGCACTATGTCTCTCGATATGGATGGGGCGCGATCTGCGATCGAACGCGAAGTCGCCAAGCCGATGAACCTCAGTCTTGAAGATGCGGCGGCGGCAGTTATTTCCATTGCGACGGAGAACATGGTCCAGGCCATCGTTGATATCACCGTCAATCAGGGGATTGATCCGCGTGATGCGATCCTCATCGGTGGCGGCGGTGCGGCCGGGATCAATTCAACGGCAATCGGACGTCGCCTTGGCAGTGAACGGGTTATCATCCCTGAGGTTGGCGCTGCCCTGAGTGCGGCAGGTGCCATGATGTCGGACCTGCACGCCCAATATACCCGGACCTTCTTTGCAACATCAAACGACTTTGATACTGCGGGCGTAAACGCAATTCTCGATGTCCTCGAGGCAAGCTGCAATCAGTTCATCAATGGACCGGGAGAGGGCTCGCTCGAACAGACGATCGAATTCTTTGCCGAAGCGCGTTATCCCGAACAGGTTTGGGAGATCGAGGTTCCGCTTGCCTCACGTCGTTTCGAAAGCGATGCCGATGTGGACGCTCTGGTCAGTGAATTTCATAAAGTTCACGAGGACATCTTCGCGATCAACGACCCGGACTCCGGCGTTGAAGTTGTTGGATGGACGGCATCCGTAAAATGCCGCCTGCGCAAGGGTGAAAGTGGTTCGTTGGCCAAGCGCGACATGAAGGCCTCGAAAGATGGGACCCGGAAAGTCTATTTCTCGGGTCACGGCTACGTGGATGCGACCGTGCGACGCTTCGAAGTGATGAAGGAAGGTGAAGTCCTTACGGGACCCGCAATTATCGAATCACCCTTCACGACGGTTGTTGTTGATCCAGGTGCGACGGCGGAACGTCGTGCTTCTGGCAGTGTCTCTATTGTCCCCGGGCAGGCCGCGATATGAGCACCGTGCAGATGGAAAATGAGGGGAGAGTTTGATGTCGGACAAGAAGAAGATTGATGGGGTGCAACTCGCGTTGCTTTCGAACCGTCTGGAAGGTATTTCCAGCAAGATGGGAAATACCCTGATGCGAACAGGGCGTTCGGGTGTTTTGAATATTGCGCGCGACTTTTCCTGCTGCATCCTGACCGGCGACGATAAGCTTGTGGCTGTTGCCGAGGCTTTGCCTATACACGTGCTTTCCGGTCCCGACATCATGGCACAGACCATGAAAGAGTATCACCCGGATCTGAAGCGGGGTGATGCCTTCCTTCACAACTCGCCTTATCACGGCTGTTCCCACGCCGCGGACCATACGATCCTGATTCCTGTGATCGATGATGATGGCATTCATCGTTACACCGTTGCTGCCAAGGCTCATCAGGCGGACATCGGGAACTCGATCCCAACCACGTATCACGGCACGGCGCGTGATGTTTACGAGGAAGGCGCATTGATCTTCCCGGCCGTGAAGGTTCAGGAAAACTATGAATACAATATGGACATCGTTCGGATGTGCCAACTGCGTATCCGGGTGCCCGATCAATGGTGGGGTGACTTCCTGGCCATGACGGGTGCTGCCCGAATTGGTGAGCGAGAAATTCTGGCCTTGGGTCGTGAGGTCGGCTGGGACACGCTGGAGAATTTCAACGAGCAGTGGTTTGCCTATTCCGAGGACCGCATGATCACCGCCATCCGGCAGCTTCCGGAAGGGACGGCCACGCGCACCTCGACCCATGATGCTATCCCGGGAACACCACCGGACGGCATTACGATCAAGAGTATCGTCACCATTGATCCTGACGTCGGAAAGGTCACAGTTGATCTGCAGAACAACCCGGACGCCCAGCCATGTGGGCTGAACCTGTCGGAAGCCTGCGCCAGGACATCAGCCATGGTGGGTGTGTTCAATTCCATTGACCACTCGGTGCCGAAAAACGCTGGTTCATTTGGACGCATTGAAGTCTTGCTGCGCGAGAATTCTGTCTGCGGTATTCCCATACATCCGACGAGTTGCTCGGTGGCGACCACGAACATCGCCGATCGGGTCTCCAATTCGACCCAGTCGGCCATTGCGGAAATAGCTGACGGGTTCGGTCTCGCTGAATGTGGCGCTATCATTCCGCCATCCACGGGCGTTGTATCAGGGATGGATGAAGCCCGCGGACGGCCCTTTGTGAACCAGGTGTTTCTCGGGCTAACTGGCGGTGCTGGTGCACCTGATGCAGATTGCTGGCAGTCGATCTGTCATGTCGGCAATGGCGGGCTCTGCTACCAGGATTCGATCGAACTCGACGAGATGCGTCAGCCGATTTTCGTCAAGACCCGGGCCTTGGCGCCAAATACGGAGGGCGCAGGTCGCTTTTGTGGTGCGCGTTCGGCCTATACGGAGTTTGGTCCTCGCACGGGAAGTATGGATGTGGCCTATGTCAGCGACGGGGGCATAAATGGACCCAAGGGCGTGCGCGGTGGGCTCGGTGGTTCGAATGCCAGCCAGTTTCGGATCACGCGTAACGGTAAGCACGAAGACCTGCCCAATTGTGATGTTGTCAATCTGGTCGCCGGAGAGCTGATAGGTTCACAATCCTGCGGCGGTGGCGGATACGGTGACCCGAGAGACCGCGATCCTGAAATGGTCGCCCATGATGTGCGGGAGGAATATGTCAGTGTCGAACGAGCAGCGTCGGTCTATGGCGTCGTGATCGACGCGGCAGGCAATGTGGACATGGCTGCGACCGAACAGAAGCGTGTGGGTGTATCGGCTTGATGGTAAAACACTCAGACAAGAATGACGCTGTTGCACTGGACGGAGTACAGTTGGCCATATTGTCGAACCGTCTCGACGGCATCGTACGCAAAATGGCCAACACACTGCTTCGAACCGGGCGTTCGGGTGTGCTCAACACTGCACGTGACTTCTCCTGCTGTATTGTGACAGCGGACCATCAGCTTCTGACCGCGACTGAGAGCCTGCCCATTCATGTTCTGTCCGGCCCGGACATAATGGCGTGTTCTATGGTGGAGTTTCATCCCGATTTTCGTGCCGGGGATGCCTATCTTCACAACTCGCCCTATCACGGATGTTCTCATCCGGCCGACCACACCATTCTGGTGCCGGTGATGGACGGCGATGGACGGCATCGGTTCACCGTCGAAGCGAAAGCCCATCAGGCTGACATCGGTAATTCGATCCCGACGACCTATCACGCACGTGCACGCGATGTGTACGAAGAAGGCGCGCTGATCTTTCCCGCTGTGAAGGTTCAGACAGACTTTGAGAACATCGAGGACATCGTGCGCATGTGTAAGCTGCGGATTCGGGTTCCCGATCAGTGGTGGGGTGACTATCTGGCGATGGTCGGTTCGGCCCGCATTGGCGAACGGGAACTGATCGCGCTGGGTGAGGATGTCGGCTGGGATATGCTTGAATCCTTTGCGACCAAGTTTTTTGATTACTCTGAATCCCGTATGGAAGCAGCCCTGCGGACGCTTCCTGCGGGTGAGGCAAGCCACTCAAGCACCCACGATCCGATCCCGGGCACGCCGAAAGAGGGGGTGAAGATCAATGTGTCTGTCACCGTCGACCCTGAAGCCGCGATGGTGAATGTGGATTTGCGGGACAATCCTGACACCATGCCCTGTGGCTTGAATTTGTCGGAAGCCTGTTCGCGCACGGCTGCGATGGTTGGCGTGTTCAATTCCATCGAGCACACTGTGCCCAAAAATGCCGGTTCGTTTCGACGAATTTCCGTACAGCTACGTGAAAACTGTGTGGTTGGAATTCCGAGCCATCCGACCAGTTGTTCGGCGGCAACAACCAATGTGGCCGACCGGGTTTCAAACTCGGTTCAGGCGTCCATGGCGAAGATTTCTGAAGAGATTGGTCTTGCGGAATGCGGTGCGTCCAGTCCGCCAGCAGCTGCAGTGGTCTCCGGCGTTAATCCGGAAACCGGCAAGCCCTATATTAATCAGGTCTTCCTAGGCCGAACATGTGGAGCGGCCAGCGCCCACACAGATGCCTGGTGGACGGTCGGTCATGTGGGTAATGCGGGAATGTGTTTTCTGGATTCGGTTGAGTTGGACGAACTGCGTATGCCTATCTATGTGCATGCGCGTGGATTTTTCCCTGATACCGAAGGAGCCGGGCGTACCTGCGGGGCACCACAGGCCTTCGCCCGCTACGGTCCACGGGTCGGGTCTATGTCGCTGATTTACAATTCGGACGGTTCGATCAATGGACCCAAAGGTGTGCGTGGCGGCCTTGGTGCGGCAAATGCCGGTCAACATAAGATCACGACGAGCGGTGGGCAGGAAGATGTCCCTCGTGTTGGACAGGTCTTCCTTGATGCTGGTGAACTGATTGAATCCCGGTCCTGTGGCGGCGGTGGTTTTGGACCACCTGCCGAGCGGGACCCCGAGCGTGTGCAGCTGCAGGTGTCCGAGGGATTCCTGTCCCGCAAACGCGCACGGGACGTTTATGGCGTCGTTATTCTTGACGATGGCTCGCTCGAAACCGATGAAACCTCGCGGTTGCGCGCGGCTTCGGAGTAACCCATGACTGACTCACCCCTCTCCGGACATTGCGATCCGAAGTTTTCTGCTCTTGAGGATGCCTTCCAGCATAATATGGAGCATGGTGATGAAGACTGCGGTGATGAGCTCGGTGCGTGTGTTTCCGTCGTGATTGACGGAGAGATTGTTGTTGATCTCTGGGGTGGATATCGGGATGGGGCACGCACTCAAATCTGGGAACGGGACACCACGACCTGCATGATGTCAGTGACAAAAGCTTGTTCTGCTGTTGCGCTGCTGACGCTGGTGGATCAGGGCGCCGTCGATATGACGGAAAAGGTATCGACCTATTGGCCGGAATTTTCGGGTGACGGAAAGGAAGACATAACGGTCCGGACCCTGGTTTCGCATCAGTCCGGGGTGATCTATGCCGATGCGGCGCCGGCCGGTTCTCTGTGGGACGGTCACTCCGTGGAGGCTGCGCTGGAAGCAGCAACTCCGGAATGGGAGCCGGGTACTGGTGGGGCGTATCACTCTTTCACCTATGGTCCTTTGCTCGATGGTCTGATCCGGCATGCGGATGGCCGCGACGTGGGCACCCTGTGGCGGGAGAATGTAGCGGAACCCTTTGGAATTGATTTTGGGATTGGATTGAATGCATCCGAAGCTGCGCGACGGGCCGAGTTCGTTGAAACACCGGGTACACCATCGCGCGACGGCATCAAGGGTGATGCGGAATCACCGCTTTTGCGCGGCTGGAACCCAATGCCCAAGACCGAGGATTTCAACTCTGACGACTGGGTACACAACCAGTTTGCATCGGCCAATGGGCATGGCAATGCCCGTGCGATTGCTCGGCTCTTTGGTGGGCTGTCCAATGGTGGTGTGATCGACGGCAAGCGTCTTTTGTCCGAAGAGCTGATTGCGGACGCCACGTGCGAGCATTGGGACGATCTGGACCGTATGACCAACCGGCCGTTCCGTTTCAGTTGCGGTTTTATGCTGTCTTGTCCGCCGTTTCCGTTTGGTGGGCATCGCGCTAATTTTGGGCATACGGGGATTGGCGGCGCGATCGGGTTTGGCGATCCGCAACGCAAGATTGGGTTTAGCTATTGTGGCAATCGGATGGCGCCGATTGCCGATACCGGACCCTTTGCGGGTCCACTCATCGAAGCTTTATATGCTGCAGTTTAGGGAGAGTTGTTGATGCGCTTTGAAAACAAGGTCGCACTGATCACGGGTGGTTCGTCAGGCATCGGCGCAGAGGTTTGCGTTCGATTTGCCGAAGAAGGCGCCAAAATCGCGGTGGTCGCTAGTTCTTTAGTAGAGAAGGCACAGGTGACTGCGGATCGCTGTGGTGGCAATGCCAAGGCCTTTGCCTGCGATGTCAGCGACGTTGCGCAGGTCGAAACGCTGGTGGCCGATGTGATCGCCGAGTTCGGGCGTATCGACATTCTTGTGAATGCGGCAGGGGTGTTCTACCCGACCCGTATCGGCGGGACCGATGAAGAGATGTTCGATGCCATGAGTGATACCAATCTTAAAGGGTGTTTCTTCGTCTGCAATGCGGTGGCGCCGCACATGATTGCAGGCGGTGGCGGCAAGATCGTCAACCTGGGCTCGGCCGCGGGCACAGCTGGCCGCAGTAACTACATTGTCTATTCAGCAGTGAAAGCCGGCGTCATCAATATGACCCGTTCGCTGGCTGCAGCGCTTGCGCCCCACGACATCAACGTCAATTGTCTGGCGCCGGGAAACACGGCAACAGAGATGAATGAGAATGTGCGGACCGAGCCGGAATATGCGGAGATCTACCAGACTATTAAGGACAAGACCCTCAGCAACCGACCGTTTGCCGACCCACGGGAAATGGCAGGCGCGATTTTGTTTCTGAGTTCGGACGACGCCAGCGCTGCCCATGGTGCCTTGCTGCTTATGGATGAGGGCGTGTCGGCCGGTTACTAAATCACGATCAATCTTCAAATTGATTAATTAAGGGAGAGAAACGATGGAACTGCGAAACAAAGTGGCACTGATCAGCGGCGGATCTTCGGGTATTGGCGAAGCCATTGCCTACAAATTTGCGGCTGAAGGCGCGACCTGTGCGATCATCGCCAGCTCGAACATCCGCAAGGCTAACAAGGTTGCCAAAGCGATCAAGCGCAAGTCGAAGGGCTATGTGTGCAACGTCACTAAACCGAACGAAGTGCAGGCCACGGTCGATAAGGTTCTCAAGAACCACGGCAAGATCGACATTCTCGTTAATGCAGCCGGTGTTTTCTATCCGACCGTAACCGGGGATACGAAACCTGCGGATATGAACCGGATGGTCGATATCAATCTGAAGGGCACTTGGAACATGGCGAATGCCGTGGTGCCTCATATGGTTGGCCGCAAGCGTGGCAACATCATTAATATGGCCTCCGTGGCTGGAGTGATCGCATTGCCGTCTTACGCTATGTACTGCGCAACCAAGGCCGGTATCGTGATGATGACCAAGGCGATGGCAGTTGAGCTGTCCCGCTCGGGCATCCATGTGAATTCGATCTCACCGGGCAACACAGAAAGCCCGATGAATGCGGACATCCGCACCGATCCCGAGCTCAAGCCGGTGCTCGAGTTCATGGATATGCTAACCCCGTCCGGACGGACCTATTCGAAGCCCGAAGACATTGCGAATGCGGCGTTTTTTCTGGCTTCTCCGATCACGGGGAAAGCAGTTTATGGCGCAAATTTCGTTATTGATGAGGGTTTTGCGGCTGGTCTGTTTATAGCTAGTTAGTTTGATGCGCAGTCGCGGGGCTTGGCCGGAATGTTCCGCCTCGCTAAATCGTATTACGGATCACGATGTAGAGGCCGAGCAGCAACAGGCAAAGAAGTAACATCAGGCGAAACCGCGCTTCCGAGATGCGCTGGCGTACCTTTACGCCGATGTAGTAGCCAACCAAAGCTGGGACGGTGAACAGCACTGACGAGACCGCGAGTTCCACGTTGAGCAGGCCTTTCTGTTGAAAAGCGAGCGTGATCGCGAATGTGGCTGTGAGGAACAGCAACCCCATGGCCTGAACCAGCATGTCCCGCTTAAGACCAAGGGACTGCAGGTACGGCACGCCGGGGATCACATCCGAGCCTGTCATCCCAGCGGCCACACCATTGATTACTCCAAAGACCGGCGACATCCAGCTTTCATGCCGGCCTGGGGACGGAATCTGTGGTGCAATTAAAGAGTAACTGGCGAACAGCGCCAGAAGAACGCCAAGACCGATGGTGAGCAGGCGGGTATCGGATACCACCAAAATCTCTGCGCCGACCCAGACGCCCAAGCAGCAGGCGATTAGTAGCGTCCAGATACGGCTGATCGTATGCAAGAGACCGGGTTCCCCAAACACCTGCCAGCCGTTGGCAGCAATTCCGGGTACGATTAGCAGGGCGATCGCTACCGGCAGGTCAACCACCGTCGCCATCAGGCCAAGGATAATAGCCTTCATCCCGATCCCCACGGTCCCTTTTACGAGACCCCCAAGGAAGAACGCGAAGAACGCAAAGCCGTATTGGAATGCTGTCAGATCAACGAGAGGCATGATTAGGTCTCAAGCCATTAGATTTCCCACTCAACATTGCCGTCCATGCCGATGTCCTGGCCGGTGATGTGTCGACCGGCATGGGATGCGAGAAAAACGGCCAGATCTCCGACTTCGCTGGGGTCAATCCAGCATTTTAGGGAGATGAACTCAAGGAACTCGGCCTCGCGTTCTTCGGGCGTGATGCCGCGCTCGCTGGCCTGGTTGGCGATAATTCCACGCCCGCGTTCATTGTCAATCAATCCGGGCAGGATGCTGTTGCAGCGGATACCGAAAGGTCCGTATTCGCGGGCAACAGTGTGGGTTAAGCCCAGAACACCGACCTTCGACGCCACATAGGGGGAACGCATCGGCAAGGCGACCTTTGCTGAAGCAGTCGAGATATTAACGATACTGCCCGATTTCTGAGCTTTCATGTGCGGTGCCACATTCTTGATACAATAGAACATGCCGTTGAGATTGACGCTGATAGTTCGATCCCAGTCTTCGTAAGAGATATCTTCAATGGCACCACGGGGGCCTCCGATCCCGGCATTGTTCACAAGCACATCTAGCCCACCCATTTGTGCGACGGCTTCGGCCACCAGGTTTTCGACGTCTGCTGGTTTACTTACATCTGCGAGGGTGCCGGTGACGTTCGTGTTACTTGCGGTCAAGTCTGAAATGAAATCGGGCCGCACATCGCAGATGTGAACCCGTGCGCCGGAAGCTACAAACTGGTCCACAATGGCCCGGCCGATACCGGATCCGCCGGCTGTAACTATCACCCGTTGCTGAATTATAGTATCAGACATTAGAACGTTCCTGTAAATTATTGAAAATACTATAAATTATTTTATCTTATGGTGTTCTCGAAAGTATACGCCAACGTTTGGTGATGGCCTCTAATTCTTCGCGGAGAAGGTTTAGGAAACTCTTTCCAGCGCCGTTTAGGGGCTGGCGTATCTGCCGGATTAGGTAATAGTCCATCTCGGCGCGTGGTTTGACTATGGGATTGATCACCAGCGCTCCGGAATCCCCAGCGTCAATGACGGATGCGACTGCTGTGAGAGTAGACCAGCCGGAATGTCGTACATATTCGAGTGTGGTGTTCAGCCCATCGGACTCAATGGTGGATTCGACTAGCAGTTCAGCGCGGGCGATATGATTGTCGATTAATTGACGGATTGCATGACGCCGGGTCGGCAGGACCATGCGTAATGGTGGCAATTCACTCAGGCGGATCCGCTCAAACGGTGTCAGGCCTGAAGTCGGACCGGACACAAGAGCCATTTCGTGTTGAGCCAGCAGCGTAGCCTCAATCCCGACATGGCTGACGGCACTGCTGACAACGGCAAAATCAAGCTCACCGGCGGCAACTCGTTCGGTAAGTATTCCGCCATAGGCTTCATCCAAGGTTAGTTCAACATTGGGATGTGCTTCCGTAAAGCGGGAAAGGGCAGCGGGAAGGGCGCTGCGAGAGACCGAGGGCACGGTTCCAATGGTTAGGGATCCCGTGATGTCGCCGGAGAGTTCACGTACTGCTATGCGGGTGTCCGCTACGGCGCTCAGAATAGAAAGCGCGCGGGCATAAAGGCGCTTGCCTGCGACGGTTGGAGTAACACCGCGGCGGCTGCGGGTGAACAGGGGCACACCGAGTTCGTCTTCTAGACGCCTAATTTGTACAGAGAGTGCGGGTTGCGTGCAATTTTCACGGCGCGCTGCCTGAGAAAAGCTGCCCTCTTCATATACTGCGGCGAATTGTTCGATCTGACGGATATCCATGTTCACAATATAAGGGAAAACTATCCCGAGTGACAAAACCTATAAATTATTTCGTGGCAAGAGCGGTTTTCATTGATACGTCGTCCCATGCTCTTGCGGTGTGTCTAAGTGCTTCTTCCAATCGTGCTACGAGTTTTCGTGCTGCGGCTGAAAGGGGGCGCTGGGTCTGGTGAATAAGGAAGTACTCGAATGTTGTTTGCATATCTTCTAGCGGATTAACGACGACGTCGCCCTGGTCGAGGTCTCGGACGATTGTAGTGACCGGAAGAATTGCAGAGAAGTCCGAATGGCGGATGAACTCAAGAGAACCAAAAAGGCCGTCAATCTCGATGATACGTTCCACCTTGATGTCCCCTAGTTTGATATAGCGCTCGATGATCGCTCGCAGGCTGTGCTGGGAAGATGGGAGTACTAACTTTACTGGCGGCATTCGTTGGAGGCGAACGGGTTCCAAGTGCGTAAGGCCTGACTTGCGTCCCGAAATTATCGCCAACGGCTCGGAGGATAGGACCCTCATTTCTAGCCCGTCATGACGCGGGGGCTCGGTGACTAGCGCAAAATCGAGCTCCCCTGACATCACCCATGAAGTTAGATTGCCGCTGTAGGCTTCGACCACGCGGACGTCCATATTGGGCAGCGCCTCCATATAGGCTGGTAGCACTTCGGCTAGAACGCCCTTGGTCACGGTGGGTATCAGTCCCACATCAAGCGCCCCGGACACACCGCTCGCAAATTCACGCATGTTCTGTTCGGCGTTTTCAACGTCGCCCAGAATACGGCGGCAATCACCATAAAAGCGTTCACCTGCTGCGGTAGGATGAACACCCCTTGCGTGCCGTTCGAACAGTTTTACGCCAACCGATTCTTCCAAATTCTTGATCTGCAGACTGAGGCTTGGTTGCGCCACCCGAAGGTTGGCCGCGGCACTGTTGATGCTTCCGCGTTCAAAGACAGTTACAAAGGCACGAATCTGTTTTAAATCCATTAGTTAAGACCCATTTTAATCCCATTCCTTACCTATAAGATTTTTATATAGGTTGCATTGTAACTTGGTATTTGCAGGTATGGCTAGCGCACCGTAGTGTACGTACTTCACAAAACCTCCGGCAAAAGGAGCCAGGAATGGCCAAACCTAAAGTCATTGTTCAGCTGTATCCGATGTTCCCCGCCGATGGAGAGGAAGACCGCAAGGCTAAGCGCCCGCTCGGTAATGACAGCGACATGTACCACAAGATTGTCCACGAATGGACGGAGATCGTTAAAGAGGCCGACGCTATGGGCGTCTGGGGTCTCGGCACAATCGAGCATCATTTTCATTCCGAAGGCTACGAGGTCGGACCCAATCCGGGTGTCCTGAATGCATATTGGGCAAGCCAGGTAAAGAACGCCCATGTGGGTGCGATGGGCTATGTGGCCGCGACCCATGACCCCCTGCGGATTGCTGAAGAAACCGCGATTATTGATCATCTGACCAAGGGTAAGTTCTTCGTCGGCTTTGCGCGTGGTTATCAGTCACGCTGGGCCAACGTGATGGGTCAGTTTACAGAATCTCCCGCCACAGTTTCCGACGGTAGCGCTGCTGATGAGCGCAATCGGAAGATTTTTGAAGAGCGTGTCGGGATGGTGATCGAAGCTTGGACCCAGGAAAGCGTTCGCGTGAAGGGTGAGTTCTATGAAGCTCCCTATCCATATGAAACCGGAGTTGAAGGCTACCCGGCGTGGGAAATTGCTCGCGATGCTGGCGCTGAAGGCGAAATTGGTCCGGATGGCAGCGTCCAGCGTGTGTCAGTCGTTCCTAAACCTTATCAGAAACCGCATCCACCGGTCTTCGTGGCGGCCTCTAAAAGTCAGGCTTCTATAGATTTCTGTGCCCGTAACGGCTTCAATCCAACCTACTTCATGCCCACCAAGGGTGTTGTTGAACTTTCGCACTATTACCATAAAGTGGCCAATGAGAGTGGCTTTAACGTTCAGCTGGGTCAAAATCAGAACATCGTGCGTTGGCCGCATTTCGCTGATACCGCGGCTGGCTATGACAAGAAGTTGCGCGAGTACGATCTTGACATTTACAAGAACTTCTACGGGCCGTTCTTTCCTCAGTTCCCGAAGGGTACTGACGATGATCTTCTAAAGGGTATGAAAGAATCTGGCATCTTTATTGGCGGTAAGGTCGATGACTGTATCGCAGAGTGGAAGGGTATCTACGAACAGGTTCCGTGTGAGTACATCACACTGATCTGGCATTGGGCACAGCAGCCAAAGGATGACATGTTGGAGGAGCTACAGATCTTCTTAGACAAGGTTCTCCCTGAGCTCGAGGTTCCCGACTTCCAGCCAGTAACCATGGCTGCCGAATAGTCATTCCAAAATCTGAGATGTTGGGCCGCTCCGGGTAACCGGGGCGGCCTTTCTATTGACCGCTGCCCGAAATCGGTCAATTCTGGAGCCCGGGGGATGAAACATGGCACGTGACAAACTTGGCGTGGCAGTAATCGGATGCGGGCGGATTGGTGGCCTGCGTGCGAGCTTGTCCGCAACTCATCCTAGTGTGAATTTCCTAGCTATCTCTGATCGGGAACAGAAACAGGCCAATGTGCTTGCCCAGCGTACCGGGGCGGACCTCGTTACCACCGAAAATTTGGTAGCGATCACCGATGACCGTGTAGATGCGGTTTTTGTTTCAACGCCGGAACACGATCACCGAGAGGCCATTGTGCAGGCACTCGAAGCCGGCAAGGCCGTGTTCGTGGAAAAACCCATTGCGCTAAGCCTTAAGGATGCGGACATCATCATCGAGGCTGCAGAGCGAAGTGGCAGCGAGTTACGCGTGGGGTATTCGCGTCGCCATGACCGGCGCTGGATGATGACCAAGGAGCAGATCCTTCAGGGTCGGTTGGGTGAAATTCTCGGGATGCAATCCCGGGTCTACAATACGCGCGCCCAGTTGATGCAGATTCTGGCGCGCTCACCGAATGCCACCCCTGTCACTGATGTGCTGACCTATTATGTGGACATGGCGTGCTGGTTTCTAGAAGGCATTAGGCCGGTCGAGGTCGTCGCGCGCAGTAAGTACAAGATATTCCAGGAGCTGGGCTACAACGCGGCGGATGTTACTTGGGCAATCATCACCTTCGAGAATGGTGCCGTGGTCAATTTGGGTGTGAGCTACGCATTGCCGGCGACATATCCGACCATTGGCCAGAGTTCCCGGTTTGAAATTATTGGCGATGAAGGTGTCGTGCTGCTCGATGCGGACAACAAGGATAGCCTGCTCTATACCGACCGTGGAGCGCCACACTCTTATGTTCCGGACCACAACATCAATATGATGTTCATGCAGACAACCTCGGCCGCCGACTTTGCTGTGGGTGATTATTGGGGCGCCGTGGCGAGCGAGACCCGCTCCTGGCTGGATCATCTGGTGACTGGCCGTCCAAGCTCGCATACAACCCCGCGCGAGGCGAGGCGTACTCTTGCTGTCACGCTCGCGATCGAGGAAGCTGCGGCTACAGGGCAATCCATCAAGCTGGACGTTTAGATAACTCCGTTGGCTGAGGACGAACAGTTCGATTTTATCATTGTTGGCGCGGGGAGTGCGGGTTGCGTGCTCGCCAACAGGCTGACTGAAAACGGTCGACATCGTGTGCTTCTACTCGAAGCCGGTGGCGAGGATCGCAGTCCCTGGATCCATATTCCGCTGGGATACGGAAAACACTTCACCAATCCAGCGGTGAACTGGCTCTACGAAAGCGAACCTCATCCCGCGACAGGCAACCGGGCTCTGCCTGAGCCGCGCGGGAAAGTGCTCGGCGGTTCGAGTTCCATCAATGGGCTTGTCTATGTGCGGGGTGATCGCAGTGACTACGATTTGTGGCGGCAGCTCGGCAATCCGGGGTGGGGCTATGAGGATGTGCTGCCGTATTTTCGGAAATCGGAAGATCAGGCACGTGGTGCTGATGACTTCCATGGTGTTGGCGGACCGCTGACGGTGTCAGATGTGTCGGAACCACACCCGCTCTGTGATGCCTTTATATCTGCGGGCGAAGAGCTCGGATATCGTCGTAATGTTGACTTCAACGGGGCGAGCCTCGATGGCTTTGGCTATCTGCAGTTCAACCTTTGTCGGGGACGTCGGGCCAGCGCTGCCACCGCCTATTTGAAGCCGGCGCGTCGGCGACAGAACCTTCGCGTGTTGACCCATGCGCATGCAACCCGCGTCCTCTTTGAGGGAACACGGGCGACGGGCATCGCTTATGAACATCAAGGTGTTTCGCGCACTGCGCACACCTCCGGAGAGGTCATCCTCGCAGGCGG
>JAPKDV010000114.1 GCA_028822385.1 Alphaproteobacteria bacterium
ACATGCCAATCAGGGTGGTGAGTACGCTCCCAACGATGCCCCAGATAATCAGGCGATTGCGGACAGTCTTGCGTTGATCCTGCGTCAGGCCCGCCTCGATTGATTGCCCCTGGCCAGCTGATGGAGTCAGTTCTTTGCCCAGCTTTTGCGGGTCACCCGTCACATACTCATCATCGACAAACAGCACTGTCGCTTGAAGCGGTTGGAGTTTTTCGCCAACGAGGACTTTATTCATCCACAGGTCTGTGCCGACAAAAACGGTAACCATACCGACCAGACCAGCGGATAAACCAAATGCGCCAATGACCAGCAGATGTTTCAGCATGGGCCGCATATAAGGCCAGGTCTTCAGGGCCAGCCGGAACATTTTGCGAAAGCCCATTTGTGGTGGCTCCGCGTCGCCCTGTTCCAGGTATCCACTGACAAGTCCAAGTTCATTCATAAAGCCCGGTACTCTCTAGCTATTGCTGCACAGTCTGACCCGAGGTTAGGAAGTGCAACACGGGGTGTCAAAGTATTGTTTTTTGAGATCACCCGTTTCAGCCTCGACGCGACAACCGATTAAACCACTCGGTCAGGAACCATGTCCATTTCAGGGGGCTGCAGAAACGAATCTCCCTGACAGTGCGCCACATTGATATCGTCGTTTCTGGTACCAAAAGCCTCGCAAGCACGCATTTTGGGGGAACATTCCGAGCATTTGCACCGACCCGGCACCGGCAGCACTCATGAATATGCCACAATGTTTGAAATTCATGATTGGCGTATTGTCATGCCCGTAATCGACATATCTACCCTAAAACCGGTTGGAGAATTTGGCTCTCGCGCCTGGGGCGAAGCCTGCGCTGAAGGTTCCATCAAGATCCTTGAGGCAGCAAATCTGCCAGACGACCTCAGCTGGGCTTTCACTGAGGACTATACGCATCCACCGGCCCGGCTGATGGAGGGTGGCCGGACGCATGCCGGTTATTTCATCATGGTCAATAACGGCAAGGTTACCGCAGGCGATGGTGTACCGCAGGAATGTCTTTCCATTCCGGGTTTTCATGTCCAGATGCCATGGGCCGCAATCTGCAACCAGTCAGGCGCCAAGTACGGTAGCGCCGGCCAACGTCAACGGTCCGCGGACGAACAGGTACTGTATGCCGCAATAGGCGAATATCTTGGTCGCTCCGATTATTTCGACCTCAAAGGACGAGATGCCAAGGGAAACCCCTCGGTGATGCTGTCACCCGCGGTCTGGCCGTCGGAGATTGGCCGTGCGCTGGGTGAAGGTGGGGAAGAAGGCAATGGATTGCATAACATCGCAGCAACTATGCAGATGCCTTCACCCGAATTCGCAGAACTGCCGGTTACCGAATTGCTTGTGCCCGACTTTGCGAAAATGACGGACAAGCAAAAGAAATCGTTTATTAAACTTTGCGGTATCATGGATTAAGGCTGTCAAGGCAAAAAAACTGCCCCCCCACCTGCACAGGCCTTCACACCCCGGGATGTGAGCCTCGGTCTGACCCGTGCCGAAGACGTGGACTTCCCCTTACGCTGGGGGATCATGGGTACTGGTGAAATCGCTCGCCAGTTTGTTAGCGCGGCGCGCGAATGCAGCGGCGCCACCATAGCGGCCGTGTCCAGTCGGTCAGCAGACAACGCTCATGCATTTGCACAGGATCACGGCGTCGAGAAGGCCTACGACACCTATAAGGATATGGTGGCTGCCCCGGATATCGATGTGGTCTACGTCAGCACCCCTGGTGATGTGCACAAGGAACATAGCCTGATGGCCATCGAAGCCGGCAAGCACGTGCTGTGCGAAAAGGAGCTCACGAACACCCTGGCTGACGGTGAGGCAATGTACACCGCTGCAGAGCAGCACAATGTGATGTTACAGGATGGCGTGTGGATACGTATTTTTCCCGCGGTCGAGCATGCACGTCACCTGATCGAGGCGGGAGCCATTGGCGACGTGGTGATGGTGCAGGCGGCTTTTACAGTGTTGTATACCGCGCAAGCCGTGACGCTCGCCTACGGTGATGCGAAACCGACCAACATACAGGTGGGTGGGAAGCAAGGCGCTGCCGGGGGTGCCATGCTGGAATTTGAGAACGACCGTTTTGCCTTCCTGACGTTTGTTGCCTTCCAGAGTGAGTTTCATGAGGTGACCGAATTTATCGGCACCAGGGCTCGCATCACACTTGAAGAACCTAGGCATTGCCCGACCGCCCTGACCGTGGGTATACCACCGGTGACGCCGTCCCGTTATATGAACGGCAATACACCGTCACCACTGCAGCGGTTTGAATACCCCCCGCCTGATTCGATCCGCATACCGCGACCCTTTCCCAACCAGCAGGGCTTTATCTACATGGTTGAAGCCATCCATCGATGCCTGGCCGCAGGTCTGCGCGAGTGCCCGCAATTCAGCAAGGCAGAGTCGCTGCATTTGCTGGAATTGATAGGCGCTATCTACAGCATGCGTGCGGAGACAAAATGAACCATCAGACCAGACAACCCTAATCGGCTGCATCATTCGCGAGGGCTCCTCAATCAGCGTCGGTGAGATAAAACCGGGTTCCACAAATGTCCACTCGATCGTCGTTGACATAGCACCCGCGCACACGGGCGCGCGCCAGAATGTGCGCCCGATTGGCAACTGCGATCACGAGTCCGCCAAGACCAGGACCCCGTCCGTCCGTCGACTCGACAAAGCGCAGGACGGCATTATTGAGTGCAATTGTTCGCACATCGCCCTTGACCGTGACGGGAGTACCAATCACTTTCGCCCAATGATCGCCAAGCGCTTCCGGATCATCACTCTGAATCTCAACTCCGAGCAGATCGACGGTGACATCCTGGCGGACCTTGTCTTCCCAACTGTGTCCGGCCGGATGCCAGAGCCCGTTAAAGTCGTTCGCTTCATTCCACTCGATCTCGTAGAAGCAGGCAATCATGTCCCGGGGATGAAGCTGGCAAAGGCCTGACGTGTCCCGACTACGCTCAAAGGCAACTCGCACACCCCGTTCCGGCGCACGCAGGCGGACGGTGTCATAGGTTTCACGGTTCTCACCCTGGGTGATGACCATGTACCCACCATCACCGCCGCGGCGATCCAGATAACGCCCGGCTGCGGTGCCGTCGGTGACAGGGGCAACCACCTCGAGAAAATTTCGCCCGATCGGCAGCAGGGTGTTCTCAAGCCCCCATTGCCCAACACCAGGGTCGATATGGCACGGATTGATACCGAGGATGTCTGTCAGGTCGTCGATGACCGGAGCCAGTTTTGCTGCTACCAGGCAGATTTGCCTCAATTGTATTTTCATGGTCGCTATTCCTTTGTCTATTCGTCAAGCAGCTTCACGGTACCGGTATCTCCGTCGATGCTGATCATCTGACCATGCTTGATCCGCACGGTGCTGGTCCCCGTTCCCACGACCGCCGGGATACCGTATTCCCTGGCCACAATGGATCCATGCCCCAGGATGCCGCCCATGTCTGTGACCAGTCCTGCAGCGTGCGCAAACAGTGGCGTCCAGGCCGGATTGGTCATGGGGCAGACAAGAATCGAACCGGGTCTCATCTGGTCGAACTCTGCAGGTGTTTTGATCAGGCTGGCCGGCGCGGTGATCGTTCCAGGGCTGACCGGTACGCCGATCATGGTGTCGGAATTGGGATCGTTGTCGAACTGTGTTTCCTTGAACTTGAGGCCGGGGTCTTCGCTTGCGTCGAAAGGAACTGTTCCTGGTGGATGCAGGCGCTTGCGGGCCTCTCGCAATTCAAAACGCTCGGCGGTGAGTGACACATACTCCGGCACCGCCTTGTTCTGCCGCCGCGCTTCAATCGCGTTCTTCAGTTCGTCGGTGTGCAAGTAGAAGATATGGTCTATTTCCCCAATGGTGCCAGCTTCTGTCAGGCGCCGGCCCAATTCGAGCGCGAGGCGCCGGAGCGCCGGCCACGGCATGTAGAGATAGAACATCACTTCCTCACGAATATAGTAGAAGCGATAGGTAAACCAGAGGCGGAACCGGAACTGCCAATACTGCAGGCCTTTGAGCAGGGTGATGATATCCTCCATCGCCGCCTCGCGCTTTTGCAACGCCTTGGCCACATGGTTCTTCGGGTCATAGTCCGTGTTTGAAATCATCGTCTTCAGCGTGGCCAGCAGACCGGCTGGATCCTCGAGCGGCAACGGTTCCGCGAAGTCCAGGCTGTATCCGAGATGTCCATAGATGGCAAGGTATTCATTGATCGCCTCGACAACCGGACCCGCGTCCGGGTGCTCACGCAACGTGTTCATCATCCGATTGGCGGGGGTTATAATGACAAGCTCAGCGAGCCCCTTATCGACACGAATCTTCCTGGCGATCTCAAACAGGTGCTCGTTGGCGTCCAGGGTCTTCGACTTGAAACCGCTGAGGAACTGTCCGCTGGTGAAGTTATGGTCCGGCAGTGTTTCGCGTAAAAACGCCTGCAATTGGTCATCCGTCGACTTGGCTACACCAAACGTGTGGCCACCGTTGCTACACCAGAACATGCCGCTGGCAATAGCCGTCTCGCAGATGCCCTCGAGTAACTCTTCGTCTGATGCGGTGGCAGGCTCCACCTTCGCCCACTGCCCCGAAGTCGCGACGATATCGGGCTTTGCGCGCTCATAAAATCCCTTGATCTGGTTCTCGTTGACCTGGGTCCGATTGAAAGCCGTAAACGTCGGATTACTGCTCTTCGGAATGGTCACAGAAGCTGCCACATCTTCGAGGCCCGAGGACCCGGCCCAATCGTCAAATGCCTTCCGGTCTTCCGGTGTGAGGGACTCAAGGAACAGATCCAGGTCATGCCCCGCCATCAAGGCTGTTTTCTTCCGGCGATCCTCCCTCGCCTTATCCAGGTCGGCCGCCATTTTATCGGCCTCCGTGTCCTTCTTTGGCTGCGCTTTCTTCAGGAACTCGGCATCAGCTGCTATCTCGGCCGCATCCATCTCCGCATCCGTCATCGCCGCGGAGGCCTGTCTCTTCTCCCTCGCCGCGATCGTCTGCGGCCAGTCGAATCGTTGATACGCGTATCCATTGAGCGTCACGAAGGACGGACCGCCACCGACCATGTAGCTCGCGTGCTTCTTGCCCTTTTCGACCGTTTCAAGCCCCTCGGTCAGATACAGCTCATCAAACAGCGGCGTGCACGGATCGGGAATGTTCTCGATGATCTGTCTTCTGGCCAGAATCTGTGAAGGCGGAATCGGTACCCAATCAACCTTTATCGGCTGGGGTGGCAGATTGGTGATGGGCCGGGATTGCAGCATGTAGAGCTTCCCTTCGAAATAGGCCCACTCGATATCCTGGGGAACGCCCCCAAAGTGCGATTCCGCCTTGAGGGCCAGCGTCACCAATTCCCTGATCGCTTTGGCGGACAAGGAGGATTGGCCACGTTCGCTTTCGGCAATGTCCTCGAGCCGTGTGCCCTGCTCGCCGTCTGAAACAATCTTCTGCTCTTTGGCACCGATGATCGTCTCGATGACTTTCATCGATTCGCGATCCACGACATAGGTGTCCGGCGTGACCTGCCCACCGACCACGGCTTCCCCCAGCCCGAAACTGGAATTGATGATCATGTCTGATCGTTCACCCGTGGCGGGGTTGGCGGTAAACAGGATGCCGGATACCTCTGACGCCACCATCTGTTGCACGACCACGCCCATGGCCACCGCGTCCTGTTCGATGCCCATCTGGTGCCGATAGCTGATCGCCCGGGGAGTCCACAGGGAAGCCCAGCAGTCGCGTACGGCAGCTACGATCGCATCTGCTCCTGTCACGTTCAGGTAGGTGTCCTGCTGACCGGCAAAAGACATGTCAGGCAAATCTTCAGCGTTCGCAGAAGAGCGCACGGCCACCGGCGGATTCTCGCCCGCCAACACATCATAGGCCTCACGGATTTCAGCAGACATTGCATCGGCCAGCCTACCCTCTGCAAACAGCGCCTGAATCGCTTCCGACGCGGCATCGAACGATAACGTGTACTCGCCGATCACCGGCTTTGCCAGTTCGATGATTTTGGCCTGCAAGTCGTTCTCTGAGACAAAATGTCTGTAAGCTGCGGTTGTCAGATAGAAGCCGTCAGGAACATCCAATCCTGCATTAACCATCTCGGCAAGAGATCGGCCCTTGCCACCCACTACTTCCAGCTCAGCGTTCTTTGTGTCCAAGGGTAATACGTGGTCGGTCATTCATGCGCTCCTGGCATTCTAGTTGGGACTCATTTAAGCCCTTGATTGATCGGTGCCGAATTCGCCGATAAGTTTTGGCCCGTCGCTAAGCATCGCCATGAGGGGCAGAGATCAGAAACTTTGCGCCAGCAGTTACGATGCGCACAGAGCCATCCTGGTTAATCAATTGGGGGCCAATCGAAAGAAATGATCTAACAGTTTTTGGTTACCCGGCCAGTTATTAAGGATGTCCCCTATACAGGTGTCAACGAAGTAACCGGATCCGTCCCGGACAATTCACCCATTTTGCTGGGACGGATCACTTGGCAGGCAACGACTATCACGGGCTGCGCTGAGTGATACCTTTATGGGTGAACTAAACATATGGCATAATTTCGTAGGTCAC
>JAPKDV010000115.1 GCA_028822385.1 Alphaproteobacteria bacterium
CGCTTATGTATAGTTGGTCGTAAGCCTTGCTCAGTCCCAGTCTTCTGCATAGGCGAAATTTCGTGCGGCGTAGCCTGCGTGAAAATCCCCAAAGGTAATTGGCGGGTATGTTTCGGGATTGTCTGTACTCACGCATGTTGGAACGGCTGACATCAAGGCATCCACATCGGGATAGAGGAAGAAGATGTTTGAGTAGCGATCCTCGCTTCGATCTGCGCGGACGCGATGAGGCGTCGCCTTAAAGATATTATTAGTCCACTGGCAAAGTGTGTTTCCGGTGTTGAATAGCAATCCGTCGACGACTGGCTGTTCGATCCATTCACCGGAGGGGGTGAGGATTTCAAGACCGGGACGTGTGGCCGGCGGGATCAGCGACAGGAAGGACAAGTCCGTGTGACCGGGCAGTGAAATCAACGCGCTTTGATCACCGATGGGCGGATAGTGCGCGATCCGACTCATGGAGCTTGATCGCTCGAAATATGGGCCAAAAAATTCCGGCTTCATCCCCAATGCAACTGAGAGCATGGGCAAGAGCTTGCGGGCAAATTCTTCAAAGACTACATGAAAAGCCATGAAGGCGTCACGCAGACCCGGCACACTAGCTTCATTGGGCCATTTGTTGTGTCCGCGAAAGCGTCGGTTCTTACCGTAATCCGGGTCATCGGGCGAAAGATCGAAGGTGAATTTATAGGCTTCGCTGGCCTGCGGTTTCAGCGCGGTCTTATGTTTCTCGAAGGTGTCGGAGTGTACCGAGACATTGGGGGGCATGTAGCCGCATTGGTGTCGGTTCATCCTGACTTGAAGCTTCTCGCCCACGGGTAAGGAATGAAACCGGCGGGAGGCTTCGAAAGTGTCCTCAACGATCTGTGCGTCGATGCCGTGGTTCACGAGGAACAGGAACCCCATCCCGGTGCAGGCGTTGTAAACCTCCTGGGCAATGTGTTCGACCGCGCCGCGCGTCCCCGCGAGGACTGGACCGATATTTATGATCGGAATTTGATTGGAATCAATAGAGGATGTGGGCTGGGCAGTTTCGTTTTGAGGGTTCATGGTTTCCTCCTGTTGGAGGAAGCCTATCCCTAGAGATGTGTCACGTCGAGAGATTGTCCCCATCGGTCTTCCAAGTATTCGACAACCAATCGGCGATGATAATTGTGAGGAGTATGTTCGCTGCAGAGCAGGCACAGATCCTCCAATTCCTTTGGGTCGAACTGTTCCTCGATCTTGCGCGTTGTTAATCGACGCTTCGGACAGTGTTCGGTATAGTAGGTTCTTGGAGAAAATTGCGATGCCACTGGATCAGAACTGCACCGATACGGGCGTTGATAACGTGAACGATGTTCAGGTTTTTCATTCAGCCTGCCCCCATGACTGTCCCAGCACCTGCGCGCTGGAAGTCGAGCGCTTAAACCCTCAGACAATCGGACGAGTGCGTGGCGCGAGCGCGAACACCTACACCGCTGGCGTGATCTGCGCGAAGGTCGGACGCTATGCTGAGCGGGTGCACCATCCGGATCGCCTGACCAAACCGCTGCGTCGCGTTGGCGAGAAGGGTGCTGGGCGCGATGCCTTTGAAGAGATTTCTTGGGATGAAGCGCTGGATATTATCGCTGACAACCTCAAGCGAGCTGCTGATCAACACGGTCCAGAAACCGTCTGGCCGTATTATTACGCGGGTACGATGGGGTTGGTACAGCGGGATGGCATTAATCGGCTGCGTCACGCCATGGGCTATTCGCGCCAGCACTCAACCTTCTGCAATACCTTGGCTGATGCAGGCTGGCTCGCAGGGACGGGTCGTAAATCGGGCGTTGATGCACGCGAGATGGCAGAATCTGATTTGATTGTGATCTGGGGCTGTAACCCGGTTAGCACCCAGATCAATGTGATGACCCATGCGACCCGCGCCCGGAAAAACCGTGGCGCCAAGATCGTCGTCATTGATCCTTACGAAACGGAATCCGCCAAGCAAGCTGATGTTCACCTTATGCCAAATCCGGGCACGGATGGCGCGCTTGCCTGTGCCGTGATGCATGTGCTGTTCCGTGATGGTCATGCGGATCGGGCCTATCTAGAGAAATACACTGCAGGTGGGGCAGAACTGGAAGCGTATTTAGCGACGAGAACCCCGGAATGGGCCAATGTCCTGACGGGTATTCCGGTTACGGAAATAGAAAGGTTTGCGGCGCTTTATGGGCAGACGCAGCGTAGCTTTCTGCGGCTTGGGTTTGGCTTCACGCGTTCTCGAAACGGGGCCGTGCAGATGTTCTCTGCTAGTTGCCTGCCGGCCGTGACAGGGGCGTGGCAGTATCTCGGAGGCGGGGCTTTGTACTCAAATTCCGACATTTACGGGGTTGATAAAACCGTGATTGAAGGACTGGATGTGGTGGATTCTAGTGTCCGCGTGCTCGATCAATCCCGCATCGGACCCATCCTGACAGGGGATCGTCGTGATCTTGGCGCTGGTCCGCCGATCACGGCGTTGTTCATTCAGAATACCAATCCGATGAATGTTGCGCCGGATCTGGGCAAGGTGCGCGACGGATTTTCGCGCAACGATCTGTTTATCTGCGTGCACGAGCAGTTCCTGACAGAGACCGCCCAGATGGCCGATATAGTGCTGCCTGCGACGACCTTCCTTGAGCATGACGACATGTATGTTGCGGGTGGGCACACTCATCTTCAGGTGGCTCGTGCTGTGATTGATCCTGTGGGGGAGGCGCGTCCGAACCACTGGGTGATAACTGAGCTTGCCAGGCGTTTGGGCGCTGATCATCCCGGTTTTAGCATGAGCGAATGGGAGTTAATGGACGATGCCCTGCAGCGTTCGGGTTATCCCGATGCGCAAAGCTGCTGGGAAGGGCATTGGGAAGACCGCGCTCTTTCGTTTGAGGATTCACATTTTCTCAATGGATTCGGACACGAAGATGGCCGATTCCACTTCATGCCCGACTGGTCAAAGATTGGCGAAAATTATGAGGGCATGCCTGCGTTTCCAGACCATTTTGATGTCATTGATGGGCGGGATGGCGAACATCCGTTCCGCCTCGTGACTGCACCCTCGCGCGACTATCTCAATACTAGCTTTACCGAGACAGTGACCAGCCAGTCGCGGGAAGGACGTCCCGAAGCGCAACTTCACCCTGACATTTGTCGCGACATGCGCCTTGCTGCCGGGGACCAGGTGCGCATCGGCAACGCTAAGGGTTCGGTGGTTGTGCATGTTCGGCCAACGCAGGGATTGAGACGCAACACGGTCATCGTTGAAAGCGTTTGGCCGAACCAGGCCTTTGTCGAAGGAATTGGGATCAACCTGCTGATCAGTGCGGAAGCTGGGCTCCCCAATGGGGGTGCCGTGTTCCATGACACAGCGGTCTGGTTGAAATCATCATGAGCGCGACTATCATTGTTCTTGGTAATGAGAAGGGCGGAACAGGTAAGTCGACCACCGCGATGCACATCATTGTAGGATTGCTGCGGGAAGGGTATGCGGTTGGTGCCGTTGATCTGGATGCCCGGCAAGGAACACTAAGCCGTTATTTCGACAATCGTGTTGCGTATGCCGAAAAAACCGGCATGAATTTGCTCCACCCTATGTATAGGGCAATCCATCGAAGCGAACTGCGTGACAAGGTGTTGGCAACCGAAGACGAGCGCCAGCAGGTACAGCATCTGGTTGACGAAATTTCCCAGCACTGCGATGTGATCGTGATGGACACGCCAGGCAGCGATAATCCGCTATCACGGGCGGGACATTCCTTTGCCGATATTCTGGTCACGCCGATGAATGACAGTTTTGTCGATCTCGATCTACTCGGGCATATCGACCCGGACACCAACGCCGTTTGCGCGCTGAGCAGCTATTCTGAAATGGTCTGGGACCAAAAAAAAATACGCGCCTTACGTGATGGTGGTTCGATCGATTGGGTGGTCATGCGCAACCGGCTTGGTACCCTCGATACGAAGAACAAGCGGAAAATGGATGCCGCCCTGAATGAGTTATCGGGCCGACTGGCGTTTCGTCTGGCCCATGGCTTTAGTGAGCGGGTGATTTTCCGCGAGTTGTTTTTGAAGGGCTTGACCCTTCTGGATGTGCGCGAAGAAAAGTCGGCGGTTGAGCTAACCATGTCCCATGTGGCTGCTCTACAGGAGGTCCGTAACCTTTTGCATGTATTAGGTGTTCCCGAGGTGGTGGCCGAACCAGACATTGTAAGGTCAGCTTAGGGGTGCGTGATGAGCCAAGATAAACGCGATCTGAAGCTATCCGCCGGCCGGTCCAGCCGGGCGGATATCAATGCCTTCCTAAACAAAGTCGCGACGACACCTGTGCGGCGTCCATCGGGTAGCCGCGGTCGCTTACTATTCGCCATCGATGCGACGGCGAGTCGGGAGCCCGCCTGGGATATGGCCTGCCAGCTGCAGTCCGAGATGTTTACGTCAACCGATGATATCGGCGGGCTGGAGGTTCAGCTGGCATTCTACCGCGGCTTTGGAGAAATGAAAGTGACGCAGTGGCTTGAATCGCCCGAGGAATTGGTGCGGCGCATGCTGAGGGTACGTTGCCTAGCCGGGAGAACCCAGATCCGCAAGTTGCTTGGGCACGCTCTGAAGGAAACCAATCGCCAGAAAGTCGATGCGCTGGTCTTTGTGGGTGATGTGGTGGAGGAAGATATTGACGAGCTAGGACATCTGGCAGGTCAACTTGGACTGGTCGGAACACCCGTCTTTGTCTTTCATGAGGGCGGTGAGCCGATCTCGCGGCGGGCCTTTGAGCAGATTGTACGTTTGTCAGGCGGTGCCTATTGCAGCTTTGATGCGGGCAGCGCCCAGCAATTACGGGAGTTGTTGTCCGCCGTGGCGGTGTTCTCGGCAGGCGGGCGACGTGCGCTGGAAGATCTTGGTAGGGCGCGTGGCGGGCGTGTGTTGCAGATCGTTGATCAGTTGCGTGGAAAGAGGTAGCTCCGATGGCATGGATTGCATTTGGATTTTGTCTTCTTGTAGGCCTTTATCTCGTGGGGCGGTGGTTTGTGAGCGCGCAACCGGTTGATGTCTTCCGCGCTCTGCGTTGGTTGGCCGGTGGCATTGTCGTCTTAGGCCTGATCGCGATCGTATTGACAGGTCGCTGGAATATGCTCTGGGCACTTTCCTTCCCGGCCTTTCCGCTTTGGATGCGCTGGCGGACAATGCGAAGCATGCAAAAGAACGCCCGTGGGCCAAGCACTGGCCAGTTCAGCGAGATCGACACGCGATTTCTGCGTATGACCCTCTATCATGACACCGGCGATATGGACGGCACAGTCCGCGAGGGCAGCTTCAGCGATCAGACACTGTCAGACATAAAATTGAGAGACCTAATCGAACTCTGGCGCGAATGCGCGCTAGAGGATGACCAATCCCGCAGTGTGCTAGAAACCTATCTCGATCGTGCGCATTCGGAATGGCGTGATGTCGTGGGGGAGGAGGCGAGCGCAGGTTCAGAGAGCCGCGCGGACAATTCGGAAAGTCCTTGGGCGCGAGAAGGAATGAGTATTGATGAAGCTCGCAAAATTCTTGAGGTTGGCGCAGATGCATCAGACGCCGACATCGAGACTGCCTATCGAACGGCCATGAAACATGCACATCCGGATCAAGGTGGTTCGGACTGGATGGCGGCCAAGGTTAATCAGGCCAAGGATATCCTGCTGAAGCGTTAATCTACTGTGCTTGCGCCGCATCGAACGGCTGTGGCAAAAGTTCTACCCACGCCGCTTGGCGCACCGCAAACAGACCCCGTTTTAATATCATGGCAAACCGTGTACGTAAGGCAATCTTTCCGGTCGGCGGGATGGGAACTCGATTTCTTCCCGCCACGAAAGCAATGCCGAAAGAAATGCTACCAGTGGTCGACCGGCCGCTTATTCAATATGCGGTCGATGAAGCCCGTGCGGCGGGTATCGAGCAATTTATATTCGTCACTGGGCGCGGCAAAAGCGCAATCGAGGACCATTTCGACCATAGTGTCGAACTCGAGAGCCTGTTGCGTGATCGCGCCAAAGACGATGCTTTGGCTGACCTCCGCGAAACTCTTTTGCCGCCCGGCGATATAGCTTATGTACGCCAGCAGGAGCCCCTTGGTCTCGGCCATGCCGTCTGGTGTGCGCGGCATCTAATTGGTGATGAACCTTTTGCCGTTTTGCTAGCGGACGATCTGATCATGGCTGGCACACCATGTCTCAAACAGATGATGGATGTTTTCGACGATACCGGCGGGAATGTTGTTGCCGCCATGAAGGTTCCCAATGAACACACATCGCGTTACGGCATTATCGATGCCGATAATGCAGAGGATGATGTTTGCGCGGTTAAAGGGCTGGTCGAGAAACCAGCAGCGGAAACAGCACCATCAAACCTAGCTGTGATTGGCCGCTATATCCTGATGCCCGAAGTTTTCAGAGAACTTGAGCTACAAGAAACGGGTGCGGG
>JAPKDV010000116.1 GCA_028822385.1 Alphaproteobacteria bacterium
CCTATCCTGGTCAGGTTGTGTTCCAGTTCAGCGCGCCCGCTTTGTCCGTAAGCGGTAGTTTGTGAAATGATGGCTGGGCGTTTGACGCCGCGTTCTTCAACGGCATAACGGGCTTGTGCGGCTTTGACCACCACGTCAGCTGGGAAGAACCGATAAACGTTGGGGCTGCCGAGCTCGGTAATCTTTGCTGTGCCAGACACTGTAATTAAGGGGATCCCGAACTCGTCGGCAAGTGGAACGAGTGCGAGCATCTGAGTGCCAAGCATGGGCGCCACGACGGCCACGACATCTTCAGCGTCGACCGCGCGCTCAAAAGCGTTGATCGCGATCTCTGGTGATGTGGCGGTGTCGGCAACGCTGAACGCGACATTACTTCCGACAAGGGCGAGTTCAGCGCCATTTTTCTGGCTGGTTCCTTCGAGGGACAGAAACCCCGTAATGGGCACCAGCACGGGTACGCGCAGAGGTTTAGCTTGAAATCCTGCTGCCGAGAGCAGAACAGTGCTCGCAGTGATCATAATGATGCGGCGTAACGAGCAGAACATCGCAAACTCCCGATAAGTAACCCGAGATACATTGGCGGTGGAGCGTCTTTGAAAAGACCTCCGCAACAACTCCCTCCGCCGGCATGACCCGGATCAGGTTGGTGGGTTTTCTCTCAGCCCGGTTCACGTTTTTTTTGAGAACGAGGCACCCCAGAGTTGCGGATAAGAATAAAGATGGAAGGTGCAGCGATATGAGTCAAGACGGTCCGTCAGTTCGCCTTCTCACCCTTAAGATATCGGGTCCCGTTAAACGCTGAAAAATGCTCGCCGAGAAGCGGATGAGCAATCTGGGAGGGCTCGGGTTCGACCTTCAGGTTGCGTTCAGACACATAGGTAGTGTGCAGTGCGTCGTGGACCATCACATGGTACCAGGGCGCGTCCTTGGGTGGCCGAGAGCGGGCGACCTGCGCATACCATTCATCTGTTCCGCTATAGACAGCATCGACGTCAAAGATCGCGCCGCGATAATCGAACAGCGTGTGGCGGACGAGTTGGCCGAGTGGAAACTTGGCGGTTGGGATGCCCATGAACGGTCTAGCTGCTGGACGGTAAGCGTTGGGCATCCCGGTCTACATAGGCGTAGACCGCTTCTGCGGTTGCTACCAGGTTTCCGTCCGAGTCATGAACTTCGGCAGACGCGAAATAGATGCGCCGTCCGGAGCGAACGGTTTTCGCGGTGCAGATAATCTTAGCTGTCTTGGCGCGTCCGACAAAATTTGTGGTCAGTGAGACCGTAACATTTCCCCGTCGTTTTCCGGGGACAGGTTCGAAGACACCGCAAAATCCCGTGGTCGCATCGATGAGGGTCGCGGTGACACCGCCATGAAGTCCGCCCTGCCGATTTTTGTGACGGTCATCTAGACCGACTTCGATTTGTGCGAAGCAGTCACTCCAGTCAATCAGGCGGAAACCGAGGACACCGTTGAGGCCCTCGGTGAGGTTACGTGCTTCGAAATTACTCATGGAACATGGATACCGTTGGTTTGATGAGGGTGAAGATATGCCCTAACATTTCCGGCGGAGCAATTCACGTGCTTGCTTGGGCACGTTACAGTGCGGCGATATGTATAAGGAGTGCCGGACTTGAATTGCATCGACTTGCCCCCGCGCGTGGCTCGCCCGGCCATTGAAAACCTTGAGGGTTCACGCATTCGTCAGGTGGCCGAGAGTAATATTGGCAGGGACGATGTGATCCCCCTCTGGTTTGGAGAGCCGGATTTGCCGACACCGGACTTTATTAAACAGGCGGCACGGGACGCACTGTCCGATGATCACGTGTTCTACGCCCAGAACCGCGGCATCCCGCCGTTGCGTGAGACCATCGCCACCTACTTGACCGATTTGATCGGATGTCCGATCGATATCAACCGGGTCACAGTGAGTGCGTCGGGGATGGCAGCGATTATGCTGGTGTCTCAGGCTCTGGTTGACGCGGGTGACAATGTGTTGATTGTCGGACCGCTCTGGCCGAACTGTGCGGGAACAGTCGAGGTGATGGGCGGGGAAGCGCGGGCTGTTCCTCTGAAACCGGATGAAAATGGTGTCTGGCACCTTGATATGAATGATATCGTTGCAGCCTGCGATGACCGAACTCGCGCGATCTATGTTAACTCACCGGGCAATCCTACTGGCTGGGTGATGGAACGTGATCAGCAGCTTGAATTGCTGAACTTTGCGCGCGAGCGCGGGGTCTATGTCGTGTCGGATGAGGTCTATATGCGCCTTACTTATGACCGTCCGATTGCGCCATCATTTCTGGATATAGCAACGCCAGATGACCAAGTGATTATCGTCAATAGCTTCTCGAAGTCTTGGTCGATGACCGGCTGGCGGTTGGGCTGGCTCACCCATCCCCCAGTACTGGGCTCCATCTTCTCGAAACTCAACGAGTTCAATATCGCTTCCCCAACTACCTTTGTTCAGCATGCCGGCGTAGTTGCCATGCGGGATGGCGAGCCGTTTATTATAGAGATGGTGGAGCGCTACCGGCGCAACCGGGACCTCGTTTTTCAACGTCTGGGTGCCATGCCCAAAGTGACTCTCGCGCGGCCCGAAGGGGCCTTTTATGCTTTCTTTGCTGTTGACGGAATGAGCGATAGCGTAGCTTACGCCAAAGAACTCATTGCAGAAACGGGCGTGGGAATGGCGCCGGGCCGAGCATTTGGCGAGTTTGGCGAGGGCTGGATGCGATTATGCTTTGCAGCCGAAGCGGCAACGCTCTCGATGGCACTGGACCGGCTTGAGCCGGCGCTGTCCTAGAGACTGAGAACGGAGGAGCTCATGAAAGTAGTGATTACAGGAGGAGCGGGGATGCTTGGGCGTCGGCTTGCGCTTCGCATTCTGGCCAAGCCGGAGCTTACGGGGCCGGACGGGGCCCCGCAGGATGTAAGCAAGCTGGTCCTGTTCGATGCATTCGATCCCGTTGAAGCACCTTCCGAAGACCCGCGCGTTGAAGTAGTCACGGGCGATATTTGTAATAGGGAAACTTTGGATTCACTGATTGATGGTGAGACCGATGCCGTCTTTCATTTTGCGGCTATTGTGAGCGGCGGTGCGGAGGTTAATTTTGATCTGGGATACGCAGTCAACCTTGACGGGGGGCGCAATGTCCTTGAAGCAGCACGCCGTACTGGTCGGTGCCCAAAAGTCGTGTTTGCTAGTTCGCTCGCGGTCTATGGCGGAGAGCGGTCGGTCGATGATTCGACCGCGCTGACCCCTCAGACTTCCTACGGGACGCAGAAGGCCATCGGTGAACTTTTAGTCAATGACTATACGCGCAAAGGATTTGTGGATGGCAGGACTCTGCGTCTGCCGACCATCGTGATTCGCCCGGGCAAGCCGAATGCTGCTGCCTCGGGGTTTGCCAGCTCGATCCTGCGTGAACCTCTGCAGGGGGACGAGGTCGGCAATCCCGTGACGCCAGAGTCGCGGATGCTGATCCTATCGCCCAAGCGAGCGGCGCAGGCTTTTATTGAAATTCATAATGCAGATGGCGCGTCTCTTGGCATCAATCGTGCTGTGATGATGAACGGGATATCACCGAAGGTCTCGGAAATGCTGGACGTGTTAAGCCGATATGCTGGCGATGCGGTTGCGGACCGGGTGTATTCGAAACCCGATGCAATGGTTCAGGAAATCGTTGACGGCTGGGCTTGGTATTCTGATGGAGCACGGGCCCGTGCGCTGGGCATGGAGCCTGATGCCTCGCTAGAAGAAATCATCGAAACCTTCGTCAACGAGGAGCTCGACGGGACCTTCGTGTCCTGAGCCTAGGCATCAAATTCAAGTAGTGAGGTAATCGGGATATCGAGATGGTCGCGTCCGCCGAGGCCATTGAGTTCGATGATGAAAGCCGCCCCCCTTACATCGGCACCCGCCTGACGCAACAGGGTCAGCGCACCACCTGCGGTGCCGCCCGTTGCAAGGAGATCATCAAGGATCACCACCTTCTGGCCTTCCTGGATGGCATCTGACTGCAGTTCGATAGTGTCGGTTCCATATTCTAGTTCATAGGTATGCGAGATCGTTTTACCGGGAAGTTTCCCGGTCTTGCGGGCCATGACGAGGCCGCAGCCGAGCTGCAAGGCAAGGGGAGCTGCCACTAGGAAGCCCCGGCTCTCGATTCCAATGAGCATATCTGGCTGGTGTTTACGGATGGCAACAGCGAGCAGATCGACCGTGTGCCGCCAGGCCTGTGCGTGGGCGAGCAGGGTTGAGATGTCGTAGAATAGAATGCCGGGCTTTGGAAAATCTGGAATTGTTCGAATGTGGTCGGCGATATCCATAATGTACTCTTGGCTGGAAGGTTTTGGGGAGTACCAATGCTAAAGGCGTGTGCGCGTCGTCACAACGTCTAGATGCGGATATACGCTTCATTCTTGTAAAATATGAATTACTCGACTCTTGCTTCATAAGAATGAAACACTTGTTTCATTTTTGTTATAGCGACAGAGCCAATAGGAAATGGCGACGGACTTGGGCGTTTGCAAAGCTGCGCCCGGCGTTGTATGCAATCTGCCGTCGGGAAGTAGCTCAGCCTGGTAGAGCACTACGTTCGGGACGTAGGGGCCGGAGGTTCGAATCCTCTCTTCCCGACCAGACTTTCTCCTATATCTATATCGAGATTACGCGCGGTGATTTTGCATCACGTTGGCGCTCACATTCGGTTGGTTCTTTTCACTCGCTGTTGGAATACAGCGGCTTTTCGTGGCTGAACGCGCTGTCTACGGCGGCGTCAGAAAGCCGTGGGTTTTGATAAGAGGTTGGGCGATTCTAGTGGTCGCTTAACAGATTAGAAAACAGTCCAGCCTCCCTGCTTGTACCACTCCTGTGCCACAGGAGATGGATTTGGCATCAATAATGAAACGTAACGGGCGATATACGGCCCGTGTTCGGCGTCAGGGTACGCCTGTGCAGACCAAGACCTTTGATCACCTGTCCGACGCTCGACGGTGGGCTGCAGAGACGGAACGACAGATCGACCTTGGCCAGTTAATTACAAATGACTGCACTGCCGGGCAGTTGCTCGAACGCTATGGTCGAGAGGTAACGCCAACCAAACGTGGCTTCTATGTTGAGAAGTACATTGTCTCCCGACTTAGACGCACATGGTTGTCTGATATTTGGTTGTCGAAACTGAACTCTGGACATCTGGCCCGGTACCGTGATGAGAGACTGAAAGAGGTCGGTGCATCTGCATGTAACCGTGATCTATCGATCATCATCCATGCCATTCGCATTGCGATGAGCGAGTGGGGGTTTAACCTCCCGGGCAATCCAGCAGCCAACCTGCGTAAACCTCCGCAATCCAAGGGGCGAACTCGTCGATTGGAGGGTGATGAGGAACATCGTCTTCTCAAGGCCTGTCGGGCATCAGACAATCCATACCTAGCCCCGCTGGTGAACCTTGGCCATTGAGACAGCCATGCGTCGTGGTGAGCTTCTGGGGCTGCACTGGGACGATGTCTATCTCGACCAGAGCTACGTCCATCTACCTATGACAAAGAATGGGACTAGCCGAGACGTCCCCCTATCACCAACAGCCAGACAAACCATCGAGGTCCTACCTAGGGCTATCTCAGGAGCCGTGATCCCAGTTCATCCCGAAGCCCTGAAGGGATTATGGCGTTGCAAAGTGGAATGGGCGCGATGTTGAAGCAGTTACCGCTCAAATCCGTGTTCTGATGAAGAATCGTGAACTGGGTAAGTACAGCGATGATTGTTGGAACGTTGGCTACTTGCTCGACAAAGAGTTCTCAATGAAACGCGAACCGTTTACGCAGCCATGCGAAGACGATGACGCTCTAAAAGACTGGCAGGCAGGCAGAGGCTTTGAAACACGCTGGGACCTCGGGGTTAAGTAGCTAGGTAAGTGAACGAACGCCTAATTTTTCCGCTAATCCCGAATGGTCTGCTTGGTCTGGGCGATAGCTAACAGCAGCAGAGGATGTCTAACCTTTGCAGGTGATCGATTCTCTGACAGACTTTCGTTATGAAACGCATCCTCATCCTTCCTGTCCTGCTCCTAACCCTCTTGGTGGGAACCCCTGCGTTTTCTGCTGATAGGGAAAAGGGTCTATCCGCTGCTCAAAGTGGTGACTTTGCAACCGCTCTGCGGGAATGGACGCCTCTCGCCGAACGGGGGAATGCCGATGCCCAGTTCAATCTGGGTACGATATACAACAAAGGGCAAGGCGTTCCGCAGGATCAAGAGGCTGCCGTAAAGTGGTACAGACTTGCTGCCGATCAGGGGATTGCCAATGCCCAGTTCAATCTGGGTGTAATGCACCAGAACGGACAAGGTGTTCCCAAGGACGATAAGACTGCAGTAATGTGGTACCGACTTGCTGCCGAACAAGGGGCTGCCATTGCTCAAAGCAATCTGGGTGTGATGTACGCAGTTGGG
>JAPKDV010000019.1 GCA_028822385.1 Alphaproteobacteria bacterium
GCGACCACACCACTCGTAAGCGGTACGGTTGAAAGCCAGAGAAGTCCGAAAATGCCTGAGAAGATATATATCGTCACCTCAGTCTTGGGCATCAACATCAGCCACACAATCAGCGCCGCACGGGCCAGATAGATCAGGCTAAGCAGATTCTTCTGTCTAAATTTATTGCTGAGCACCCCAGCAGAATAGGTTCCGATGATGTTGCCGCCGCCAATAAGTAGGAACGCATAACCCGCAACGCCTGCCGCAAGGCCACACCAGGCCACAAACCCTGGCAGATGGGTGCCAATAAATGTCACGTGGAATCCGCAGACAAAAAAGCCGGTAACCAGCAGCAGATAACCGCGGTTCTTGCGGGCTTCACCCAGCGCTTCCGTCCAGCTTTGCGGCGCAACGTCTGCCTCCTCCTCGCCTTTACCCCGGATCATGCTCCCCAGCGGAATCATGAGTGCGACAACGACAGCCGTCGCAATCAACGCGCCATACCAGCCGACACCTTCTATCCCAATCACGACCTGCGTGACCTTTGGTATCAGGAATGGCCCCAAAGCACCGATGGTGCTCACCATCGCCAGCGCATAGGTGCGGCGCTCCGGCACAACCAAGCGCGCAACTGCGCCGTAAACCACGGAAATGCCACAACCGCTCATGCCAAGACCAATCAGCACGCCACCACTAATCAACAGCTCAGACGAGGTGACCGCGCTGGCCATCCCAATGACGCCAAACGCGTAGAGCATCGCTCCGCCCATGATCACACGGCCCGACCCATATTTATCGGCCAAACCGCCCGTAATTGGCTGAAACGCACCCCAGATCAGATTTTGAATCGCCATGGCCAACCCGAAGAGCTCACGGCTCCATTCGAGTTCGACGGTCATAGGGACGAGAAAAAGCCCCATGCCCTGCCGTACGCCTAGCGCAATGGCCAGCAAGCCTGCGCCTGCCCCCATCACCATCAACTGTTTCCGACTAAGAATCTGAGACATGGAATTCCTTTGCTTTCGCCCAGCGCGCAATATGCGTTCCGCTATCGACATGTTGACACAACAATATCACGTGCATATACACGCATATAAATAGTGGGGCAATCAAGAACGCGATCATGAGCACTCCAGACCCGCATAACTCCTATGATATTTGCGCATGCGCTCAGGTACGAAAGACCGCACGCCTGCTGACGCAGCGCTACGACGCCGCCCTGCGCCCTGCAGGCCTGAAGGTGATGCAGTTCTCTATACTGAGTGCACTTGCCAAATTTCTTGATATTTCGATGACCACACTCGCCGAACGGCTGGTGCTGGACCGTACAGGCCTAACTCGCAATCTAAAACCGCTTGAGCGCGACGGACTAATCGCGATCCGTCCGGGCAAGGATTCCCGACAGCGAATTATTCATTTGACCGACCTCGGTCGCGAAGTTCTGAAACAAGCCGTGCCTTTGTGGCAAGACGTGCAACACCAGATCATTGATGAGATCGGCGAAACACAGATCGACATCCTCCATAGCGGGCTGGCTAACTTGAACCACGCCGCACAAATCTAGGAGACCAAAATCATGGCAAAGGCAGTACGGATTGACGAATTCGGCGGGTTAGACAAACTCTTGATCGAGGAAGTCGATGTGGGTGATCCTGGTCCCGACGAGGTGCGCCTGCGGCAAGAAGCTTCCGCAGTGCATTTTGCAGACACGCTGGTCCGCGAAGGGACCTACTTCCTCAAACCCGATCTCCCATCCGGCCTTGGTCTGGAAGGCGCCGGCGTAGTCGAAGCTGTCGGCGATGGCGTCACCGATTTTGCCGTTGGGGATCGCGCAGCTTATCGATTTAACCTTGGATCCTACGCAGAAGCGCGGCTAATCGCAGCCAATCAGTTACATCATCTGCCCGACAACATCGAAGCCAAAGTTGCCGTCGCAGCCACGGTGCGCGGCATGACGGCACAGTACCTGATCCGTCAGATATATAAAGCTGGACCGGATGATACCGTCCTGATCCACGCCGCTGCTGGTGGAATGGGAACACTGCTGACCCAGTGGGCCAAACATCTCGGTGCCACCGTCATCGGTACGGCAGGCAGTCCCGAGAAAACTGCGCTAGCCTTGGAGAACGGTTGCGATCACGCCATCGATTATCGCACCGAAAACTTCGCGGCGCGGGTTCTAGAGATAACCGATGGTGACGGCGTGCCGGCTGTCTATGACGGGGTTGGCGCGGCGGTTTATGAGGGCACTATCGAATGCTTGGCTCCCCGCGGATTTTATGTGAATTACGGCCACTCATCGGGCCACCTACCGCCGCTCGACGCCATTATGCTGAACAAGAAGTCGCTGATCTTCACTAAGGCATCCCTGAAGGACTACATGCGCACCACGGAAGCGGCAAAAGCCATGCTCGCTGAAGTCTTCGGCCTTCTGGGTCGGGGTGTTCTAGACCCTCAGATCAGCCGCGAATATGCACTTGAGGATGTAGCTGAAGCGCAAAAGGCCATCGCGTCTCGCAACACAACTGGCTCGATAGTCCTAATTCCCTAGAGTTCGTACCGGCTAGAATTAGTGCCCGTTAGAGTTCGCGACCACGAACCACGTCATGGAGCTTTCGAACCAGTTCTTTAATACCCGATAGATGTGGGTAGACTTCGAGTACGCCGACGAACGCCTTGAGAGCAGCATCACCAATGCCGCGTTGCACCTCAATCTGACCAAGGCCGCTCAAAGCACCAACCATCAAATTGACAGTGGCACGCTTGTTCGACACTTCCGCATAGTCAGGCGCCTTCTGAATCAGGTTCTAAAATATCACGATCCCCTGATCGAAACGCCGTTTGCCGATCGCCCGAGAAACAATCTACGTCATCTGGTCGTATTCAGCATTCTCATGATACAGCCAGTTTGACTAGATCAGATTTTCCGTCGCTCGGATTCCGATCTGTTCATCATTCGACTAAAGAATGTTGAACAGGTTGTCGAGGCGGGGATAGTTCTGGCCTGCCAACGCCGGTGAAGTCATCAATAGGCTTACAGATAGAACCATGGATTTCAGAAATATGCGCATGTGAAAATTATCCTGCATTCGCAACAACCCGCTCAAGGACAGATATGTTACATGCACGAACTTGTTAAACCTGTTCAACACGCTGCCTTCGTGGGACTAAGATGTTTCAACATTCCTGACCCCACACCGGAAACGACCAGATCATGACCCTCCGCCCTGAAGACATCATTGGTGCCTGGCAGCTCGTTGACACTTATATCGAAAACCCCGACGGAACCCGCACTCAGACTCAAGGCGATAATCCCTCGGGTATAATCATGTACACTGCTGACGGACATATGAGCGCGATCACCCGCCGGAGCGACCGCGAACTGCCAGCCGATGGCGGCAGTGCTGAAGAAAAGGAGCGGATGTTTAACAGCTATCTGAACTATGCCGGCCGCTGGTCACTGGAAGGCAACACGGTGACACACCATATCGAACACGCGCTGGACCCGAACTGGATCGGGTCCTCACGCGCCCGCAACATCGATTTTCAGGGCGATCGTATGGTGTATTCAGGACATGCCGCCGACGGCAAATCCAACGCCATAATCATCTGGGAAAAACGGGCCTAGCCCAGCTTAGGCCATATGTTTGGGTTTCGGCCCACCGGTTGCCCAGTCGAGCAGTTCCACCGTGTGAACCACTGGCGTATCCAGCGCACCTGCGAGCTGCGTCATGCAGCCGACATTGCCGGTCGCCACCACATCCGGTGTGGTCCGTGCAATATTTGCAGCCTTGCGATCACGAAGCTGGCCCGCGAGCTTAGGCTGCAGGATGTTATAGGTGCCCGCCGAGCCACAGCACAGATGGCCCTCACCCGGTTCGCTCAACACAAAGCCAGCTGCGGCAAGAAGTGCCTTTGGCTCTGAGTGGATTTTCTGTCCGTGTTGCATGGAGCAAGCACTGTGATAGGTTACGCGCAAGGATAATGCTTCTCTGAAGGCTTCAATATCAGGTGTCAGGGCAGACAGATATTCGCTAACGTCACATGCCAGTTCCGACACACGGTTCGCCTTTTCGGCATAGGCGTCATCTTCACGGAACATGAAGCCGTAATCCTTCACCTGGGTCCCGCAACCGCTGGTGTTGATTACAATCGCGTCCAGTTCGCCTCGGCGATCCTCGGCCAGCCACGCATCTATATTAGCGGCAGCCTGCGCGTGGGATTTATTGGTCTTGCCCATGTGGTGCACGAGCGAGCCACAGCAGCCCATGCCCTCGGCCACGACAACCTCCACACCAAGGCGCGTCAACAATCGGATGGTGGCCTCGTTTATCTGAGGCGCGATCACGGTCTGCGCACAGCCATTGAGCAACGCCACGCGGCCTTTGCGGGTTCCTTCGGCCGCGAACACCTGGGGCCTGTCGACAGGCGACGGTGGGCCAAGATCGGTCGGCGCAAGGTCAAGCATGGCGCGCAAGCGTCCGCGAAACAGGACACGGAATGGCCGCGCAAACATGGCGCCGGCAAGCATCGTGCGAAACCGCAGCGGATGTGGGATTGACCAAGCCAGCACCGCACGCAAGGCGCGGTCCATGAACGGGCGGGTATAGGTTTCCTCAATATGCTTGCGGCCGTGATCGACCAGATGCTGGTAGTGCACGCCCGAGGGACAGGTCGTCATGCAGGACAGGCAGGACAGGCAGCGGTCGATATGGGTGACGACTTCTGTCGTGGCTGGCACATCGGCCTCAAACATCTGCTTCATCAGATATATGCGCCCGCGCGGGCTATCGAGCTCATCGCCCAGCGTCACATAAGTGGGACAGGTCGCCGTGCAGAAGCCGCAATGTACGCAGGCCCGCAGAATGTCATTGGTCTCCGAAATATCCGGATCAGCGAGCTGCGCTAGGGTAAAATGGGTTTGCATCTACTAGACCCCTTCGTACATACGGCCCGGGTTGAGGATATGGCGTGGATCGAAACTGTCCTTCACTCGTGTCGAAAGTGCCGCCAAAGGTGCGGGCTGTGGCTCGAACACAGGAATATCGCGACGTGCATCCTCCCCGGCCCGAACAAGGCTCGCATGACCACCCCCATGCGCCGCGAGAGCCCGACGAAGAGACGCAGCATCGGCTGTATCAGCCTGACACCAGATCAGGCCACCGCCCCAATCCATAAAAGCTGGTGCGCCAATCTCTGCAATGATGCGCGCGGCCTCGCTTGGCATCACCGACAAACGCCACAGGCTATCGTCAGTGCCAACAAACGGTTCCACATCGCGGATTGTCGACCAGAAGGCTTTTGAAGCCTCCATATCAAGTGTGCTGGTTGCGCCAAACGGAGCCAGCAACTTCTGCAACGCCGCAGAACGCGCCCCCACGGACGGGACAAAACCCTCTGCACGAACCGCCGTGATGGCGCCACCACCACCCGGCAGCACATCCGACAAGTTCCCGGGAACATGAGTAGCGGCAGATACTTCATGACTGGAGTTCAAGGCAACGCTCATAGCCTGAATGGCCTGCTCATCGTCAAGACCCGAGAGAACAACCGTCTCAATTGTTTCAGGTGATGGCAGCACTTTGATAGTGATTTGGGTCAGTGCGGCCAGGGTACCAAACGACCCGGTCAGAAGCTTCGAGAGATCATATCCGGTGACGTTCTTTACCACTCGACCCCCACTTTTAACCAACTCGCCACGCCCAGTAACGGCCTCAATACCCAGAATATGATCACGCGAGGCACCAGCCTTCACGCGCCGGGGACCAGCCAAATTGCAGGCAATCATACCACCAAGAGTTCCGCCTTCTTCACCATAGAGCCGGGCCCATCGGGGCGGCTCGAATGCGAGCATCTGCCCTTTTTCAGCAACAGCGGCTTCGATCTCGGCGAGCGGTGTCCCGGCCCATGCGCTCAGCACCAACTCTTCAGGTTCGTAGAGAGTGATGCCGCTAAAGCCTGACAGATCAACGGCGTGCGCAACTGTACGGTTGGCATCACCCATCGGACGACCGAACCCACGCTTAGTGCCGGACCCAAGGATCTCGATCGGGATTTCCTCGCCGCTGGCCCATGCAATGGCATCGACAACCTGTTCGGAGGTCTGAGGTTTGAGTATTTCGACCATTACCTATGTACTCAGAAACGGGGAATGTCGGGAAACGGCAACTGGCCGCGTTGAATGTGCATCCGGCCCAGTTCGGCGCACCGGTGCAGCGTTGGAAAGACCTTGCCTGGGTTTAGCAGCTGATTGGGATCAAACGCGCACTTGACGCGCTGCTGCTGCTTGAGATCATTCTCAGTGAACACCTCTTCCATCAAATCACGCTTTTCTACGCCAACACCGTGCTCACCGGTCAGAACGCCACCAACCTCGACGCATAGGCGCAGAATATCAGAGCCGAAATTCTCGGCGCGCTCCAACTCACCCGGCTTGTTGGCGTCATACATGATCAGCGGGTGCAGGTTTCCATCACCGGCATGGAACACATTGGCCACGCCAAGTTCGTATTTGTCCGACAGCTTCGACATCCGCGCTAGAACTTCAGGTAGCTTGTGGCGCGGGATTGTCCCGTCCATACAGTAATAATCCGGCGACAGGCGCCCAATCGCCGGGAATGCAGCCTTTCGGCCCGCCCAAAACTGCAAGCGTTCTTCCTCACTCTCACTAACGCGCATGGAAACATATCCCAGCGCCTCAGCTATCTCTCGTACCCGCTCGATCAGGTAATCCACCTCAACCGAAGGGCCATCGAGTTCGACCAGCAGTAGGGCTTCTACATCAAGCGGATACCCCACCTGAACGAAAGCCTCAGCCGCCTTGATCGCGGGCCGGTCCATCATCTCCATACCGCCAGGAATTATCCCCGCACCGATGATGTCGGCAACACATTGTCCACCCGCTTCGCTGGACTCAAATCCGAGCATCACTGCACGCGCGGTGGTCGGCTTGGGCAGGATACGAACCGTCACTTCGGTAATCACACCGAGCAGACCTTCAGATCCGGTCATCAGCCCCAGAAGGTCATAGCCTTCGGATTCCATATGCTTGCCGCCCAGACGCAGAACTTCACCACCGGGCAGGACCATTTCGATCCCGAGAATATTGTTTGTGGTCAGGCCATATTTCAGGCTGTGCACGCCGCCGGAATTCTCGGCAACATTGCCACCAATCGTGCAGGCGATCTGGCTCGAGGGATCGGGTGCATAATAGAAGCCATCAGCCTCCACCGCATGGGTAATTCCCAGATTAGTAACGCCGGGTTGCACCCGGGCGCAGCGATTTTCGAAATCTACTTCGAGCACGCGGTTGAACTTGCCCAGCCCCAGAGTGATAGCATCTGCTGCGGGCAGCGCACCGCCAGAAAGCGATGTGCCCGCTCCGCGCGGGACAATCTTCACACCATGAGCATTGCAGTAAGCCATCACCGCACTGACCTGTTCGACGGTCTCAGGGAGCACCACGATAAGCGGCAGCTGGCGATAAGCGGTCAGGCCATCAGATTCATAGACCGCCATCCCGGTGGCATCCGCGATAACCCCTTCGCCGGGCACGAGGGACTGCATCGCCGCAAGAATATCCTCGCGCCGCGCAATGACGTCCACATCGGGATCAGGCATTTTCATAAGTACACTCCAAGAGGTTCGTACGGAGTATAGCGGCAAGCAGGCAACAAAAAACCGCGCAAAAGAGCGCGGCTTTGCCTATTCAACAAGGACACGAAAGAAGTCAGCCCTGACGCGCCTTGAAGCGGGGGTTCTGCTTGTTAATCACGTAGATCCGTCCGCGTCGGCGCACAATCTGGCAGCCACGACCGCGCTTCTTAAGTGTCTTAAGTGAACTTGCGACCTTCATAGGACCGCTCCCGTCTTGATAACTGACCACCGTATAGGGGGGAAACGCGCGGAACCTAACCCCAGACCAAGGGTCTGTCAACGCCCGTTACGGCGCAAAAGCCCGGTTTATCGCGCTTTTGCGTGATATTCCGGATTAGGCATACGATCGAGCGCTGTGGAGACCCGATTGGTCATGTTGAAGAAGCCAGAAATACACGCGATATCCATGATGTCGTGCTCGCCGAAGCCCACATCGCGTAGGGACTGTCGGTCCGATTCCTCGAGTTCGGCAGGGCGGTCCGTCGCCTTCACTGCAAAATCCAGCATTGCGCGCTGGCGATCAGAAAGTTCTGCGGCGCGGTAGTTGATGGCCATCAACTCCCCCAGCGCCGGATCACCCGACAATTCCCGCACACCAGCCCCATGTGCGGCAACGCAGTAGAAGCACTTGTTCTCACTGGAGACGACCGTCGCGATCATTTCACGTTCAAGCTTCGAGAGACCCGAATCTGACAGCATAAGATCATTATACATAGCGATGAAAGATCGCAGCCGCTCGGGCGTGATCGCATAGCTGCGAAGTACGTTCGGCACCATGCCGAGCTTGTCCTGACAAACTTCAAAGTATTTCTGAAGGTCAGGGTCGAGCGTGTCCGTTTCCGGAATCGGCAGATTGAGGGCGTGGATATGGTCGGGCTGGGCGCTCATGAGGTAGTCATCCGGTTCGCATTGCGGGACCTTAATTATAGCTACATCGAGTCAGAAAAGCGCGCTAGAGCGAAAGAAGCACCAGCGCACAGCACAATTGAAAATTGAAAACCACAAACAATCAAAATGATGCTGTATACGTCCGTGATGCAGGCATTGGCTCGGATAGAATTATTTGCATTTAGGCTAAAGAAAACCTCATCAGCCAAATCCGTCGAGAGAATGCCCCCTCCAGATGTTTACTGCGACTTCACAAGTTTCTGATACAAAATGATAAAATCAACACTGTGTGGAACCAACCTCAATTGAGGGACACATGGCCCGTTGAAACTCCCGCACCTTTACAAGTAGTAACCGGAATATGCATACCAGATCTCACAAACCCCGATTTGACACCCTCTAAACCCGGTCCCATCCTACCAAAATAAGCTGACAGTGAGTATTCCGAACCCATGACTGCCGAGAGCAAATTCCTGTCCAAAACCGAAATCCCGGTTCTTGATATGGGCCCCTATCTGGCCGATAAGACTGATTCCCTGGAGGCTCTCGCGACGCAATTGCGTCACGTGCAGGAGAATGTGGGGTTCTACTTCATCGTCAATCACGGTGTGCAGAAGAACTTAATCTCCGGCGCCTATGACGCCTTACGTCAGTTTTTTGCACTTCCGGATATTGAAAAACAGAAGGTCAGGCTCAACCCACAACGGATTGGCTACGTTCCTGCGAAGTCGTCGGTCTATGTCACCTCAAACGTGAACGAGAACACCAAGCCCGATCTAAACGAAGTCATCATGTATGTCCGTGATCGCGCCTCCGATCACCCTGAGTTAGTTAACGAACGCAGTTTTCATGGTCCAAATCAGTGGCTCGATGAAGAAACGTTACCCGGTTTTCGAGACAGCCTGACCGACTACTACGCCGCAATCGAAACCCTCGGCCACAAGATGCTCGCAGTCTATGCGCGCGCACTGGACCTGCCCGCCAATTACTTCGATCCGTTCTTCAAGGACCCCATGTGGACCACGCGGAATGCGTTCTACCCGGGCTCTCCCGAGGCTGAACAAAACCAATTTGGAATCTCTCCACATCGCGACCATGGCTTCATCACCTTTCTTCCGCTGTCTGAAGAGCCTGGCCTGCAAATCCAGACCCCGACGGGTGACTGGATCGCGGCCGAACAGGTAGAGGATGCCATCATCGTCAACACTGGCGAATTTATGAATCGCTGGACCAACGGTCGGTTCATCGCCACCCCGCATCGCGTGTTGCCACCACGCAATGACCGTTATTCGATTGCCCTGTTTTTCAATCCAACCTGGGATACCGAGGCCGTTCCACTGGAGACCTGCATCAGTGAAAACAACCCGGCAAAGTTCGAACCGATTAACATCCACGATTATCTGGACTGGTACATCAACAAGAATTTCAACAAGAATGGTGGCGGCCAACAGGGCGCCAGCGACGCATAGGCGACGTTCCCGTGAAATCAAAATTTCCCTCTCATCACCTAGAGCGCTTGACCAACCATGCCAAGGCGCACTACCTCCATAATACTAGATCTGCAAAACAAGAATCCGGAACCGGAGCATAGCGCGTGACCGAACCACATCCATGGAACCTGAGTCTGGGGCGCCACCCAAGCCCCGATGAAGTGACATTTAATCTTGAACGCGTCCTCTCCTCCGTTGTTTCGCTTCGTTCCACCGTTGCGGATGATGCGTTCACGGCCGGAATCCTGGGAACAGAGCGGGAAGGCCAAGGCGTCGTCATCAGTGAAAACGGACTGGTTCTGACAATCGGCTATCTAGTTACAGAAGCTGAAGAGATCTGGTTGATTGGGAATAATGGCCTAGCCCGCCCCGCCCATGTGGTTGGTTACGATCAGGAAACCGGATTTGGACTGGTGCAATCTCTGGGCACCCTTGATCTGCCGCATCTGGAGTTTTCTGATTCCGATCCGATCACTAGCGGTGACGCCCTGATCGTCGCCGGCCAAGGTGGCCGTGAAGCTGCGATCAACACGCAAGTCATCTCGGTGCGCGAGTTCGCTGGATCGTGGGAATATGTACTCGACAGCGCGATCTTCACTGTCCCGGCACACCCGCGCTGGAGCGGTGCTGCCGTGATCGACTGGTCAGGCTGTCTCGCCGGAATCGGGTCGCTCTATATCCAGCAAGCCGCTGGCGATGATGACGAAATTGACGGCAACATGATCGTACCCATCAACCTAATCAAACCAATCCTCAATGACCTTATTGAACGTGGCGCACGCAAGGAGCCCCCCCGCCCTTGGCTGGGTATGGCGACGGCTGAAGCCGAGGAACATCTTATCGTTGCAGGTATTGCCGAAGGCGGGCCTGCGATGCGCGCCGGCATCGAACCGGGCGACATGGTCCTAGGTATCGATGGCGAACGTATTTCCGGCCTATCGAAACTGTTTCGAACGATCTGGTCACTTGGTGATGCCGGTGTATCAGTGCCACTGACACTGCATCGCGACAGCCAAGTCATTTCGGTGACGATCGAAAGTGCAGCCCGGGGTGATTTTCTAAAGAAACCCCGCTTCAACTAGGTCCGGCTGACCCAAAGAGTTCAAGCCCAAATACCGTTGACAACGCCGGGGCGCCGCGGACGTGTAACCCTTCGAAATCAGTCGCCCTTCTAAAATGAAAGCCATAGGATCAAGCCGAGTGTCGGTAAATCCAGAAACACACAATCTGGTTTAAGGCAGATACTCTATTGTGGATTTTCCGCACCAGAGACGGCGATTCTGCGCGATGAGTATATCCAAGGCCTTGTGATGGAAACAAAATTTCCTGCCCCGCCAACACGATCATTACCAACTATTGGACTATTCGGACTTATTAGATTTTCTGATATGTCTGTTGTCTGGATTGATCCGAACAGGGCAGTATCAATCACGCGAATAAGAAAATGTAACAGAAACAAGCAAAACCCTTACAAACACAGTCAAGAGGAACTTACAATATGAAAATGAAAACACTTTCGGGAATTGCTGTTGTTGCCTCGGCTCTATTGATACTGACAGCCTGCGACGAGGCTAAAGAAGCTGCCGCACCCGCACCCGCACCCGTAAAATCTGCGACACTCGACGATATTCGAGCATCTGGTGAGCTAAAGTGCGGCATCAATACCGGTCTCCCCGGATTTGCCTTCACCGATGACAAGGGCAATTGGACGGGATTCGACGTCGCCTATTGCCGCGCTCTCGCTGGCGCCGTTCTCGGTGATCCAGACAAGGTCAAATGGGTTAACCTGACTGGTAAGAACCGCTTCCCGGCTCTGACCTCGGGTGAAATTGATGTGCTGTCGCGCAACACCACCTGGACCCTGTCCCGTGATGTCGATCTTGGCTTCACCTTCGTGGGCGTCAACTATTACGACGGCCAGGGCTTCATTGGCCGCACCGCACTGGGCGCCAAAAGCCTGACGGAACTCGACGGCGCTTCGATCTGCATCCAGACGGGCACAACCACCCAGCTCAACCTTGCGGACTTCTTCCGGGTCAACAAGATTTCCTATGAGCCGGTTCCGATCGAAACCAACGAAGAAGCTCGCAAGGCCTATGAAGCTGAGCGTTGCGATGCCTACACGACAGACGCCTCGGGCCTTGCAGCCACGCGTTCAACCTTCCCGGACCCCAAGGCGCACATGATCTTTCCGGAGATCATTTCGAAAGAGCCGCTCGGACCGCTCGTCCGTCAGGGCGATGATCAGTGGGCGGACGTCGCACGCTGGACCCTCAATGCGCTGATTAATGCCGAAGAGTTTGGCATCACATCGGCAAATGTCGACGAACTGGCCAAGGGCACCGACAATCCGGAAATCAACCGGATGCTGGGCACTGAAGGCTCACTCGGTAAAATGCTCGGTCTCAACAAGGACTGGGCCGTTCATGCGATCAAGGCAGAAGGCAACTACAGCGAAATTTTCGAGCGTTATCTCGGAAAGAACACCTCGCTCGCACTCGACCGGGGACTGAACGCTCTCTGGAAAGACGGCGGTATCCTCTACGCCGCGCCAATGCGTTAGGCAGCGTTTGAAGGCTCGCGGGAAACCGCGAGCCTTCTTCGTTCTGCACACCAGCACCCAAACCGTAATTTCGTGACCCAGACCACCCGGACCGACGACGAACGGTTTCAGCTTCGACGCATCCTTACGGATGAGCGAAGTCGTGGAATTATCATTCAAGTCATACTTGTTCTGGCCGTTGTCGCCTTCATCGCGTTCATCACGCGAAACACAATGGTAAACCTTGGAAAATCAGGTCTGACTACCGGCTTCGGTTTCCTCGCTGACCCAGCTTTCTTTGACATCAACCAGCCGCTGATTGCGTATAACTCGCAATCCTCCTTCGCGCGCGCGCTCCTGGTTGGCCTGCTCAACACACTCCTTGTTTCAGTCCTCGGGATCATCGGAGCCACAGTGCTCGGGTTTACCTCGGGTGTTTTGCGCCTGTCGAAAAATTGGCTCATCAGTCGCCTCATAACCTCTTATGTCGAGTTCACACGCAACGTTCCGGTCCTACTGCAGATCCTCTTCTGGTGGGCATTGCTGACCGGACTGCCCAAAGTTCCCGATAGCATTTCCATTGGCGATATCGCGTTCGTGAACAATCGCGGCCTGCGAGTCCCGGGTCCGATCACAGAACCAGGGTCTATGTGGGTGCTGATTGCCCTCGCTTTAGGTATCATTGCCGCGGTCGCTATCAGCAAATGGGCGCGCAAGCGCCAGGACCTCACCGGTCAGACCTTTCCGTCAGCCCTGACCGGACTAGGTCTTGTCATCGGTCTTCCAATACTGGTCTATCTGGTACTGGGACAGCCCCTCGGCTGGGAAATCCCCGAACGCACCCGTTTCAATTTTCGCGGTGGCATCAATGTCACACCCGAGTTGATCGCGCTCTGGCTCGCACTCACGACCTACACAGGCGCCTTCATTTCAGAAATTGTGCGTTCAGGGATTCTGTCTGTCAGCCGCGGACAATCAGAAGCCGCCTTTGCGCTGGGCCTGCGGCCAAACCTGACAATGCGCAAGATCATCCTGCCCCAGGCGCTCCGGGTGATTATTCCGCCGCTGACCAGCCAGTATCTCAACCTCACGAAAAATTCTTCACTAGCCATCGTGATCGGGTTTCAGGATCTGGTTTCAATCGGCGGTTCTATTCTCAACCAGTCCGGGCATTCACTGGAAATCGTCGCGATCTGGATGGCGATCTATCTGTCCCTAAGCCTTGCGACCTCGGCTTACATGAACTGGTACAACAAGCGCATCGCGCTCGTGGAGCGCTAGAGCATGATCCACAAACCATTTCACCGCACCCACACCGACATGCTTGGTGAGCGCCCTGCTCCGCTGGCGACAGTCGGTGTTATGGGCTGGATGCGCGCCAACCTGTTTTCGTCTTTGGCCAACACGGTTCTGACAGTCCTGGCGATCTACCTCCTGTGGGTGTCGATCCCGCCATTCCTGCAATGGGCAATATTCGACGGACAGGTGTACGGCGAAAATCGCTTCTCCTGTAAAGGTGAGGGTGCGTGCTGGGCCTGGCTTGATCAGCGGATCGGCCAGTTCCTTTACGGTTTCTACCCGTCAGAAGAGACCTGGCGCATCAACCTCGCCCTCGTTCTGTTGTTTCCCGCACTCGCACCATGGCTGATGGAAAACGTGCCCGGTAAGCGTTACCTGCGCTGGTTCTCAGTATTTTACCCGATTATCGCGGTATTCCTGCTGGTAGGCGGTTTCGGCCTCACCGAAGTTTCCACGGACGCCCTTGGCGGCTTTACTCTCAATCTTGTGGTTGGCCTTGCCGGGATCGTCCTCTCCCTGCCGGTCGGTATCTTGCTGGCTCTGGGACGGCAATCACGTTTGCCGCTCATTCGATGGTTTTCGATAATCTTCATCGAAGTCGTACGGGGTGTACCACTCATCACATTGCTCTTTGTCTCAAACATCATTTTGCCGATCTTCCTGCCAGCGGATGTTGCCCTTAATTCTGTGGCCCGGGTGATTGTGATGATCACCGCCTTTGCCTCTGCCTACATGGCGGAAGTGATCCGCGGCGGCCTGCAGGCCATCCCGAAAGGCCAATACGAAGCTGCACAGGCGATGGGTCTGGGCTACTGGCAGTCGATGCGACTGATTATTCTGCCTCAGGCACTCAAGATTTCGATCCCGGGCATCGTCAACACCTTTATCGGCCTGTTCAAGGATACCACGCTAGTGATCGTAATCGGCCTGTTCGATATTCTGGGAATTTCTCGCGCGATGGTCTCTAACCCAGACTGGCTGGGACTTTCATCCGAGACTTACGTGTTCGTTTCCCTGTTCTTCTTTGTTGTTTGCTTCGCCATGTCCCGCTATTCAATGAGTCTGGAACGAAAACTCGACACTGACCAACGCTGAACGGAGGACCTGATGTCCGCTACCGAACAAGCTGCCAAGGACGTACCCGTCATCGAGATTGATGGGCTCAACAAATGGTACGGCACGTTTCACGTGCTGCGTGACATCAATCTATCGGTGGATCAGAGCGAACGAATTGTTATTTGCGGTCCCTCTGGCAGCGGAAAATCGACTCTGATCCGCTGCATCAATCGGCTTGAGGAACACCAGGAAGGTCGCATCGTCGTCGACGGCACACGGCTAACCAATGACCTCAAGAATATTGATGCCGTGCGCCGTGAAGTCGGGATGGTGTTCCAGTCGTTCAATTTATTCCCGCATCTAACCGTTCTCGAAAACTGCACGTTGGCCCCGATCTGGGTACGCAAAACACCGAAGGTCGAGGCCGAGGCGGTGGCGATGGAGTATCTAGAACGGGTAAAGATTCCCGAGCAGGCGGGCAAGTACCCGGGGCAGCTATCCGGCGGCCAGCAGCAGCGCGTTGCGATCGCTCGCTCACTGTGCATGCGCCCCAAAATAATGCTGTTTGACGAGCCGACCTCTGCTCTCGATCCGGAGATGATCAAGGAGGTCCTCGATGTCATGGTCGATCTCGCAGATACCGGCATGACCATGCTAGTGGTCACCCATGAAATGGGCTTCGCATCCCAGGTTGCAGACCGCGTGGTCTTCATGGATGAAGGTCAGATCGTGGAGCAGAACACACCTGACGAATTCTTTAGCAATCCCCAGTCGGAACGCACCAAGCTCTTCCTCAGCCAGATTCTCAGCCACTGACCAACGCGCGAGGTTAGCCCCGACCGCGTTCTTCGGAACATCACATGCTCCAAACCTTTCTAGCGCTTGCCCCGATTTTCCTTGTGATCGCCGTCGGCTGGGCCGCCAAAACTTTCTGGCTACGCGAGGACGGGCTGTGGCGTCCAATCGAGCAGTTGGCCTACTACCTGCTCATCCCGGCCTTCGTCGTTCACGACCTCTACAATGCCGATCTCGCCTCACTGCCTTTTTCACGCATGCTCCTTGCGATGCTCGGTGCGGTGCTGATTGTCGCCGCACTGCTGATTGCCCTACGCCCGTTCCTATCTCGTTTTCTGGTAAAAGGCGATGCGGGTTTTACATCTGTGTTTCAGGGCTCAACCCGAGCCAATTTCTTCATCACCCTGGCGGCTGCGCCGATTCTACTTCCAGCAGACGGGGCCGCATTGGCAATCATCGCAGTGGCGTTCTTTACTGTGCTGGTCAACATCCTGAGCGTCTTGGTGCTCGCGCGCTGGGGCACTCAGGGAGAAGCCAATCTCGGACAGCTTGCCCGTAAACTCGTAACCAACCCGTTCATTCTAGCCGCTGCATCCGGGTTGCTCCTCAATGCCAGTGATATCGCCGTTCCTAGGGTGATCGATTCCACAGTTGGCCAGCTGGCCGGCGCTGGCGTTCCTGTGGCCCTGCTGACCGCTGGCGCGGGGCTGCGGTTGGCATCCGTCGGTGCTCATCTTCCCGGTATTCTGGCCGCAAGTGTCGCCAAACTGATGCTGATGCCGGTTATTGCCGTGGGATTGGGCGTACTTCTAGGCCTAGAAGCATCGATCCTGGCCCTGCTGGTGCTGTTCCACAGTCAACCGACCGCGACCACCTCTTACGTGCTAGCACGCCAGATGGGGGGCGACCACGAACTCATGGCAGCCACCCTCACCTGCCAGACCCTGATTGGGATTTTGACTGTCCCCGCGATGCTCGCGCTTTTCACATAAGGACGTTTGGCTGAACGCCTGACGCCCAGTAAACTGCACATACGCGATGACCAACGGTGAGGACAACCACATGAACATTGAAACCATCGACCATATTGGCATCCGTGTGGCAGATCTGGACCGGGCCATGGCGTTCTACGAATTGTTTGGCTTCAATGTTATCCACAAGGCCGGCAATGATCCGGTTGCGGTAGTGAAGAACGATGACGGGGTGGAACTCAACCTCGTCTTCAACGCCAATGACACCAATGGCGGCGATAACATCCTGATGGATATCCCGACCAAGTATCCGGGGTTCACCCATATCGCATTCCGAGTGGATTCAGTTCTGGAAACCGTGAATATATTGAACGACAACGACATCGTGATCACCCAGGGCCCGGTCAAATTCGGGCGCGAAGGCCATGTCTCCGTCTTTGTACGTGACCCCGATCGAAACACTCTGGAATTTCGCGGCCGCGAGGAAGACTTGTCTTCGATCGGCGGCGTTGAAACCTACGAAAATAAAAACTGATTCAAACCTGAAAGTATGTGAGGACACAAACCATGCAACTGATTGACCTAAGCGGTGAAATTTTCCACAAATGCCCGACCCTGCCCAACCATCCGCCAGCCGTACTGACCGACTGGAACACCCATGAGACTGCCCGGGAGGCCGGGGGCGTCAAGTTCTCCATCGCCTCCAAGTACATGTCCTTCGGCGAGCATACGGGTAGCCACGTCGACGCACCGGTGCATTTCGATGCTGACCCGGAGGCATTGTCGGTAGACCAGATGCCACTGGAAGATTTCTACACAGAAGCTGTGTGTCTCGATCTCTCTCATATTAAACTCAAGAGCCAGATCAGCGTCGAACAACTGGAGGCTGCCGAAAAAGCTGCCGGTATCGAAATCAAGCCACGTGACACCGTTCTGCTCTACATGGCCCATTACGACCGCACTTTCGGTACACCCGAGTTTATGACCGACTTTCCAGGTCTGACAAAGGAATCAGCCAAATGGCTCGGCGCAAAGGGCATCGTGATGTTCGGAGTTGAGGCCGCCAGTCCCGGTCGACCCGGCAAAGATAATTTTGAAGTTCATCTGGTCTGCCGCGATATGGGCTTCACCCATATGGAAGGGCTGGCTAATCTCGATCAGGTGGTCGGCAAAGGCCGGTTCCGCTTTATCGGTTTCCCGCTGAAGATCCGCGGCGGCACTGGCAGCCCGATCCGCCCGGTGGCTGTCCTCGACGAATAGCGCCTAAGCGGCTGTCAGGCCACCATCAACGGCCAGAACCTGGCCCGTCACCGAAACCTGCTCTGGCCCTGCCAGATAGCGGACAGCACTCGCAATTTCGGACGGATCAGGGAAATGGCCCACAGGAATGCGCGACAGCATACGCTTGCGCGTCTCAGGATCTTTGAGCATTTCCTTGCGGCTTTCGGTCATCACTGTGGTTGGTGCCACTGTGTTTACGCGAATACCCTGCTCAACCCACTCAATGGCAAGCATACGGGTCATCTGAATTAACCCGCCTTTCGTGATGCCATAAACCGAACGACCGGCGATCCCAGTCAGTCCGTGGGTTGAAGCGATATTGACAATCGCGCCAGGCTGATCAGCTGCCATGCAATGCGCAGCAAACCGAGCAGACAAGAAGTAGGCACCCTTAAGGTTCACATTCACAAGGCGATCCCAATCATCCCACGTCACATCGACCACGGGCTTAATCAGCGCTAGAGCAGCATTGTTGACGACCACATCTAGGCCACCAAGACCATCAACCGCTGCGTTCAGGCCATCACTAATACTATCCTCGGATGTTAGCTCCAAGGTCACCGGCACGGCGTTGACGTCGACCAGTTCAGGACGTGCCATCACCTCGTCGAGCATCACCGCATCGCGGTCAGCAAAGGCGACGTCATAACCGTTCCGGGCAAAGCCAAGCGCAATTTCCAGCCCAAGGCCCGTTGAGGTGCCCGTAACGAGCGCTTTACGTCGTTCACTCATACGGACACCTTCAAATCCCCATCTGCGTCGCGTGACAATCCGGATTCGGCGGCGGCGTCCGTTACCGAAGGATGCCAGTCAACGCGCCCGGCATCAGGGCCACCAATGATGGTCAGCAAAGTGCCCTTCCCCTCATCTACGTGGCGGAACCCACGAAATACGCCCTGTGGAACGCTGATCGAATCAAACGGCTCGAGCGTAATGGCCTTCTCACCACCATCGGTTATCCAGAAGACCTCCCAACGACCAATCAGCGGCATGAAAACTTCTTCTGTTTCATGCGCATGAAGTCCTGCGCCATTTCCTTTTTCGGCCTGGATCATACCGAGGTTGAAACCCTTGGCAGGGAGCGGAATATTCGGGCGAAGCTCGGGCTTGTCCGTGGCTTCAACTACGCCCATACCGACGAGATTCACCTTGAAGCGCCGGTGACCCGGCAGACGACTATCGAGAAAGGCTTCCTCGGAACCACGTAAAGAAGCAAAGCGCGCAACAAACTGCTCCATCTCCGTGACCGAAATATTGTTCGTGTTCATCAGAGGTACTCCCATTTGTGTAATTAAACGGCTGCAGACCAGTTACGCGGTAACCCGGCTTTCATGCACGGCCAGCCCAGCGCGAGCGGCAAGCAGGATCGGCGTGTGCAGCCCTGCTGCCTGTGCACGGTTCACCATATCACCGATGATGTGATCACCCTCGGACGGGTTACCAGCCTGGACATCACGCAGCATCGAAGATGCAAACTTCGACCCTTGAGTTGAGAACATTTTCTCATAGGTCGCGATGGTTGCCAGAGACACCGTATGGTCCAACGCAGCTGCCGTTTCGCGGCATTCGGCCAGCGCCGCCGTCAGGAACTCGTAACCTGACGGTGTAGCAAGAATTTCGCCGACTGTGGCCCGCGCAATCGTATTGACCGAAGACATGGCGCAAAGCATGGCGAACTTATCCCACATGGCCTGCAGGATATCGTCACGCAAATCGATATCGAATTTCATCGAGTCATTCAGCGCGGCAAAAGCTTCAACCCGCGGCGAAACAGACATATCCATCTCGCCATAAGCGATCCGATGGAAATCCCCAAAATGAACGATATCACCAGTTTCTACGTCAACCCGCGCGCCAATATAGCACGTTCCGCCTAGGACCTTATTGGCACCAAAGCGATCAGACAGCATGTCTAACTGCTTAATACCATTGAGTAATGGGAGGACGGCGGTGCCGTCACCAACAGCTGGCGCAATCGTCTCCATAACGTCACCGAGCTGGTAGGCCTTGCAGGCCACAATCACTAGGTCATAGGGACCGTCGACCTGATCCGCCGCGACAGTCTTCACCGGCACCAAGGCATCATCGAAGAAGTCACTGTGAATGACAATCCCGCGCGCATCGATCTGTGCCCGACGCGCCGGACGCAGCGCAAAGGTCACGTCAGCACCACCTTCCGCCAAACGCCCACCAAAATAACCGCCAACGCCGCCGGCACCGAGAACAAGAATGCGTTGGCTCATAATAATGGTCCTAGTTAGCGAGGCAGAGACCGTGCTCAGGCTGGAAGCTCAGATAGACCGTCTGATCGGCAACGAGATTCTCAAAATGGTCAATTTGAATACCAATCTCGTGCGGTCCCACCCGGACGCGACCTTCAAGGAAGCTACCGAGATAGATTGTATCGATCACATTGCCTTCAATCAGGTTGCCATGATCCGTGCCCTGCGGGCGTTCGAGATGCAGCGTGACATCTTCGGGACGCAGGCTGACATTAATCTTGTCACCCGGCTTAGCTCCCGCCGCACCAACAGCGCGAAGACGCAGCGGCTCTACCCCCTGGCCCATCGATACATCAACACTGCAAACCTCACCGTCACGTGCATCCAGCTTACCTTCGAGCAGACTGGTCACACCTATGAAGTTCGCGACAAAGGAATTTACCGGGTTGGCGTAGATTTCCTGCGGATCACCAACCTGCTGTATCACGGCCTTGTCCATTACCACCACACGATCGCTCATAACCAATGCTTCAGACTGATCATGGGTCACGAAGATCGAGGTAATGCCGACCTCTTTCTGCAGACGTACAATCTCGTCACGCATTTGCTCACGCAGCTTGGCGTCGAGGTTCGAAAGCGGTTCGTCAAACAAGATTACTTCGGGCTGATAGCAGATGGCACGTGCCAGCGCGACGCGCTGACGCTGACCACCCGACAATTTGGTCGCGAAGCGATCAGCCAGGTGATCAAGGCCCACAAGCTCGAGTGTTTTCATAGTCTTAGACTTGATTTCGTTGCTTGAAGCCCGACGCACGCGCAGGCCGTAGGCTACGTTGTCAAACACCGTCATATGTGGCCAAACCGCATAACTCTGAAACACCATGCCAATATTGCGATGCTCGGGATAAAGGAAAATTTCCTTCTCCGGGGCTACAACAGTGGTGTCACCAATCCGGATTTCACCGGCCTCAGGGCGTTCCAGACCAGCAACGCAGCGCAGGGTTGTGGTCTTGCCACAGCCCGACGGCCCCAGCAGGGTCACAAACTCCCCCTGCTCTATCTCGATATTGAAATCCTTGACCGCCTTTTCAAGGCCATAGCTTTTATGAAGATGGTCAATCGAGACCATCACGTTGTTGTTCGTACTCATGGCTGCACCGCCAGTGTGTGCTCGGGATCAAACTCTAGGAAGACCTTTTCACCGGCCTTAAGACGGGTCCGAGGATGGGCAATTACCTTCCACTCGAAGCTACCCCACTTCACCCGACAATCTACATAATTGCCCAAGAAAATGGCGTTGGTAACTTCACCTTCAACGATATTGCCGCCGTTGCTTTCACGTACCGCGTGAACGTTTTCGGGTCGTACCGAGAGGACCGCATCATCGCCAGCACCAATTCCTGGGCCCATCTGACAGGGCACAGTCATCGTCTGACCATCCTGAGAAACCTCCACGACGCCCTGACCGGAGCCATTGGTGTCTCGCACCTTAGCTTTGAGAAGATTGGCAACGCCAATGAAGTTACTGACATATTCGTTGACGGGCCGGGAGTAGATCTCCAACGGCCCACCGCGCTGTTCGATCTTACCCTTACTCATCACGATGATCTCGTCACTCATTACCAGAGCTTCAGACTGATCATGGGTTACGTAGATCGCGGTAATACCTACCTCGTTCTGAATACGCTTAAGCTCGACACGCATCTGCTCACGCAGCTTGAGGTCGAGGTTCGAAAGCGGCTCATCGAAGAGCAACAGACGCGGCTTGGCAACAATCGCACGGGCCAGCGACGCACGCTGCTGCTGACCTCCCGAAAGATTTGTCGCCAGCTTGTCCGTTTCCGCAGTCAGGCCGACGAGCGCGAGAACTTCGTTCACTCGGTCATCGATCTCGGACTGGTTCACCTTTCGGATTTCTAGTGGATAAGACACGTTCTTGGCCACCGTCATATGAGGCCAGATAGCATAACTCTGGAAGACCATTCCAATGTCGCGCTTCTCTGGCGGCAGGAACAGTCCTTCGGATGGTGAGGTGTAAACTACATCACCGACACGGATACGTCCGCCATCAATGCTGTGCAGTCCGGCGACACTCATCAGGGTTGTGGTCTTGCCACAGCCCGATGGTCCCAACAGAGTCAGAAAGGCCCCCTTGGGAACGGCGAAAGAAATATCGTCCACCGCACGGTCGTTCCCAAAATACTTGACCAGATTCTGGACTTCCAGGTAAGCGCCGGTATCCTCTTGCGTATTCATGCTCCGGTCCTCCCTTAAGCCGTAAGCGCTTCGCGACCGGCCAAACGCCGGAACGCATAGATCGCGATCAACAACATCACCGTCTGCGCCATCGACAATGCCGATGTCAGAGGTTCGTTCTCGAAGTTCGTCAGATAATACACACCGACTGATAGGGTCTCTGTGCCCGTGGTGAACAGAATGATCGAGATCGAAAGCTCACGCAGGAAGATGATGAACAACAAAATCCAACCGGCAAACAGACCCGGCTTCAACAGCGGGATCGTTATCCGACGCAAGGTCGTGAACCAGGAAGCGCCAGCCATCCGGGAGCTCTGATCGAGCTCCTCGGAAATAGCCAGCATGATCGAGGAAATGTTGCGCTGCCCATAAGGGAAGAACCGCGTGATATAGGCCAGCATCAAGATCCAGAGCGTAGCGTAGATCGGGGTTTGGATGTAAGTCACCAGCACACCCATCGCAAGCACAATGCCCGGGAATCCGATCGGAACCATCGAGAGGAAGTCGAGCATCCTCACACCGAAACCCTTGGTGCGATGGATCATGTAGCTAATCACCAGCGCCAGAACCATCGAGATGGATGCACCACCGAAGGCCAGGATCAGGCTGTTTCCAATGCCATTAGTTGCCGCCGAAATTGCTTCCGGATGCCACCACATGAGCGTCTTCACGTAGTTAATGGTGGTCATGTCTGCGACGACGATCTTACCGGTCCAAACCGGATGCAGACTGACGATGATCAGGCAGACGATCGGCAAAACAACGGCCACCAGGATGAAGAAGATATTGTAGCCAAAAGCCACCCAGCGCCACGGACCCAGATCGAGCACGTTCGGGCGGAAGCCCTTGCCAGTCACCGTGGTGAAGGAACGCGGCGCGATATAGCGCTGCTGCACCCAGATCAGGAACACCGTGATGACACCCAGCGCCATACTCATGGCCGCACCCATGTAATGATTTGCATCATCACCCACGGCTTTGGAGAAGATCTGAGTTGTCAGTGTTTCCCAGCCATAAGGAGCTGAAAGCTTGAAGGGGACACCGAACTCACCGGCGCTGGTCACAAACACGATGATCGCTCCCGAGAGAATACCAGGCATAACCAGTGGCAGCGTCACAGTCATAGTCGTGCGGATCAGCCCCGCACCCGTGGTCCGCGCGCTGTCTTCCAGTGAGGGATCCATGCGACGCAGCGAACCGACCACAAAAAGATAAACGAGTGGGGCAAAGAAAATACCGGTGACCCAGATCACACCCCAGATATTATCAATGTTGATAATCGCGCCCTCAATGCCGAAGACCGCGCGGGCCAAATTGTTCAGCAGTCCAGTCTGCGGTTCACCCAGATTGTGCCAAGCGATCGCGCCCACGAACGGGCTGAGGAAGAACGGGATCAGGTTGTAAGGCTCTAGGTAGCTGCGCCCCGGGCAATTGGTCCTCGCGTTGATCCAAGCCAGAGAAACTCCTAACAAGGTAGCTAAAATAGTCGAACCTGATGAAATGATCAGTGTGTTGACGAAGGCTTTCGGAATAATCCGATCCGTGAACATGGTCACATAATTGCCAAAGCCCCAGGTCGTATCCCAGCCCGACGGGTCAAGAACCTTGAAGCTACTGACGAACAGCACCATCAGAGGCACAAGCACCGCGCCGGCCACAATCAGGGCCACAACTATGGTGATCAAGTTCTCCTGCGTCACCATGGCGCGCAGGCGGTTGTGCAGCCGTGAACGATCAACAGCTTTCGATGAGTAGGTTTCCGCGGTCATCACGATATCGCCCGGTCAGGAATAGATTAAACTATAGATTTGCAAGAGCGCGTGGAACGCCTGTCAAATAAGACGATTCATCTACGAATTCTTGCCATTCATTGGCACTACCATTTTGTAAGCATTTTGGGGTGCCGCCAGTGACGACACCCCAAAACAAAAGCAGTCCCGAAAGTACTATCGGAAGTTTTTCTGCCAATCTTCGCGATAGGTCTTGTACTCGTTAGCAGCACCAACCCAATCATCCATGCCGATCAGCTTTTGCTTGGACAGATCCATCAGATAATCAGCCACGGCAGCCGGAGGCTTGTAACCTGCGCGGAAGGAGTAAACAGCCTCACCCTCGACGTAGATATCAGCACCTTCTTTCGACAGCAGGAACTCAACGAAGAGCTTTGCTGCGTTCGGGTTCTTGGCACCTTTCAGTACGGCCATCTGGTTGCCCAGCATTGCCTGGCCTTCTTTATAAGAACCAATTTTGATCTTATCTTTCAGACCCGGTGATTTGAGCACGTTCTGGTACACGCGGCCTGAAAGGTTCCACATGTCGAACGGACGCTGACACGAAATCACCATCTGCATCTTCGGTTCCGTACGGAACTCGACGAGCGGATCGGTTTTCGCCAGAGCCGGCCAGAACGCTTTGAAATCAACAGCACCCGCGCGCTGCAGCGCGATGACAGAGTTGGTGTAGGTAAAGGACTTCGTAATATCCGACGAAATCGTCTTACCCTTCAGGGCAGCTTTAGTCGTATCTGCATAGGACGTGACGTTGAAGTTCGCCATGCCTGGGCATGAAGAGTTCCAAACCGGCTGGAAGGTATATGCCAGCGGGGTAACAACATGCGGATAGCGTGAGTACTGACCAGCTGCCTTAACAACGTCCTTGCTGTCATTCCAGTTCAGAGAATCCAACTCAAGAAATGCGCCGCGTTTGGCACCAGCTTCGAAGAACGCCGGGGAATGAACAGTGATCACGTCAACGGTGAACTTTCCTGCCTTAATTTCCTGCTTAACCTGAGCAACCGTTGCGCCAGTGCCCTTACGAAGGCTGTTAAATTCGAAATCATCACCGAGGTTATAACGCTTCTTGAAAGCATCGCCCATACGTCGAGCGGTACGATCCGAAAACAGTGGATGAATGATTGTAACGGAGCCTTCAGCCTTGGCCTTGGGCGCAAGTGCCTTTTCCGTAGCGTTTAGGTGGTCGTTGGCAAGAGCCACCGAACCGAATGAGAACATGGCGACTGCCGAAGCGGCACCGGCCAGAGTTACCTTAATATAAGATTTCATTTATTTTTTCTCCCTGTTCCGCAGAACGCGGCTTTGATTCTTTTTCTCTAATTGAATTGCATCAACTCTGCAATCAACGAACGGAAAACTCTTGTGGAAGAGCCTAACAATTCTCCGAGCGCGGTGCAGAATTGCGAGGATATTCCAGCACTTCCATAAAATTATGTCCAGCCCATGCTATCAAGGACTTCTTTCTGTAAATTGACAGCTTCCGGATCACTCATATTAAGCAAAACTTGGTCCTGTTCCAAGGTCGCCACATCCGGGCCCGCACCAAGACGATTGATCGCTTCTTTGACCATCTGCTGCGCGACGCGTGGCCGAGAGGTGATCTCTCCTGCCATCACTAGAGCGGCTGTGAGCGTGTCGTCGCAAACTTCCTCACACAATCCCCACTCGAGTGCGGTCACTGCAT
>JAPKDV010000117.1 GCA_028822385.1 Alphaproteobacteria bacterium
AGCTCTGCCACACGCGCATTGCGAAGATCAGCATCGGCGATATGGGCGCGTACAAACGCTGCGAGGTCTTCACCGGGGGCAATCCGGTCCCGCATCATCGCCAGAGCTTCCCGCTGACTTAACGAGGCATATAGACGGCCTTCGGATGCCACCTCTAGAAGTGCGAAGGGCTGACCATCCGTACCCACATGTCCACGAAAACTGAGATAAGCATAGGCTTGGCCCAGCACGGTACCGTCATCAAGCTGGAGGTCCAGATTGTCAAGATAGGCAAAGTCGTAACTGTCGGTTTCCGTCGGATGCATAATCTCAAGCTCGGCATCACTGAGCCAGTTCACCGCCACCGCCACCCTGGTTCCAGGTGCATAACGGAGCGCGGCAGGCAACGAGCCATAGCTTGAAAAATGCGCTGAATAGACGACGTCATGATCAGTCAGCCATGCACGCTGCACCGGAATCGGCTGGTGCTTCGTGCCATATTTCTGGCGCAGACGAAGAGGTGACTGGTTCGACCCGTAGCCAATTACGGGGCGACGACCGGCTCGTAAGGCTGGGTTGAAGGGTGCTTCCGCTCCGCCAATAAAGGTAAAAGAATACGCGGTGATGTCATATGGATAGCCAACAGCACGGATCAGAACTGGGTCGGTTTCGAAGGGATCATTGTTCATGAGGGCATTTTCAACCTCTCCACTGCCCTTCGCAAGACAGTCACGTTCTTGACGCACGACGGACAGGCACACTAAATCGATACCATGCCCTACAACAGCCTGCGCGAATTCATCTCCAGACTTGAAAAAACCGGACGCTTGGTCCGCGTTTCGCATCCGGTCTCAACAAATTTGGAAATGACAGAAATCCAGACCCGCCTACTCGCTGAGGGTGGCCCGGCAGTGCTATTCGAGAATGTCATCGGTAATGACGGAACGCCAAACCCAACACCGGTTCTGGTGAACCTGTTTGGCACGGTTGAACGTGTCGCCTGGGGCATGGACCGGGAACCCGACCAATTGCGTGAGGTCGGTGAGACCCTCGCATTTCTGCGCCAGCCCGAACCACCGGGCGGCCTGCGTGATGCATGGGAGAAACTTCCGTTACTGCGTACCGTCATGGCGATGCGGCCCAAGACTATGAAGTCAGGATCGGTACAAGACATTGTCTTGACCGGCGATGACATTGATCTATCCAGACTTCCGATTCAGATCTGCTGGCCAGGCGAACCTGCACCGCTGATCACCTGGCCTCTAGTCGTCACCCAGGGGCCTAACCCCGACGGGAAGCGCGAAGACGCCTTCAATCTCGGTATCTACCGCATGCAGGTCACAGGGCCAAAGACCACCTATATGCGCTGGCTCAAGCATCGCGGCGGCGCTCAGCACCATGCGCGCTGGAAATCTGAACACTCCGACCCCCTACCTGCCGCCGTCGTGATAGGCGCCGATCCCGGCACAATCATCGCCGCGGTAACCCCGGTTCCCGACACCTTATCCGAGTACCAATTTGCCGGGCTGCTGCGCGGCAAGCGGCTGGAGCTGGTGGACTGCAAGACGGTCCCACTCAAAGTGCCCGCATCTGCCGAAATCGTGATCGAGGGACATGTCTCTCTCGATGAACATGGTGACGAAGGCCCTTATGGCGATCACACCGGCTACTACAACTCGGTGGAGCAATTCCCCGTCTTTCATGTAAGCGCCATCACCATGCGCCGCGACCCGATCTATCTCTCCACCTTCACCGGGCGCCCCCCTGACGAACCTTCCGTGCTCGGCGAAGCTCTTAACGATGTGTTTGTGCCGCTCTTGCAGCAGGCCTTTCCCGAAATCATCGATTTCTGGTTGCCGCCTGAGGGCTGCTCTTATCGGATCGCCGTCGTCTCAATGAAGAAAGCCTATCCCGGCCATGCCAAGCGGGTGATGATGGGAGTGTGGTCCTATCTACGGCAATTCATGTACACCAAATGGGTGATCATCGTGGATGACGACATCGATGCACGCGACTGGAAGGATGTAATGTGGGCGATATCAACCCGCATGGACCCGGCACGCGACATAACACTGATCGAAAACACACCGATCGACTATCTGGACTTTGCTTCCCCGGTTTCGGGCCTTGGCAGTAAGGCCGGACTTGATGCAACCAATAAAATCGTTCCCGAGACAACCCGCGAATGGGGTCGTCAAATAGACATGGATCAAGATGTTATCGATAAAGTTTCGGCAATGTGGGACGATCTGGGTTTGCCTGGCTCAGGAAACCCAATATGGAAATAGGACACACCGCATCCGGTGATGCTGAGCCGTTCAACCGCGCTACTGGCATCGCCATGAACTGGGGCGGGCTCACACTCTGCGCCCTGATCGCGATCGTCGAATTCTTCACGCACCAGAACCTTCTAACCCCAAAACAGGACGCGCGGTGGCGCGATCAACATTATGTCCGATTCCATGTCCGCGGATGACCGCGATCGCCTCTCTGCGCTTGTTGCCAATGCCACCAAACGCGGAGCAGATGCTGCTGATGCGGTTCTCATCCGCGCGACGTCCCTATCTCATGCCCAGCGTCTGGGTAAGATAGAGAAGCTCGAACGTCAGGAGAGTTTTGATTTGGGGTTACGGGTGTTCAAAGGGAAGAAACAGGCAATTGTCTCTTCAACTGATTTCTCCGAGACCGCATTGAACGAACTTGTCGGGCGTGCGCTCGACATGGCGTCCACGGTTCCCGACGACCCTTGGGGTGGAATTGCCGATCCAGACCAACTGGCTACAGAAATCCCCGACCTCGACATGGTTGATCCCGACGAACCAGCCAGCGAGGTTCTCATAGAAATGGCACGCACCTGTGAAGACGCCGCGCGGGCCGTCACGGGCATCACAAATTCCGATGGCGCGGAAGCAAGCTGGAGCCACAGCCACATCACTCTCGCGGCCAGCAACGGATTTGCCAAGAGCTATGGCCGCACCGATTGTGGTGTGGGTGTTTCCGTCATTGCAGGTGAAGGCACAGATATGGAGGCCGAATACGACTTCGCCCATTCTGTCTATCGCGCCGACCTGGAAGATGCTGCAGATGTGGGCACGCGCGCCGGTGAACGCACGGTCGCACGGCTAGGCGCACGCCGCATGGCGACTTCGCACGCCCCTGTCGTGTTTGATCCGCGGGTGGCGGGCGGATTGCTCGGTCACCTCTCTGGAGCCATTACCGGCCCATCAATCACGCGCGGTACTAGTTTTCTCAAAGACAGTCTTGGAAAGCAAATCTTTGCCAGCGGTATACGCATCATGGACGACCCGCATCGTCTGCGCGGCATGCGCTCCAAACCCTTTGATGCCGAAGGTGTTGCCAACAAGAAACGCTCCCTTGTGGAGGATGGCATCCTAACGACCTGGTTGCTTGACCTATCCTCGGCGCGCCAGCTCGATATGAAATCTACTGGTCATGCTGGCCGCGGAACCTCCGGCCCGCCCTCACCCAGTCCGACGAATCTCTACCTTGAGCCAGGTATAATCTCACGCGAGGCTTTGCTCGCGGACACGGGCACCGGATTCTATGTGACGTCCCTCATGGGCATGGGGGTCAACGGAGTGACCGGCGACTACTCTCGCGGTGCATCCGGCTTCTGGATCGAAAATGGCGAAATCACGTTTCCCGTTACCGAAATGACCATCGCGGGCAATCTGAGGGATATGTATCTGTCCCTGACACCAGCCGATGATCTGGAATTCCGCTACGGCACCAACAGCCCCACGCTTCGAATCGAAGGGCTGACCGTGGCCGGCGGCGGCTGAGTTTCAGCTCGCCACGTCCCGCAAAGGCGCACTACGCCAGCAACGGAACCGGCTGATCCTCAGGCGGATCAACATCGAACGCATTGGCCGTACAACAGGTCATCACAAACTGCCCTGTGGCCGCTACAAGCGCCACCAGATCGGTCTCACCCATCACCGCTTCAGCAGCTGCGTAGGACGATTCACTGAGCTTGCATGTGCTTTGTAGCTCGCTGGCTACGGCAAAACAGATACGCTCGCGTTCATCACCTAACTCAGGCTCTTGGCGGGCGTTGATAGCATCGATAATCTCACGGTCCAGTCCGATCTTCAGCCCATTGCGCGATTGTGCAAACCACGGATAGCGCGCGTTCCAATGCCGCGACACCACCAGAAAAACAATCTGCCGTTCCCGGCCGCTCAACGGGCCTGCGCCCAGACTGTTCCGCATATCCTGAGATGTCTGAAACAGATCGGGAATACGGATATAGGCGGAGAACGGTCCACCAAGAGGGTTTCCGGCTTCCTTTGACGCGTCATAAACGCTGGCTTGCTCCGCGTTCATATCGTCACGCGCAATAATATCGATGCGTGTCATGGCTCTACCTATGTCTGTTGTCTGTCACCTTAAAATCGGCACCAGTGGACGGGTCAGCCGTCCTTGCGCGCAACCATCCACATATTGTCACTTAAGAAGAAACGGTCGAGCTCGTTGAAGCTGACCACCTTGAAACCTGCATTCTCGACCATTGCCTGCAAGCTTTCCGGAGTGAAATGGTTCACATGGCCGGGGAAGCGAAATCCACACCAGCGCGACCCCATCACCCGACGATTGATGCTGGCAAAGTTCGGCACCTTGATGATGGTTACTCCGTCAGGCTGCAGCACCCGGAAGGCCTGTTTAAGCAGTTTTATCGGCTGATGTTCATGCTCCAGGAAAGAGCGCATCAAAACGCCGCTCGCCTTTCCTGTTGTAAAGCTTTCCAGTCCCTCGAGGGCCGGTGCATTTATAATCCGTCCGTTGCGCTTCGCCAGGCGCTCTTCGCCAGCCTTCGCCAGTGCTTCGGAAATTTCGATCCCACAAGTCTCATAATGCTCAGGCAGAACGAGAAGCCGGTCGGCATCGCCGCAGCCGACATCAATCACGACCCCGGGCTCCACCCACTTCTTAATACGGTTGGCGAGCTTGTCCGGCTTTTTCACAACCGCACGATAGAATTTTCGCCAAACACGCGAAATCGCATGAGAGACCGGATATTCCTTCTTCATCCGCTTCTGGCGGTCTCCATGATTGCGTTCCCACGCAAAAGCGACGGCGAGATCCGCATAGTCGGGCGGATTTTCCAGATAGACGAATTCGCAACTGCCACATTCACGTAGCACCCAATGCTGCCATGAATATTCAAGCGCGGGCACACCGGCGTTGTCGGTGCCGCAATTGGGGCAGATTCGATGCAGCAGGGATTCGGTCGGTTCGGACTCTAAATCCTCGGCTGGCGCGGGTTCCACGTTGGCCATAACAAACCTGTATCACCCTTGGCGCGCGTTGAACAACCACCTCTCGCACACGAACAAGCAACATTCCATCGCGCATGTTAAACTTGCATTGGCGACGGCGCCTGTGGCTCCATCCCGCTGCTACCAATGGAGGTATTCCGGCCCGCAACATGCAGGATTCGGCGAAAGACAGCACATCCCATCTAATGGGCCGGCTCTGGCGAGACTGGATCCGCCAGCACCGCCGTCGCGTGGTTGCTGCGGTGTGCCTGATGCTTTTGGTTGCGGCGTCGTCTGCGGCCTACCCAAAGGTCATTGAGACTTCGTTCAACATGCTCGAAAACAAGGATCCGACCGTAATCTGGTTGATGCCACTTATCGTTCTTGCGGTGACCTTCACAAAAGGCATGGCGTCCTTCGGGCAAAGCATCCTCAGCCAGTCGATTGCGTTGCGGGTTATCAACGCGCTCCAAAAAGCAATGTTCTCTCATCTGATGCGGGCTGATCTGCAGGCCCATCATCTCACGTCGACGGGCAAGCTGATTTCGCGTTTTACCAATGACGTCAATCTGATGCGTGATGCCCTATCGCGCACCCTCACCGCCATGGCACGCGATTTCATGACTGCGGCCGCGCTGATCGGGATGATGTTCTATCTCGACTGGCTGCTCACCATCATCGTCATCGTGACCCTGCCAGCAGCAGCAATCCCGATTGCCCGGATTGGCCGGAGACTGCGTCGTGCCTCTTCGAACGCACAGACAGGCATGGGTGAGCTCACCTCCAACCTCGAACAGGCTTTCTCGGGCATTCGGCTAGTGAAATCCTATCGGATGGAACGCTACGAGCAGGAACGCGCCGACGATCTGTTCGACCATATTTACTATCTAGTCATGAAAACCGTGCGGGGACGTGCGCGGACCTACCCAATTCTTGAAACCATTGGTGGATTTGCCGTCGCCGCCGTGCTCGCCTATGGCGGCTGGCGCATCATCTGGGGGACGGGAACCCTAGGCGAGTTTGTCGGCTTTCTCACAGCCGTGATCCTCGCCTATCAGCCCATTCGCAGCCTTGG
>JAPKDV010000118.1 GCA_028822385.1 Alphaproteobacteria bacterium
ACCCGCCAACACACCCGAAGAATTCTGGGATAAACGCTACGCCGAGGATGACTATGTCTTCGGACAGGAACCCAATCTGTGGATGGTGGAAAACGCCAGCTTCCTGCAACCTAGCATGACAGCCCTCGTGCCCGGTGATGGTGAAGGCCGCAACGGCGTGTGGCTTGCTAGGCAGGGTTTGCGGGTCACCACTCTCGACGCTTCGCCTGTCGGGTTTGGTAAAGCAAAGAAACTCGCCACCGCGCAGAATATCGATCTCGATGCCCGGATTGGGGATTTGCGCGACTGGCAGCCCGAGGCCGACACTTATGATCTTCTCGTGTCTGCATTTCTTCATGTGAACGTCGACAACCGGTCCGATATACACCGGAAATTCGCGCAATCCCTCAAGCCTAATGGGCTGTTGCTACTCGAGGGCTTTGCCCCGGACTATCTTGGATACGGCCGCGGCGGACCAAAAGTGGAAAAAATGATGTTCACCGCGGACGGTATGCGCCAAGATTTCGCCGCTATGATGGATATAGGATATCTCGAAGAAGCAAAGATCGAACTTCCCGCCAGTGAACGCCGTGGCGGTCCTGCTGTGGTGATCGGCCTGCGTGCCCGTCGGAAACAAACATGAGCGATCAACCCCCGTTCGGCATGCAGGGATTAGATCATCTGGTCATCCGCTGCGTCGATCTTGAAGCCATGAAGGCGTTCTATTGCGGTGTACTCGGTTGCACAGTTGATCGGCACAACGAAGCATTCGGCCTGTTTCAGGTTCGCGCCGGCGCACATCTGATCGATCTGATCCCGGTTGATGGCAAACTCGGCAGAAAAGGCGGTCCGGCGCCTCATGATGACGGTCTGAACCTCGATCATTTCGCGATCCGTATTGAGCCCTATAACGAGCCCAAACTGCGCGCTTATCTCGCACGCCACGACATCGAAATCGTGGAATCCGGGCCGCGCTACGGCGCCGAAGGCAACGGCCCCAGCGTCTATATTCTCGATCCCGAAGGGAATACCGTCGAACTTAAGGGACCGCCCGATCCGGGCCTGAACTGACCCTCGCTCGAAAGGAACAGCCATGAGTAAGCAGCCCTACGCCATGAAAGGCCTCGATCACGTGGTGATCCGCTGCACTGACCTGAAAGCGATGCTGCATTTCTATTGTGACGTTCTGGGCTGCACGTTAGAGGACGAGGACAAGGAACTCGGCCTCTATCAGGTCCGTGCGGGCGAACACCTGATTGATCTGGCGCCAATCGCTGAGCCCATGGGAAGCCAGGGCGGTGCGGCCCCTGGACGTGACGGCCACAACATGGATCATTTCGCTATTCAGGTGAAACCCTATGACGACGAGGCAATTCGAGCCTATCTTTCCCAACACAATGTAGAGCTGGGTAGCACCCTGATCCGCGGAGGCGCTGAAGGTGAAGGCCCAGCAATCTATGTAAAGGACCCTGAAGGGAACACTGTTGAGCTTAAAGGGCCGCCCGATCCATCCTATAATTGATGCAAATCTTACAGCCGCAAAACCGGCACTTATGAAAACGGAGAGAACGATGAAAACGGTGAATTTCAGTCATGAGGAAATGAACGCGCGCGTGGCCCGCTTTAAGGAGCTGAAGCCCCAGAGCAGCAGCTATGACGCGGATGTAGGTATCCCCAAAGAAGTCTACGAGACGATGACCGCGCGTACGCTCTATTTGCTAATGTCGCCGGAAAATCAGGGTGGCCCGATGGCTCAGGCGCCCGCTGTGGTAACCCAAGACAAGATGAGCGTGATTATCGCCAAGTGCCCTCCCGGCGACGGCCCCCTGCTCCACGCCCACCAGTTTACCCGCGAGACCTTCATGTGCCTTGACGGTCGTTTCAAAATCCAGTGGGGTGATGAAGGAGAGAGTGAACTGATCCTCGAGAAGTACGACATGATTGCCGTGCCGCCGTGTGTCGTCCGCCGTTTTGAGAACATCAGTGACGAGACGGGCCATCTTCTCGTCTGGATCAATGGCGATTCCGTTGAATCCTTCAACGACATCGACCATCCGAAGGTCGAAGCCGATCGTCTGGCCGCAGAGTTCGGCGATGACATGCTCGACAAGCTACGCGGCATTGGTGTCACCTTCGAAGCTGGTGTCACAGACGGCCGCGAAGCGGCCGAGTAACCCTTCGGGCTAGTAGGTCCCTCGCCATGCCGACCAAGCCAGTCGCAGAGTTTGTGTTGGCTGAATCGCTGGCATGGCAAAGGGGTCGAAATTCGCTTTTCGTATTGCAAGGATATACCGGTCCGCAAGCGTGCCAAGGAGCAAGCCCTTACGCTGCGGGCGCGTGATCTGGTTGCGGTCAGCACGAGCATTTGCCAGCTTGTCCTGCGCCACGCCGATCATCCGCTGTATTGAGCTATTTAGACCGGCTGACGGCTTGAGGTCGAGCAAGTGGCGGCGTTCCACTTCATATTCACTCAACAGTTCGGCCGGAATATATATCCGTTGGTGTTGCGCGTGAAATGCGACCGAACGTGCCAGTCCGACCAATGCCCATGCGGCACCCACTTCGCCCGCTGCATCGAGCGCCCGGGAGTTACCGCCGAGAACGGACATGACAAGCCTCGTTAGCTGTCCGGATGTCCCGGAGGCATAACCTTCAAGGGCGGCCATATCCGCGAGAGGCGCATCTTCGAGATCGGCCTCTCTTGCATCGATTAAGGCTTCAAGCTCGGCACAATCAAGTTTGTGGCTCTGGCAAGAGGATGAGAGTGCCGCGACAACCGGATGCTCGCGCGGTGTTCCCGCATAAATACCTTCAATCGCTTCCCGCCACCATTGCAGACGTATTTGACCGAGTATCGGCTCACTGACAATCTCACGTGTACGGGCGACTTCCACATTGAACGCATAAAGCGCCAGTACGTCCGCTCGCTGTTCCGGCGGCAGAAAAAGAGCTGTGAGATAGCGATCGTGGTCGTAGCGACGCACTTCATCCAGACAGTAGGTTTCGCTTTCGGATAGTGACATTTTATCTGTTTGTTGCGTTTGCAGGTTATCTGTTTGGCGCATATGTTCAGCGCGTTGGATTTGCTATAGTCCGATTCGGGTAATCTACGAGGGGATACTATGAAGAACCCATTGGAATCACTGCATATGACTATCGTGCTGGGGGTCGTGTTGACCGTTATCATGGTGTTTGTCGCTCAAGGCATCGCCGTTTAGGCGTGAAAGGAAGATAGAGACATGATTATCGACGATCCTTTCCTTTTGCATTTCGTTCGCTGGCTCCACGTTCTTAGTGGAGTGATGTGGGTCGGACTGCTCTGGTACCTGAATTTCGTTCAGGTTCCGACCATGCCAAAAATTCCTGATGAAATGAAACCAGCCATCGGCAAGCACATTGCGCCTGCCGTGCTGTTCTGGTTCCGCTGGAGCGCAGCTTCAACGGTACTGTTCGGCCTCATCTTGGCATGGATGAGCGGCTATCTCGGTGACGCACTGGCTATCGGTACACACGGTGGTGGTGTTCAGACTGCTCTGCTTGGTATCGCCATGTGGTTCGGACTGATCATGGCGTTCAATGTCTGGTTCGTGATCTGGCCAAACCAGAAGATCGCACTGGGTATCATTGATGCGCCTGCGGAGAAAAAGCCTGCTTCGGCCCGCAAAGCTATGCTTTTCTCGCGGACCAACACCTTGCTTTCGATCCCAATGCTCTATGGCATGATTGCGTTCCAGAACTCACCGTTCTAATCGAGACATCAAATAAAAGACGTCAGCGGGGCCCCCTTCGGGGCCCCGTTTTCGTTACGGGGGGGGTGATTCCGCTGTCATGCCCTGGCTTGATCCGGGCATCCATCTGGAAAATTCCAGAGACTATCTAGACATACGCAGATCAATTCTGCACGAGCCTTTAGTGACTATGTCAGCGCAATCAGCGCGGCAGTGACCCTACGATCTTCAGAAAGCAGAAGATTGAATGTGCGCGCGGCTGCGCCTGTATCCATTGGCTCAATGACTACACCAGCGGCTCGCAACGGCCCGCGTAGGTCCGGAGTAACGAGCTGCATGCGCTCACCACATCCCAGCAAAAGAATTTCGATAGTTTCGGCAGCTTCAAGTATTGGAACGAAGTCAGACGGCTGAAGATCTTCGAAGCGCGTCACATTCCAGAAAACTGTGCGTTCTGGAAAAACAAGCACGGAAGTATCATAAACTGCTCCAGAGATACGGAAACGCGCCGCACCATAAGATTCGACGACCTGATAGACCGGCGGTGTTTCAGAGGTTTTGTCTGACGCCACTATTTTTCAGATGGCTTTTCAGCCATCGCGTTTCCGGAACCCTCGCCGGAACTGTCTTCTTCCTGTCCGGCTGACAGGGCCTCACGACTGACCTTTAGCCAGAGGAGAACTGGAACGGCAATGAAGACGGACGAATAGGTTCCAATCACCACTCCCCAGATCATCGCATAGGCGAAGTCCCGGATAATCGAACCGCCAAAGGTCGCCAGGGCGATCAAGGCGATAAGTGTCGTGACACTGGTCATGAACGTCCGCGACAAGGTGCGGTTAACCGCAAGATTGAGCAGTGCGGCCATGTCCATCTTCTTGTAGCGACGGAGTTCTTCACGCACACGGTCATAGATCACAACCGTATCGTTTATCGAATAACCCGCAATGGTTAGAATTGCAGCCACCGTTGCTAGGTTGAATTCCAGCTGGGTGAATGCAAAAAGACCAATGGTAGTGATCACGTCATGGGTAAGAGCAATCACCGCGCCAACGCCAAACTGCCACTCAAACCGGAACCAGACGTAAATCAGGATTGCTCCGATCGCAAGCGTTACCGCCCAGATCGCTGATTGAATGAGTTCGGCCCCGACCGTGGGTCCCACAAACTCAGTTCGGCGGTACTCGGCAACATTGCCACCCAGTGCTTTCTTAATAACCTCAATCGCCTTCACCTGCTCGGCTTCCGCACCGTCCTGCTTCTGAACCCGAATTAGAACGTCATCGGGAGCACCAAATTCCTGTATCTGGACCTCACCAAGTCCTAGCCGGTCGACAGTCTCACGCAACTGTTCGACATTCGCCGGACCGTCGGTTTTGATCTCAATCAAGGTGCCACCACGGAAATCGATACCGAAATTCAGCCCCTGAACTAGGAAAACTGCGATTGAAGCTACGATAAGAAAAGCCGATAACGGATAGGCTAGACGGCGCATTCCGATGAAATTGACGTTCGTGGTCGCCGGTACGATTTTGAGCATGAACATGATGCTCCCCTAGATAGGTAGAGTTTTGGGCCGACGACGACGCAGCCAAAAGACGACAAAGAGCCGCGTGAGCATCAGCGCTGTAAACATCGACGTAATAATACCAATAGACAGTGTCACAGCGAACCCCTTGATCGGGCCCGAACCGAACTGAAACAACAGGATTGCTGCAATCAGGGTCGTAAAGTTTGAATCTATAATTGTGGTCAGTGCGCGTCGGTAACCGGCATCGACAGCTGATATCGGCGTTCTCCCATTGCGCGTTTCCTCCTTGATACGTTCAAGTATCAGTACGTTCGCATCCACGGCCATGCCGATGGTCAACACGATACCCGCGATACCCGGAAGAGTAAGTGTTGCTTGAAGCAGTGAGAGCAGTGCCACAATCAGAGAAATGTTGAAGAGCAGTGCCACTGCCGCCATCACACCAAACAGGCCATAGCTAATAATCATAAAGACGACGACTGCCGCAAGACCTATCATGCTAGCGATTTTACCGGCCTCGATAGAATCTGCGCCAAGTCCCGGTCCGACAGTGCGCTCCTCGAGGGGAGTCATTGGCGCCGGAAGCGCGCCTGCGCGTAAGAGCAGAGACAACTCAGTGACTTCATCGACGCTGAACTGCCCTGTGATAATGCCGCTGCCACCGAGGATAGCACTGCGTATGACCGGCGCGCTGATGACTTCACCATCAAGCAGAATAGCCAAACGCGTGCCCACGTTATTCTGAGTCGCCTCACCAAAGATGCGACCACCCGCTGTATCAAAACGGAAGGTCACAATGGGCTTACCGTCTTGAAAACTGGGCTGGGCATCCACTAGACGCTCACCACCTACGACAACGCGACGGCGAACCACGTATGGCACCTGACCTTCACTTTTCAATCCAAAACGAAGCATAGATCCCGGTGGGACGCGTCCGCTCTGTACCTTACGTAGATCGGCTTCTTCATCAATCAGATGAAAATTCATTTTCGCGGTCTTGCCCAAAATACGCTTTAGCGCTTCAGGGTCTTCAAGACCGGGTACTTGCACC
>JAPKDV010000119.1 GCA_028822385.1 Alphaproteobacteria bacterium
ATTGAGTGGGAGTAGTAAACATGACCAAAGCGAACCTACGTAAGCCAAAAAACAAAGCTAAAGACGGATCGTGGACGGAAATACGCGACGGCATGCGGATCGACTGGGATTTACCAATCGTTATGGAAGACGGCACGGTGCTGCGCGCCGATGTCTTCCGTCCCACCAAGGCGGGCAAGGTTCCAGTCATTATGACTAAGGGCCCTTATGGCAAGGGACTGGCCTGGCAGGATGACCTTTATGCGACCACTTGGGAGCTGTTCACCAGCGATCATCCCGATGCGATAAAAGGGTCTACCAACAAATATCAGAACTGGGAAACCGTCGACCCGGAACAATGGGTGCCCGACGGCTATGCCTGTGTGCGAATAGACAGTCGTGGTGCCGGACGCTCGGCAGGCTATATGGACCCTTGGTCACCTAAGGAAACCGATGACTATGTGGAATGTATCGAATGGGCGGGCACAAGGGACTGGTCGAATGGCAAGGTCGGGCTGAATGGGATCTCGTATTACGGCATGAATCAGTGGTGGGTGGCTGAACGCCAGCCTAAGCATCTAGCCGCGATGTGTGCGTGGGAAGCCGCTAATGACTATTACCGTGAGTTCTCCCGCCATGGCGGGATCCTCTGCACCTTCATAAAGAGCTGGTACGAGATGCAGGTTCAACCGGTGCAGTACGGCGCGGCCTCCAATGGATATCGCAGCTGGGTACATGGTGACCCGGTGGCCGGGCCTCTGAATCTGTCCGAAGCTGATCGTAAGAAGAACCGCACGGATATGGCCAGAGATATTCTCTCCCGCGAGATGATGGATGATTGGTACCTCGCCCGCGAACCGGATTTTAAGAAGATCAAAGTGCCGTTGCTCTCCCCGGCCAGCTGGGGAGGCCAAGGGCTACATCCACGAGGCAATTACGAAGGTTTCTACCAGGCCGCCTCGAAGGAGAAATGGCTCGAGAGTCATGGTCTGGAACACTGGACGGAGTTCTATACGCCCTACGGTGTTGAGATGCAGAAACAGTTCTTCGCGCATTACTTAAAGGGTGAGAAGAACGGCTGGGAAAAGAAACCTCCGGTACTCCTCAAGGTCCGGCATGTGGGCGAGAAGTTCGTCGAGCGCACCGAGAATGAATGGCCGATCAAGCGTACAAAATGGAAGAAGCAGTATCTCGATACCGCCCATATGACCCTGGAGCCCAAGGCACCAGCGAAGAAGGGCAAGATTACCTATGAAGGTATGGGAGATGGCGCGACCTTCTTCCTGCCGCCGATGGATCAGGATACCGAGATCACCGGCCCGCTTGCCTCCAAGCTCTTTGTGTCGTCATCCACGGCGGATGCTGATCTGTTCCTAGTCGTGCGGCTCTTCACTCCGGACATGAAGGAGGTCACCTTCAAGGGAACGGTTGATCCGCATACGCCGATCGCTCAGGGTTGGCTGCGGGCTTCCCATCGCAAGCTGGACACAAAGAAGTCAAAACCCTGGCGCCCGTGGCACACCCATGACGAAAAGCAACCGCTCAAGCCGGGACAGGTTTACGAACTCGATATCGAGATTTGGCCGACCTGTGTGGTAATCCCGGCTGGCTATCGTTTAGCGTTGACGGTGCGCGGCAAGGATTACGAATATTCAGGCGGCGCCTTGCACTTGTCGAATTTCGCTCATCCGCTGAGCGGTTGCGGACCGTTCCTGCATGACGACCCGAAGGATCGGCCGAAGAAAATCTTCGGTGGTGATGTGACGATCCATGCGGGGCTGAAGCATCCCAGCTATGTGATGCTACCGGTGATTCCGTCGAAGAACAAAAAGTAGACATACCCCGTATCCGGGCCGGACTCTCCGGCCCGGTCCATCGTGCAACACCGGAGCCGGGCATGGCCACCACCGTACCGTCGACCTTCGAGGAGAAGGCCAAGAACTGGCTGATCCCGCCCAAGACCTATATTGCTCATCGCGCGCGTAAGGAATTGCGGCGAGGGGAACGGGAGCTGGGGTTGCTACCTTTCATCGTTGACCCAAACCGGGTGGCGCTGGATGTGGGGGCCAATAAAGGCGTCTGGACGTGGTGGCTGGCCGGGCTATCGAGGCAGGTCTACGCCTATGAGCCCAACCCGAAGCTGTTTGATATTCTGCGCCGGAACGTGGCCGACAATGTTGTCGCCGAACAACTGGCGTTGGCCGACTACAACGGCGTGGCCGAATTGCGGGTGCCCCGCAGTGCCAAAGGCTATTCCAACCAGGGTGCTTCACTCAGTGAGATCAAGGTTGATGGAGATTTTCTTGGGGTCGAGGTCGAAGCCAAACGGATCGACGATCTGGGCATCACTGATATCGGCTTCATCAAGATCGATGTCGAGGGTTTCGAATATCAAGTGATGCAGGGGGCGCTGGAGACAATCGCCCGGGACAAGCCGGTGATGGTCGTTGAAATCGAGGAGCTCCACATCAAGCGGGATGTCTCGGAAGTGCTGCGGTTCGTCGAAGGGCTAGGCTACGAGACCCATGCCCTGAAAGGCAATGTTCTGACCCGAATCGGCAACATTGATCTGGATGCACATCACCGTAATTGCACGAACAAGGCGGACTATATCTTCAACTTCGTGTTTCTCCCGCGTTAAGCGAGGCGGTAGCACAAGTGGCTGCTTAGTCGATCCGGACCAGCACCCGCCCGTCGAGCGCAGTGAACCCGATATAGGTGTAGTTCACATTGTTGGCCTTGCTATATTCGCGCCAGGCCTTGTGCTCGTGCTGTTTCCAGCTCGGATAGTTGAAATATTCATCGAATAGTACATGGGTGCCCTGCTTCAGCCACGGGCCAATATGCTCGAGAATCGTGACGGTCGAGCTGTAGAGGTCGCAGTCGATATGGACGAAGCTGACCGGGCCCTCATGCGCCTTCGTAAATCCCGGCAGGCTGTCTTCAAAATACCCGTGGACCAGCTGTGCATTGACCGGAACCTTGGGGATGTCCTTCTGCTTGAAGGCACCTGACGTCTCGACATGGCCGGTCCAGTTGTCGGGCAGACCTGAGAAGCTGTCGAAGCCGTAGACCGTAGCACCGCTGGGAGCGTGGGATGCTATTTCGCGCAAGGTGTTACCCGTGGCAACCCCGAACTCCATGAACATGCCGCCAGACTGGGCGTTCGTGACCGCGTATTCGATGATGCGCTGATGGGTAGTGAAAATCTGCGCTTCGCTCATATGTTCCTGAACGTAGTCTGCGGCTTCGTCGCGCGCGCGCAACTGCAGCTCATAGAGCAGGTTGCGCGAGTAATATTTGTAGAAGAATCGCTGAATGAGGCGTTCGGAGAAGGATCTACTGGTTTTCATGCTACGCGACCTTAAACGTCTCTACTGGCGGGACGGAATGGGAAATCTTACAGAAATTAGCCACCGTCTATATGGGATTCAAAGATACCAGTTTCAGGTGGTTCGCAACATGTTTTAGGGCCAAACTTATTTAGGCTAAGGAATTGTAGCTTAAACCGCGCCGGCACCACTTCGGCCAGACGAGCAAGACCACGACGACATTCAATGAACAGGGCCTGAAAACAGGCTTCCCTATCCCGGACTGGACTATGCTTCCGTTGCCGCTACGCGAGACGCTAACCGGTGGATTTTTTCGAGTGGAGCCTCTCGACATCGCGAAGCATGCTGAGGACGTGCTTGCGTCCTGCAGCACCGAAATCACCGATGCCGACTGGAACTATCTGCCTTACGGCCCGTTTAGAGAAATTGCTGACTTTGAGACCGGTCTTGCAACGCAACCGCGTGGCCTTGCAAGCCATGTATCTGATGATGGGGGACGTCTTTGGAACGCGTTACCGGCGCTATGAGTGAAAATGTAATTCGATCAATGCGGGTTCCCAAAGGGCTACAATACAGTTTGGTTTTGCTGTGAAGCCGTATTCCGGCAGACATGGTGGTGCGGGGTTCCAATCTCGATTTTGTGCGGTATGCCTGTGTTGATGGTGAGTAGCCACAGTTGAAGTCGGCGTATTGAATCTGTCTCGATGACGATAATTTTGCTACAGAAAGTCGGCAGGGTTAAAGTCTGGTTGTTCTAACCTGTCGCGTGCTTGTGGTAAACGACTGACGGTAACCCGATGAATGCATTTGAAACCAAAACTGTTTCGTGGAAACTCGACTACCCAACCATCGACGATCTGCGCAAACGTGCCCGTCGGCGTATCCCGCGCTTTGCCTTTGATTATGTAGATGGTGCTGCGGGCGCTGCAGAGCAGAACATGAAGACCAATGCCGCCGCGCTAGATGCGGTAGAGATTGTACCGCGCTATGGCGTTGACAATTTTACCGCTAATCTCGAAACCAAAATTTTCGGACGCACCTATTCCATCCCGGTGGGCATTGCCCCGATGGGAATTCCAAGCCTGGTTTTGCCGGGTGGAGAGAAGGAGTTTGCGCGCGCCGCGCAGGATCGAAACATTCCACTAGTGCTTGGCAGTGTGGCCGGAGCTACTGTGGAAGAATGCGCGGATCTGGCGCCTGAAAATCTGTGGTTTCAACTTTATCGGGTTGCCAAGGATGAGTTGGCAGTGAACCTCGACATGGCCCGACGTGCACAGGAATCCGGGGTGCAAGTGTTGGTGCTGACCCTCGACGTGCCCGCGCGTACCAAACGCCCGCGTGAATTGCGCGCGCGTCTGACGATTCCCTATCGGCATAGCGTTCAGACGGTCTCCGAGGTGCTCAAGCACCCCAACTGGCTTGCTGCTTATTTTCGGCACGGCATGAATGGGTTTGCCAACTACAAGCCCTATGCCGGTGTCAAGCCATCTATGGCGGATGTCACGGCCTTTGTTCGCCGAGAATCCGGTGGTTCGTTTACATGGGATGAGGTGAAGCGGTTTCGAGATGCTTGGCCCGGTGCTCTGGTAGTGAAAGGCCTACTACATCCGGCAGATGCCGAAATGGCTGTCAGTGCCGGAGCCGATGGCGTAATCGTTTCCAACCATGGTGGCCGTCAGCTTGAAGCCGCGCCGCCGGCTATTGATGCACTGCCTGCGGTTGTTGATGCAGTGGGTGTCGCGGCGAAAGTGATGTTCGATAGTGGTGTTCGCAGCGGGATCGACGTGGTGCGGGCAATGGCGCTGGGGGCAGCCTTCGTCTTCTCTGGTCGCCCGTTCATGTACGGACTTGGTGCGCTGGGAGCTGCCGGACCGGGATTTGTGGCGGACTTCTATGCCGAGGAAATCTCAGCCGCGATGCGCCAGATCGGAGCGCAAACCTTTGCGGAAACGCGTGATTTAAAGATCCGGCATCCCGGTGCGCTCAGCTTCTAGAAATCTTGTTAACTAGTCTGCGTCGCTAGAAAATGGTTCAACATATAGCTCGACGCCATCGATCCGCAGCTGTTTCTTTTCGTCGTCGAGGAACGACGTGGCGAAGGAATTCTTTGTCAGGGCCAGCATTATGTTCGCTTCCAGCATGCCTTTGATGTGCAGTGGTAACTATGCCTTGGGGAGCTAGTCGATGAGTTGGCTGGATTGCTAGTCATTGTGCATCTTCGCTACTTAGGGTTTGAAGAAAAGTTATGAGGTCGCTGATTTCATCTTCTGTGAGCTGCAACGGAAATAGAATGGTTACATCATCGGCGTGTAGGTGTTCCATGTTGATATTGGAATAGTGCCTCGCCACATCCTCCAGATGTTGCAGGCTACCATTGTGCATATAAGGGGCGGTCTTGGCGACGTTGCGTAGGCTTGGCACGCGGAAGGTTCCAAGATTCGAGTCGTGGGGTACTAATTGACGCACGGCCCAGGCTCCTGTTTTTTCAGTGTCATCAGAGTACGGGCCGTCGAGGGTGAAGGGACTAACCTGCAACGCCTTGATTCCCCCATGGCGCCCGTTGTCTAACCGACCGGGTTCGACAAAGTAGGGCACACCGGCATTATAAAATTTGCCGTTCGAAAACAACGGTCCGGAATGGCAGATGCTGCAATTGCCTCGGCCAATAAACAGGGCAAGCCCGCGTTGGGCGGACTTGGGGTAGTGTCCGGCTGCTGCCCAGTCCTGCTCCTTCAGTGCATCCCGAAACCGGTCAAAATCCGTACGCCCGGTTGTTAGGGTTTCCTGATACGCGGCGAGAGACTTTCCTACATTGACGAGGTTCTGCTCACTACTGTGCTGGGCTGGTGACCCGAAAAGAG
>JAPKDV010000120.1 GCA_028822385.1 Alphaproteobacteria bacterium
ATTGCGAAGGGCGTGGAGTTGTGAGCTTGGAAAAGTCAACAAAAAAACAAAAGTTTGCTGGAACGATAACTTGAATCAGCAAAACAACTAACGAACCAACACACGAGATCCTTCGTTGGATCGAAATTATGTCGACGAAAGCTGTCGGTCTCTTTGCACAATTCGGTGTACCATTGTTTGTTGGCTGTCTGCCTTGGGCCATATGCATCGGCGTATTCGGGTATTTTGTAAGTCTCTATTTCATCCGCCGACATCGCGCTTCTGTCACCCAGTAGTCGCAAATCAAAAAATTTATCGCGATTTCGCTATATTGCGTTAGCAGGTTAAACCCGTCGGCACTATATGAAGCTGATAGAAACGGCGGATCGATGTCAGACAGACAAAAACGGAAGACAAAAACGGTGGGGTTGGGTGGCAGGAGTCGCTTTGGCCTGATTGCACAACTACGTGGTTATTTCTTTGCCGGACTGCTGGCCGTGACACCGATCGGGATCACGCTCTGGCTTTGCTGGATCTTGCTGAAGTTCGTCGACGCACGCGTAACACCTCTGATTCCGCACGCTTACAACCCGAATACCTATATCGACCCGTATTTCCCCCACGAAATCCCCGGTGTTGGGTTGATAGTGATGATTATCGGGTTGATCGTCATCGGTGCACTGACTCGAATTTTTCTTGGACGCTATATGGTCAAGATCAGCGAAAACATACTCAACAAAATGCCGGTTGTACGAAGCATCTATAGCGCCACCAAACAAATCGCCGAGACAGTCCTCAAACGCCAATCCGAAGCGTTTCGGCAGGTTGTGTTGTTTGAGTATCCACGACGTGGCAGCTGGGCTATCGGATTTTTGACTGGCTCAACTAAGGGCGAAGTTCAGAACCTTACCGATGAAGATGTGGTGAATGTGTTTCTGCCAACCACGCCAAATCCGACTTCGGGTTATCTCCTCTTCATTCCTCGGCGCGAACTTGTGCCGTTGAGCATGTCGGTAGAAGAGGGAATCAAGATGATCATTTCCGGCGGTATTGTAACACCGCCAGACCGGCGTTCCCCTGAACAGCAGAAAATCAAACGAGTGGCACCTGCGGATGGTAACACACCAACAATCGGGCCGGGCTCGGATGTTTCCAAATTACCGCTGGCGACAGACAAGGTTCCGGACAAAGACAACGAAGAAGGCGCCTAACCCGTTCGCGCATAGCGAACCGCTGCATCCCGTTCGAACAAATAGAGCAACGTGCGTAGAGCTTCGCCACGGGCTGATTTGAGTTCCGGGTCACGGGAAACGATCAACCGCGCATCATCCCTGGCGATTGCCAGTAATTCGGCGTGTGACTCCAGATCGACCAACCGAAACACCGGCAAGCCGGACTGGCGCGTTCCCAAAACATCGCCCGCACCGCGCAGGCGCAAATCCTGTTCGGCGATCTCAAACCCATCATCGGTCTCGCGCAACACCCGCAAACGTTCACGCGCGGTTTTGCCCGCTTCGTGGCCGAACAGCAGCAGACAGGTCGCATCGCGCGACCCACGCCCGATCCGGCCACGCAACTGATGCAGTTGCGCCAGACCGAAGCGCTCGGCGTGCTCAATGATCATCACCGTGGCATCAGGCACATCGACGCCAACCTCGATAACTGTGGTTGCTACCAGAATGTCGAGCTCCGTTTCGGCCTTTCCGGTAAACCGTGCCATCACCGCGTCTTTTTCTTTGCCAGTCATCTTCCCGTGCACAAGCCCAACTCGGTCACCAAACCGTTGTTGCAAAGCTGCGTGACGTGCCGTCACTGCGGCGACATCAATTGTTTCAGATTCTTCGACGAGGGGGCAGACCCAGAAAACCTTACCTCCTCTATCAATCTGACGACGAACGCCATTCGCGGCATCCTCTAGGCGGTCAATGGAGGCAGTTGTGGTTACTACAGCCTTTCTGCCGACGGGTTTGTCGCGCAGTTGGGACTCATCAAGATCCCCATAAGCCGCGAGCATCAGGGTACGTGGGATCGGCGTCGCCGTCATCAACAACACATCAACTGCATTGCCCTTATCGGCGAGCAGCATGCGCTGATGGACGCCAAACCGATGCTGTTCATCGACGACGGCAATAGCAAGATTACAGAATGCGATGTCGTCCTGAAACAGGGCATGGGTTCCCACCACCAGTTGGACATCACCGGAGGCAAGGCGTTCTAGCAAGGCTATGCGAGGCTTGCCCTTGTCACGTCCGGTCAGCAGGACGCATTCGACGCCAGCCTTTTCGGCGAGAGGGGCGATCGTTGCATAATGCTGCTGAGCGAGAATTTCGGTTGGTGCCATCAAGGCTGCCTGACGCCCCGCCTCAACTGCTGTCATCATGGCCATCAATGCCACCGCAGTCTTGCCACTACCCACGTCCCCTTGGAGCAGGCGTAGCATCCGGTGGCCGGCCTGCATGTCCGCGCGGATATCAATGATTGCAGTTTCCTGACTGCCGGTTAGGGAAAAAGGCAGGGCATCACGGACCCTCGTACACAAATGACCGTCACCGACAGTTTGGCGTCCGGGTTGCCGGCGCACGTGAGATCGAACCAGCGAAATGGCGAGCTGGCTGGCCAGGACTTCGTCATAGGCCAACCGTGTCCGTGCCCGTGTGCCACTAAAGAGATCAGCGAGTTCCAGCGGCTTGTGTACAACCGCAAGCGCGTCATGCCAGCTGTCCCAGCCACGTTCCTTGAGAAATGCCGGGTCGAGCCACTCGGGTAGTTCAGGTGCGCGTCCGAGTGCACCCGTGATCGCTTTGCCCAGCATATTCTGGGACAGACCTTCAGTCAGCGGATAGACGGGCTGCACGCGCATGAGGTTTTCACGTTCATCCAAAGAACCGATCATATCCGGGTGTGTCATCTGAAGGCGATCTTCGTAAAGTTCAGCCGCGCCACTCACCAAACGAACCTCGCCTTCCGGCAAGGCAGAATTCAGGTAATCCTTACGACCATGGAAATATATTAACGTAATCTCACCGGTGCCGTCCGAACAATCAATCCGATAAGGCATACGCCGATTGTCAGCGGGTGGCGGGTGATGCTTGTTAATCGTGACTTCCAACGTAGCGATGCGCCCCGGTTCAAGATCGCTTAGGCTGGGGCTGTAGCGCCGGTCAATGATCCCGCTGGGTAAATGCCAGAGCAGGTCCACAATCTGCTCTCCTAACAGTCGTTCTATATGTTTTCCGATTCGCGGGCCGATACCTTTAAGGGCAGTCACAGGCGCAAATACAGGAAACAGGACCTCTGGGCGGGAGCGGGGTGGCACGACGTTGATATTTCCTGCGTTGGTGCGGCTGACAGCAGTGATTCGTATCGCTATATCCTACGGCAGCGCCGCCGCCCGAGTCAGTAGTAGACAGAAACGAGACCATGACAGACGAAACCCGTGAAATCCGCATTAAACGACTAATCTATCGCAGCCGTTATACCGGAACCAAGGAAACCGACCTTCTGTTGGGGAATTTCGCCACGCGTCACCTCGACAATCTGGACGAAACTCTGCTCGGAGAATACGAGGAGCTGATCGAAAACAGCGATCCTGATCTGTATATGTGGATCAGCGGTCGCAAGCCGGTTCCAGCTGAATGGGACGGCGAGATCATGAAACTGCTTAAGACATTCAAGATTGATGACTGATTTACTACTGAACTCCGAATTTTCTTGGGAAACAGGCCTGCCACGTATCCGGTTTACCGGCGTACCCGACGGCTGTGATGCCCTGCTTCTGGCCGAACTTCTGTCCTCACACACTGGATCGATTTTGCACGTCTCCAGTGATGACGTACGGATGAACCGGATGGCAGAATCGATTGGTTTTTTTGCGCCAAATGTATGTGTTCTCAAGTTCCCGGCCTGGGATTGCCTGCCTTATGATAGGGTTCCGCCGCGTGGGGATGTTATTGCCGAACGTCTCGCAACCCTCGCTGCGCTTTCAGGCGACAATACGAACAGACCGCAAACGCTTGTGGTTACAACGATTTCTGCGATTTTGCAGCGCGTCACCCCAAGAGCAACGATCCAACAAGCCAAATACGAGCTCGCTCCCGGGGATCAGGTTGATCTGACAAAAATCGTCGGTTTTCTCGCGGCCAATGGATATCGTCGCACGGAGACGGTCCGTGAACCCGGCGAGTTTGCGGTGCGTGGTGACATTGTTGATGTGTTTGCCCCCGGTTTTACCGAACCTGTTCGGATTGATCTGTTCGGTGACGAGATCGAAAAACTCCGGCAGTTCGATGCGCTGAGCCAGCTCACTACCAAGATAATTGACCAACTTACATTGCTGTCCTCGAGTGAAATTCTGCTCGACGATGATGCAATTGCGCGTTTTCGAACCCAGTATCGGAAGTTGTTCGGGGCCGTGCGAGGGGATGACCCGCTCTATGAGAGCGTTAGTGAGGGCATCAGGCATCCGGGTATGGAGCATTGGATGCCGCTGTTCTATAACGAAACTGATACCCTGTTCGACTATCTCGATGGCCCGGTTGTACTCGGTGCGCAGACGGCCGAAGCGCGTGAAGATCGGTTTGACCAGATCGTCGACTATCACGCGGCCCGGGCCAATACGCCCAGTACCGCTGAAGGGGAGGCACCTTACAATCCACTGGCCCCTGATATGCTCTACCTTAGCCCAGTCCAGTGGGATGCCCAGCTCAACGCGCGCAGCGTGATCGAACTCGACAGTTTTGAAACCCCCGAAGAAAGCGGCGTTTCTGTCTCCATGGCGGGACGTCGCACGGTTGATTTTGCAGATGCGCGAAACCGGTCTGACGTCAATCTCTTCGACGCGGTGCGCACCCGAATCTCTAACGAACAGCGCGACGGTCAATCAATTGCGGTTGCCTGCCACTCACAAGGTTCCCGGGACCGGATGGCCCAATTGCTGAGCGACCATGAGATTGAGAGAACACGACCCGTTGGCAGCTGGAACAGCGTCGTGACTGCAGAGACGACGGATATCCCGATGTTCGTGCTGCCCATGGACCACGGGTTCAGCGTACCTGGGCGTACTTTCTACACCGAGCAGGATATTCTCGGAGACCGACTGGTTCGCAAGCGGCGACCCACGCGAGCTTCCGAACATCTAATCGCCGAGATGGCCAGCCTGACACTCGGCGACTTCGTGGTTCATGCCGATCATGGCATCGCACGATATGACGGACTGGAAACCCTAGAAATTGGTGGCGCCCCCCATGATTGTTTGCGGCTGATCTACTCGGGAGATGACAAATTGTTCCTCCCGGTCGAAAACCTCGAACTCTTGTCACGGTTTGGCTCCGAAGCCACCGAAGCTCACCTCGACAAACTCGGCAATGCAAGCTGGCAAGCGCGCCGCGCGCGGGTCAAGAACCGCATCACCGACATGGCTGGGAAGCTGATGGCCCTGGCCGCCGAACGTGAGTTGCGCCACGCCCCGCGCATGGAAGTTCCGCCCGGGGCCTATGACGAGTTCTGCGCACGCTTTCCATTTTCGGAAACAGAGGACCAAGGTCGGGCAATTGATGACACTATCGCCAGTCTGGCCGCAGGCAAACCCATGGACCGGCTGGTGTGCGGCGATGTGGGTTTCGGCAAAACCGAAGTGGCCATGCGCGCCTCCTTTGTCACGGCCATGGCTGGGCGACAAGTCGCAGTTGTGGTTCCCACGACCTTGCTGGCGCGCCAGCATTTTGCAAATTTCAAAGCCCGGTTCGTCGGGTTGCCGGTAAGGATTGAACAATTGTCACGAATGACGACTGGCAAAGAAGCACAAGAGACACGAGACGGGCTAGCAAATGGCCAGGTTGATATCGTTATCGGAACCCATGCGCTATTGTCGAAATCCGTCGCGTTCAGGGATATTGGCCTTCTGGTCGTCGACGAAGAACAGCATTTCGGGGTGGGACAAAAGGAACGCCTCAAACAGCTCGGCAGTGACGTCCATGTTCTCACGCTCACTGCCACACCGATTCCACGTACTTTACAGCTTGCACTGACCGGTGTGCGAGAACTGAGCCTGATCACCACACCTCCGGTTGACAGACTGGCCGTGCGCACTTTTGTCCTGCCGTATGACAGCGTTACCATCCGTGAGGCTATCATGCGTGAGCACTTTCGTGGCGGTCAGACTTTCTATGTCTGCCCACGGGTCA
>JAPKDV010000121.1 GCA_028822385.1 Alphaproteobacteria bacterium
TTATGCGTTGGGCTCCAACAAACGTTGACCATACCGCCTTGTAAGTCATTGATGTTGGGTTAGTAGTTTAGTTAAGTTGTCCGAGCAAGGCGTTGAGTTAGTTGAATAATTATGAAGTCTTTAATCAGGGGCTCTCCGGTTTGAATCCGGACGTGCTCAACACTACTTTCCCTAGTAATCAGAGGGTAAGGGAAGGATGCAGTTTAGAACTGTTATAAGTTAAGCGCGTGTTTTGGAAAGTTAAACACTAAAGTCTCGGCTCTTTAGTCATTGACGGTGAGTTAGTAGGAGGCTCTCTTGCCGTTTCGGAAGGTGCCTGTCAGGATTTTGTATTTGGTGCCGTCGCTGTTGTACCCGACCCAAGGCCCTTCGCGTTTCCCGTTCCTGTAAGCGCCCTTGAATCGAATCTTGCCGTTGGCCCAATACGCGATCCAAGGTCCTTCGCGTTTCCCGATCTTGAACGCGCCCTTCCACGAAAGCTGGCCGTTGGCGTAGTCCATGACCCAAGGCCCTTCGCGTTTCCCGTTCTTCAACACGCCCCAACTCGCGCCTTCATCAAGTTTCCCAGTGAACGGCTCGTCCGTGAACTTCTTGTAGTAAAGCCCGTCGCGCTCGACGAGGTCGCCGAACGAAGTGGCAAAGGCCCCCGACGAAGTCAGGCTGAGGGCAAGTAGGGCAGTGGCGAGGATGCGGATCATTCGTTTATGCTAGCGATCTGGTGGGCGACTTCAAAGTATTGGCGCTTCAGCTAGTCGGCGTGTTAGTCGGAGATCTTCTCGCCGTTGCGGAAGGTGCCTGAGAGGGGTTCTAACTTGGTGCCGTCCTTCTTGTACCTGACCCAAGGCCCTTCGCGTTTCCCGTTCTTGTAGGCGCCCTTGGACCGAAGCTGACCGTTGCCCCAGTACATCACCCAAGGACCTTCAAATCTCCCGTTCTTAAACGCGCCCTGTCCCAGCTGTTCATCCACTTTCCCAGTGAACGGCTCGTCTGTGAACATCTTGTAGGCAACCCCGTCGCGGATAACGAGCTCAGCCAACGACAGCGCAAAGGCACCCGAAGAAGTCAGACCGAGAGCGAGTAGGGCGGTGGCAAGTATGCGGATCATTCGCGAATGTTAGCGATGTGGCGGGGGATATTAAAGTCTCGGCGTTTTTGCTACTCATAAGGACCGGAGGGCCTGCATCAGCACACCCAGCCGTTCCTCTTATAGTGCTGAATATATTGATAACCTTGCTAAGAAATTGAAAAAGAGCGAGCCAGGTTTTCTGTATTCCTGTTCGATAGGGTACTCTGGACAAAGGCTCGCATCGGCTGTACCTGCGAAGCATGAAAGCGTTTCTCGTAGATACAATTACCAGCATCCTTTTCTTCACCGTCATTGTAGGGGTGTTGGAGCTTCTCGTCGTCGGATTAGAGCCCAACCAGGTCCTCATGACGCGTCTTTTCACGTTGCCCGTTATAGCTCTTACTGGTCGACCATACGGGCTCTGGCGTGACTGGGTGTTTGCGCGGCTTCGGCCAAGCCGCTGGTTGACGAAGGCCTTTGCGGACGTAGGTGCGTTTGTTTCTTTCCAACTGCCGGTTTACTTGGCAACGCTTGCCTTCGTGGGCGCCACAGCCGCAGAAATGTTAATTGCTTCGGGGATGGCAATCCTAGGCATGTCGATACTCAGTCGCCCGTTTGGGTTGTTTCTCGAATTTGTCCGAAAAAGGGCCGGTATATTGGCGTTTGAAAGTGGCAATTTGAGTTAAAGAGGGCGGCGGGAGCGCTAGCGCTTTTTCCCAAAGATGTTGTCCCAATTGGACCGGTAGCGTGGTGAGACCGGCTTTTGACCCTCGCCGCGAGCGTAACCCGCGGCAGGGTCTTTCGGTGTTTCGGGTTTTTCGCCTTCGGTTGTGGCCGGTTTCTCTTCAGTTTTTGTGGTTGGCTGGTCGGACGTCTCAGCCTTCTCAGTCTTTTCAGCCTTCTCAGTCTTCTCAGCCTTCTCAGTCTTCTCAGCCTTCTTAGGTATCTCAGCCTTCTCAGCCTTCTCAGCCTTCTCAGCCTTCTCAGCCTTCTCAGCCTTCTCAGCTTTCTCAGGCTTTGCGGCGGGTGCGTTGGATTTATTACTCATTTCGAAATAGGCCTCAGTGAAAAACGCGGGATCATCAAATAGCGACGAGGTGGTGGCAACGAAAAAACGTAGCGAAAGGAATAATCACTACTCAGCGGCGTCTTCGTCGGCCCACTGCTTATCGAATGCCCAGACATCTGGAAAGCCCATCAGCGTGTGCATGTCTTCCCAAACAGGCGTGGGGCTATCGATCAACGTTTTTTTGTCCTTGAGATAGCGGAAGGACGCATCAATCGCGGCTGCAGCTACTTTATGTGCAGCACCAGGATAAATCGCAACGGCGAAACCAAGGGCTTTCAACTCATCGGCTGGCATTTCGGGTGTGCGGCCTTCTTGGACCACATTCATGAAAAGCTTGGTCTTCCTGGCGAGCGCCGCAGCGATCTGGCGGATCTCATCGTGGCTTTCCGGACTCTCTACAAAAACGAGATCGGCGCCAGCTTCGGCATAGGCGGTGCCGCGCGCGATGGCCTCATCGAGGCCGAGGTGGGTGCGGGCGTCGGTTCGCGCGATGATTAAGGTATCAGCGCTCTCACGCGCGTCGCATGCGACCCTAACCTTGAGCACCATGTCGGCTACTGGGATTACCTCGCGGCCCAACGTGTGCCCACATTTTTTCGGGGAAACTTGGTCTTCGATTTGGATGCCACATGCGCCCGCGCTTTCGTATCCGCGCACTGTTCTGGCAACGTTGAGCAGGCCGCCGTAGCCCGTGTCGGCATCCGCGATCAGTGGCGTGTTGGTTCCCGATGCGATTTGCCCAACGCGACCGACCATGTCGGTGTAGCTCGCCAACCCAGCATCGGGTAGTCCGAGGTGCGAGGCGACGGTGCCATAGCCCGTCATGTACATCGCCGAAAAGCCGAGGCGGTCGGCAAGCCGGGCGGAAATACCGTCGTAGACGCCGGGCGCGATGATGAACTCAGCATTGCGTATGGCTTGCGCAAGGCGCTGCCGTTTTTCGTTCATGCTGGCGGCCTTTTCTAAGCTTCTGCGAACAGCCACGGTCGGCGCTGGCGAAAGCCATTTTCGAAGGTATCGATCTCTTGTTTGTGTTCGAAGGTCATGCCGATATCGTCGAGCCCCTTGAGGAGCGATTGCTTGCGGAACGGCTCAATATCGAATTCGTGTGTTGCCCCATCCGGTGCGGTAACCGTTTGCGTTTCAAGGTTGACGGTGATGGTAGAACCCGGATGATCGTGAAGCTGTCCGCGGATTGCGGTCACGGCATCTTCAGATAGGCGGACCGGGAGCAAACCGTTCTTCAGCGAGTTGTTATAAAAAATATCGCCAAAGCTAGAAGCGACGATGCAGCGGAAGCCATAGTCAAGAAGCGCCCAGGGCGCACCCTCACGGCTTGAGCCGCCACCGAAGTTGCGATCACCGACGATGATTTGTGCAGTTTTGTAAGGCGCCTGGTTGAGCACAAAATCGGGCCTTGGCTTACCTTCGTCATCGAAACGTTGGTCGATAAACAAAACATCACCAAAGCCTTCGTCGCGTGGTCGTCGCAGGAATCGAGCGGGAAGCAACTGATCTGTGTCGATATTAGGCCGGTCCATCGGGGCCGCTACGGCGGTAAGAGTGATGAATGGTTCCATTGGTTAGGCCTTCTCGGCGAATGTGCGCACATCGGTAAATCGCCCGGTGAGGGCTGCGGCGGTGGCCATGGCGGGGCTCATGAGATGGGTCCGCGCGCCCTTACCTTGCCGGCCTGGAAAGTTTCGGTTGGACGTTGAGGCGCAGCGTTTGCCCGCGGCTACCAAATCTCCGTTCATGCCGACGCACATCGAACAGCCTGACTCGCGCCACTCAAAGCCCGCTCTGCGGAAAACTTCGTCGAGGCCTTCTTCCTCAGCCTGATGTTTTACGAGACTCGAACCTGGCGAGATCATTGCCGGTACTTTGGCTTTTCCTTGGCGCGCAACAACCGCTGCCGCACGCAAATCTTCGATTCGTGAGTTGGTGCACGAGCCAATAAAAACTTGATCAACCGGCACGTCTTCTAGCTTGGTGCCAGCTTCAAGGCCGATGTAATCGAGTGTGGCCTGGAGCGCTTCGCGACGGACGGGATCGGTTTCGTTGGCCGGATCGGGAACTTTGCCGGTGATTGGCAGAGCGTCTTCAGGGCTCGTGCCCCAGGTCAGCATTGGTGCGAAGGTGGTGGCATCGAGGGTAACCTCGCGGCCAAACGTCGCGCCATCATCGGATGGCAGAGCGCGCCAATGATCGAGCGCCATCTCCCAGTGCTTGCCTTTGGGGGCGTAGGGTTTGCCTTCGAGGTAGTCGAAAGTGGTGTCATCTGGTGCGACGAGGCCAGCGCGCGCGCCGGCTTCGATTGACATGTTGCAGACGGTAAGGCGCTCCTCGATTGAAAGGGCGCGAATGGTGTCGCCGGCGTATTCGACGACGTGCCGCGCTGCCCCATTAGCGCCGACTTCTGCGATGACTGACAAGATGATGTCTTTTGCTGTAACACCGAACGGGCGTTGACCATTTATGCTGACCCGCATCGCATCTGGTTTGCGTTGCCACGTCGTTTGCGTGGCCAACACGTGATAGACGTCTGACGCACCGATGCCGAAGGCGAGTGCGCCGAGTGCGCCATGTGTCGAGGTATGGGAATCTCCGCAAACCATAACGAGACCGGGTAGGGTGATGCCTTGCTCGGGGCCCACCACATGAACGATCCCTTGGCGACGGTCGCCTAAGTCGAACAAAGTGACGTTGTGGTTGGCGGCGTTCTTGGTTAGCGTTTCTACGGCGCGGCGTTGGACTAGGTCGGTGATGTCGTCGAGTCTATGGCTGGTGGTCGGCACGCCGTGATCGGGTGTGGCGAAAGTGAGCTCCGGTCGCCGGACCTTGAAACCGCGCTTCTCGAGAAAGCCAAATGCATGACCTGAGCCGTCGTGCGCCAGGTGGCGACCGATATAGAGTAGCGTATAGCCATCCTCGGTGGTGTGGACGGCGTGGTCGTTCCAGATTTTTTCGAAGAGTGTCTTCCCGCTCATCGAGGGTCCTTCTGTTGGGGGCTTGAGATTTAGTTGGTCGCGCCGCCGCGGATAAGCTTGCCTGGCCGAGTGCCGGTTTCTTTGCCATTCTCTTGCACGACTTCACCAGAGACGATGGTTTTCACGTAACCCTCGGCGGTGGCCATGAGCCGTTGTGCTCCAGTCGGCAGGTCGTTGACCATAAAAGGTTTAGGTGCATTCAAGCGTTCAAAGTCGATGACATTGAAGTCAGCTTTTTTGCCGGGAGCAATTAGGCCGCGGTCCGTTAGGCCATAGAGATTAGCGGTTTCTGAAGTCAGTTTTTTGACCGTCGCCTCCAACGGAATACGCGGGCCGCGCGTGCGGTCGCGCGCCCAGTGCGTCATGAGAAAAGTGGGGACGTTGGCATCGCAGATGTAACTAACATGGGCGCCACCATCGCCACCCCCAATGATAGACAGCGGGTGAGTGAGCTGTTCATGCAGCGCGTCGAGGCTGGCGTGCGCGTAGTTCATACCGCAGAACATCAAATAGTTGGTGCCGTCACTGCGGAGCATCTCATCATAGGCAATGGCCCGTGGGTCGCAGCCTTCTCGTTCGGCAATCGCCTTAACCGTCTGGGACCGGGGCGGTTCGAAATCGAAATCGTCACCCATCACGTAGGTTTCGGCCCAGGCGTCTTGCACCATATCCGCGAAGGCGTCCTCGATGGGGTCAGATTCTGCGAGAATCTTGGCACGAACGTCCGGATCCTGAAGACGCGCGAGCTTTTCTGCCGGCGGCAACGTGTTGAGCGCGGCGTAGGTCGGAAAGCGAACGAACTGATTCGGGCCCTGGAAGCTAAATAACAACGTAGTCGGTCGACCAAAGACTTGTGGATAGACCGGCGCGCCAGCGGCGGCGGCGGCTTCGCACTCTTTCAACATGTCGCGCCAGGCATCCGGTGCTTTGTTGTTTTGGCCGAATAGAAATGTGATAGGCACGCCGGTTTCTGCAGCGACTTTGCGCATCCACGCCATTTCCTTTGCAGGCGCAATCAG
>JAPKDV010000122.1 GCA_028822385.1 Alphaproteobacteria bacterium
GAAAACACGATGCTTTATTTTGTCCGATACAATTTAAAACAGCCTGTTGACGACACAGAAAGAGAACGACAAATCGCGTGGTCTGGGCTCATACCGGGCGTTGATATTGATGATAACTTTCGTATGACTCGAAACCGAGAAAACGACTGGCTTCAAGACCGTGCTGCAATGGAAGACGGAAAGTCAGCATCGGGATTGCGCGGCGTTCAAGTCGAAGATGCTGTGATACAGGAGAGCATGGGGCCAATTTACGATAGAAGCACGGAGCATTTAGGAACTACCGATATCGCTGTTGTTCGCATGCGACGTCTGATGCTCCAGGCCGTGCGAGGCTTTATGAAAGACGGAAAACCACCTCTCGGCCTAAACGAACAAATACCGTACGAGAGACTTAGAGCTGAAGAAGCTGTAATTTCTCAGGACACGGCTTGGCAAGACGTCTGTAAACTGGGGCAACCATAAGCTCTGGAAGTTACGGCGCCTTAGGTTTCATGGTGGTGTCAGTCTAATGCGAACCAGTCTCTGAATTTCCGCATGATGTGAGCCTCATGCGACATTGTCAGACCAAAATTATGGCCATTTTTATGATTATCTGAGGGTTGCAGAATATCACCAATTTCCGGGCGATTCACGGGCTGCCATGAACCGCTATTTCAACCTGATTGGCGTTAGTCTGACAGTGCCGTTTCCGGAGGTAAGGCCGACAAGATGGCATTTTTAAAAAATTGTTAAATTATTGAAAATAGCACACTATGGGGGACCTTTTACGTCTTAACGTAGCAATTTCGTGGCAATTGTATGCTCCTCCCGCACGAAACCATCCAAGGCCGCAAGCCCCGTGATAGTGTTTACTGGCATAGAGAAGGTGGCGGCGACGTTAAGGGCTTTGGAGTAGCCATAGCTCCAGCTAGGTTAAGATGATTTTTCCTTGGATACGCGGCATCCAGCTCGCGACCGGATACATCGCGCAAATCGCAACGCTGTCGGGGGTCCCGGTAGTGATGATCCCGTCTGACGACTAAGCCGGTTCGATGGAACCCGCCTGGCAAAGCCGCGTGTGCGCGCCCAGCGAGTGGGAGCTGAACCTTGCCGAGGCGCTTGAAAACGTCTTAAGTCAGGAGCTTCAGGACCTCGCACAAATCGTCGATGCACTCAACACGCTGGGGTCAGTTGACTCCGATGATCAGAATTGGACCGAAGCATCTTTTTGCGGCGAAATGGCGCGGCTGGCTCAGGGCAACGGGCTGCTGTGGCGCGGGAGGTCTGGCGATGGCGGTTCTTGAACCGACAGATCCAATTTGGGCGGCAGTCGTGTCGGGGCTGCGCGATCAATGGTATGCGATTTGCGTTTCCTCAGAAGTCGACGATAAGCCGGTTGGACTGACCCGATTGGGCGAGCGCCTAGTCGTCTGGCGCGATAGCGCAGGCGCGGTGCGAGCGTTGGAGGATCGCTGCCCCCATCGCGGGGCTTCCTTGTCACTAGGGTCAGTTCAAGGAGACTGCATCGCCTGCGGCTATCACGGCGTCCAAGTCCGCGGCGACGGCACGGTCGCGTCCGTGCCAGCGTTGGAGCATGCAGGGCTCGAAGGCCGCGCGCTGGTTCGCACCTATCCAATCATAGAGCATAACCAGACGATCTATGCTTGGTTTGGATCCGACAAGGGCACGCCGCCGGGCGCGCTCGATTTGCCGAGCGAGCTGTCCGAACCCGAGTGGGACGGCTTCCAATGCAGCGCGACTTGGCAATGCCATTACCTCTACGCATTTGACAACCTGGTTGATCCTATGCACGGCTCCTATCTACATGCGCAATCTCACACTCTTTCCGGCGGCGCGAGCCAAGACCGCATGGTACTGGAGGACATCGACGGCGGCTTTAACATTGCCCGTGCATCTGGTCAGCGAGGTATGAACTTCGATTCCGGCGACTTCCTGTTCTCCGGCATCGATTGGATCCGGATCGATGTGCCGTACCCACATTCAGCCGGGCCGGGCGGACCATTCCGTATCATCGGCTATGTCACGCCCATTGACGAAAGTGCCTGTGTGGTCTTCTTCTATCGGCTACGCCGCGTCGAAGGATGGGCCCGAAATATGTGGCGTTTTCTCTACAAGACGAGCTTGGAGGGACGACACTGGCATGTCCTGGAACAAGACAGGATCATGCTGGAGGCTATACCTAGCGACGCGCGCTATCACGAAAATCTCTACCAGCATGACATCGGGGTGAGCCGGCTACGCCATGTTCTCCACAGCCGTATGCGAGATCGATTGAGCGCGCAGGCATGATCTCGTGAAATGAACGCCGCCCACACAGCCTCCGGACAACGATCTCGGTGCCATTTACGTCGACACTATGCAGCACCTGCCGCTCGCAACGCCAAAACCCAACTTACGTGAATCATGCCTTTTAGCGGTCCGCACGGTCAATCGGGTCTCGCGCGCTTAATCCGTGTAAAAACACATTATATTGATCGGGTTGTTGAAAAAGCGCTACGTGGATGACCGCCAATTGACGGAAACATGTACTTGGTGGCCTCTTCATCCATTTCCATTTTGAACTGATGCCGGTTCTTTAGCTCGAGTGCTTTGATACCGGCGGGCCGGTTGCTGATTTCGTCGGTCAAACGCTTCAGATGGGGCAGACCGTCCCATGCCTCGTCGCCCAGCACGGCTGTCATCAGATGTGCCCAGCCCCAGACCGCCATATCGACGATCGTATAGCTGTCGCCCAATACATAGAGATTGTCCGCCAGTCTGCCTTCCAGAATGTCAAAATGACGCTGCGCTTCGAACCTGTAGCGTTTGATGGCGTAGGGCACTTCCTCCGGCGCATAGCGCTGGAAATGCACTGCCTGGCCCGAATAGGGTCCGACGCCGGATGCCACGAACATCAGCCAGGATAGCAGCTGGCCGCGGTCTGCCGCCGTGTCCGGCGGCAGGAACCTGCCGGTTTTTTCCGCCAGATAAAGCAGGATCGCGCTGCTATCGAACACAGTGACGTCGCCGTCGACAATGCTCGGCGCCTTGGCATTTGGGTTGATCGCAAGATATTCCGGCGTGAACTGCTCTCCCTTGCGGGTTTCCAGCGGGATCGGATCGTATTCAAGCCCGGCTTCTTCGAGAAACAGGGTGACCTTCGTCGGGTTCGGTCCTGTGTTATAATAATATTTCAGCATTTTTGATCTTCCGGTTGTCTCTCGGATGGCGGTCCGGAGAGAGTGTTACGTGGCTTGCTAGGCGCGGTGGTTTTACTTTGTGCAGCATAGTCCAAGAATGTAGCCATGACGCCGACGATAGAGACCTTCTAACGTCTAAATTTTTGGCAAAATCGAAGTGTAAGTAACGGCGGCTTCGCGGACCGTAGTGTCGATGTTGTGATCATCCGTCGTGTGAACCGCCAGGCAGAAGATGATCGGCTTCGATTCCGGTTTGCGCATGGTCACGGCGGTAACGTGGAGTGTCGGCGTTTTATGCGCCCTGCCCATATAGTCCGCGCATTCCGGAGCTCTGGTCTTGGCCCACGGAACACGCCTCTCGGGTCCGGGCGGGGTCTTGATTATCTGATAGGCCATCGTGACGTTGATCCAATAAACTGCAAAAAAGTTGCGGCGGCTGGAGACCGACCACCGCAACTAGAGCGGCACGGGAGGTCTGGATTAGCCCCCGTGCCTGGGGAGTTGAATCGTTTGCCCCGTCGACACGGGACTGTTGGTAGTGATGGAATGAGGCATAAATGCGCCAATAATATGGAAATATTGTGGCAGCATATGTTTTACAAAAGTGCTCCTCATCCCGTACCGCCAGATTGATTTCGGCGCAGGTTAGGGGAGAACTGCTCTAATGCACCGGCGAGAGCCGCGTCAGAACTCTTCGCGAAACACTGGATGATGTGGCAGAATATCGTGCTCAAATAACAAGGAGGCCCGATTATGGAGTCACGCTATGGCTATGAGGTCCCGGCCGAGGATGTCGAGCTCACCCATGTCGAGCTCGGTTCGCCGATGGGCGAGCTGATGCGCCGCTATTGGCAGCCGGTCTGCGTATCGGACGAACTCACGGACTTGCCGCTTAAGGTTCGCATCCTGTGCGAGGACCTGGTGCTGTTCCGAGACGGCACGGGCCGGATCGGCTGCCTCGATCCGCACTGCGCCCACCGCGGCACGTCCCTGGAGTACGGCAGGATCGAAGCGGAGGGTATCCGCTGTTGCTATCATGGCTGGCTCTATGACACCGAGGGCAAGTGCATCGACATGCCATGCGAGCAGCCGGGCTATGCCGAGCGCATGGACGTGAGGCTGCCAGGCTATCCGGTGCACGAATTCGGCGGTTTGGTGTTTATCTATATGGGGCCGCCCGCCAAGCAACCCGTGTTCCCGATCTACGACATCCTCGACACCCGCGACCGAGACGATGTCGTGCTACGCGGAATGCGGATGTGGGATGACAGTTCAATTGGCTTCGTGCGCGACTGCAACTGGCTGCAGCATTTTGAAAACGTGGTCGATCCGTGGCATTTGGTGGTCCTTCACCAGCAGGTCGGGCTCGGCCGTTTCGAGGGCGCACTCCTGCATGGCGAGCGGCCCGACATCTCCTTCGAGCGCACCTCGCTCGGCGTTCGATACAGGCTGGTTAGCAATCTGCCCAACGGAAACCTGCTGGAACGCTACGCCGAATGCGTGCTGCCCAATATCTTTTTGGTTTCTAATATCCATGAGACCGGAGAACGACCGAAAAATAAGGACCGATGCAGCGAGGTGTCTTGGGCGGTTCCGGTTGATGACGAGCACGTGCGAGCCTTCACGATCGCCGCCTGGCCTGCCCGAGACGGCATCCCCGAACCTGACTGGCGGCCCCGTACCGACACGACCAGTCCCGAGGGAGCCCCACTTAACCGCGCATCGCCCAGCGCTCGTCGCGGTGAGCGCACCTTCACGGAGCGGCAGCGCTTCCCCGATGACATGGAGGCTCAGGAAAGCCAACGCCCGATCGCCGTTCATGCGCTGGAAAACCTAACGCTCGCGGATAACGGTATCGTCATGCTGCGTCGGCTGCTGCATCAGTCGATAGACCGGATGCGGCAGGGGAAGGATCCAATGAATATCGTCCGCGATCCAGCTAAAAACACTGCGATTGAGACCAATGCCTGGAACACAGTGATCGCCCCGCCACTCACCGACGTTGGAGAGTAGCCTGTAAATTTACGGTTAATCGGCCAGGTATTGTTGCCCATCCAACCCAGAGTTCACTTGAGACCGTGCCCCACTTCTTTTCCAACCCACTGATTTACATATCAGGAACATGCACAACCGCATCAAATGGTTTGGTCACAGTGGAAGTGCGGGGTTAGCGCTTTAGGCCCTCACAAGCGATGCCGTCACGGTCGCCATCAAGCCTATGCGGGTCGCCCGGACCCTCCAACTTATAGAATCTCTGGGCTTCCTGCCACGTCCTGAAGTCGCTGCAGTTCCGGTCGGGAATGTCACGCAGATGGTGGCTGGGTTCAGCACGATGTTGAGTGGTGCGCTGCCCACGACGCCAATCCTCTGGCCTGACGAACTCGCCCGACCATATTCCGCGACCGCCCGTGCGGGCCTGATCTTCCTCGCTAATGTAATCCTTTGAATATTGCCGATAGGCGACAGCCCAACCCTCGGCCACCATCCGGGCATTTAGCAGCACGTCACCGACCGTGCAGACAGCTACGATCCTGCCGTACCGGTCCACGTCGCGTTCGTGACAGATGACTGGCGCGCGGTCGATCATCTCGGCGAGCGCCCTAGACGATTGCCGCCCGCAATCCCATCGGTTTGGCTCGCTCCCGCAGGTCTGGTTGCGCTCGGGCGCGTCGATGCCATGCAGCCGAATTTTTGCACCGTTAATCACGAGGCTGTCGCCGTCCACAATGCGCGGTAAGCCCATGATGGTGTCCGCGAGAGCGGGTGAGGCCATTAGCAGCAATAGGAAAACAAGCACTTTTATCATGCAGTTACCTTACAACGCTTCCCACTTGAATTATCAATAGCGAATTTCTTCGCCCAAAGCGCAACCTACGTTATACCGTGGATCGTTTGAGGGGGGGTACTTGGTTCAGGGTTTAGGGACTTTTAAGAGGGACTTCTTAAAAA
>JAPKDV010000123.1 GCA_028822385.1 Alphaproteobacteria bacterium
CTGTCTGCATTCTTGACCGTCCGCGTCATGAAGGTTTGATCGCAGCGGTGCGTGATGCTGGCGCCCGCATTTTCCTGATCGCTGATGGTGATATCTTCGGGGTCATGGCGACGTCCGACCCAGATAGTGGCATCGATATGTATCTCGGCAGCGGCGGTGCACCGGAAGGTGTGTTGGCGGCAGCCGCACTGCAGAGCATTGGTGGCCAGATGCAGGGACAGTTGCTGTTCCGTAATAAAGACGAGATTGGCCGAGCTCGCAAGCTGGGTATCGAAAATCTAGATCGTATTTACGGTCTCGACGACCTAGCATCGGGTGACGTTATCTTCTGTGCAACCGGAGTGACCGATGGCGCCATGCTGAAAGGTGTGCGTCGCAGCCCTGGTATTTTAGAAACCCACTCGATCGTGATGCGTTCGATCACTGGAACGGTTCGTGAAGTGGTCACCAAGCACAATTCTGATCGTAAGACGGTCTTCGACGACTGATCGCGCGATGATCAGCACGGTAGGACCGATTAGAGGAGACGCGTCTGCTTCAGACACCTTGGTGGATCGATCGGTGACGGGCCGGCGCTGGGTTTTACGTCAATCTCATGAACGGGCCGGGCTGGCCCTGTCACAACGTCTTGGTGTTCCTGAGATCGTGGGCCGGGTCATGGCCGCGCGGGGTATAGACCTCGACGGCGCGGATCAGTTCCTGGATCCAACCGTGCGTGACGCCTTGCCGGACCCGGCAAGTCTTATTGGGATGGATGTGGCTGCCGGACGTTTGGCCGCTGCAATCCGCAACTCTGAGGCGCTGGCGATATTTGGTGACTATGACGTTGATGGGGCCACGTCCTCGGCCTTGCTGGCGCGGTTTCTATCTGCGGTCGGCGTTCCCGCCCGAGTCTACATTCCTGATCGCATTGTTGAAGGCTACGGCCCTACCACCCCCGCGATGCTGCGGTTACGTGCAGAGGGTATCAAGCTTGTGATCACTGTGGATTGCGGAACCACGGCCTTCGAGCCGTTGGAGGCTGCTGGTGATGCAGGACTGGATGTTGTGGTTGTGGACCACCATGTCGCCGAACCGGCCTTGCCGCGCGCAATTTCCGTGGTCAATCCGAATCGCCTTGATGACTCCAGCGGGCAGGGAGCGTTGGCTGCTGTCGGTGTTTGCTTCCTTTATGCGATTGCCACCAACAGGCTGTTGCGCGAGAGCGGTTGGTACAAAGAGCAGGGTCGCAAGGAGCCCGACCTGCTGGCGTTGCTTGATCTGGTGGCACTTGGGACAGTCTGCGATGTTGTGCCGCTCATCGGCGTGAATCGTGCTTTTGTCAATCAGGGCCTGAAGGTCATGGCCCGTCGTCGTAACCTCGGTCTTGTAGCGCTTGCCGATGTGGCGCGAGTTGATTCCAAACTGTCTGAGTATCATGCTGGGTTCTTGCTAGGGCCACGGGTGAACGCGGGAGGCCGTGTTGGGGAAGCTCCCCTGGGAGCACAGCTCCTGATGACCCAAGACGAAACGGAAGCAGTGGAAATTGCGCAGCGTCTGGATGGCTACAATACCGAACGGAAAGAGATCGAGGCCCGTGTGCAAGAAGAGGCCATGGAGCAGGTCGCAAACTCCGACCTGTCGGTTGCGATGATCCGGGCTGCGGGTGAGGGGTGGCACCCCGGCGTCATCGGCATTGTTGCCGGCCGTCTGAAGGAACGCTTCAACCGTCCTGCCTTTGTCATTAGTCTGGACGGCGATACAGGCAAGGGCTCGGGGCGTTCTGTCGAAGGGGTGGATCTGGGCAGCATCGTGATTGCGGCACGGCAGGCAGGCCTGCTGCTCAATGGTGGCGGTCACAAGATGGCCGCGGGCTTGACGGTAGATCGCAGAAAGTTAAATGAATTATGCGCTTTCATGGATGAGCGAGTGTCACAGGAGGTGTCCAGCAACGCGGTTGTGCCCACCTTACGCATTGACGGTGCGATGGCCCTGTCCGGCGTGAAACCAGAATTTGCAGAGGCATTGGAAAAACTGGCGCCGTTCGGATCCGGTAATGCCGAGCCGCGTTTTGCATTCACATCCGTTCGGGTCACCAAGGCCGATGTGGTGGGTGCCAATCATGTGCGGTGTTTCCTCACAGACAGCAGTGGGGGACGACTGAAGGCCATCGCATTCCGCGCAGTGGGTGAGCCTCTGGGAGATGCATTGCTTGACAAGAGCGGACTGGGCCTAAAACTGGCAGGCAAGATTCGCGCCGACAACTGGCAGGGCAAGAACGATGTTCAGTTTATCATCGATGATGCCGCGCGGGTCTGACGATTGAGGAATTTTCACTGAATATCGATACGCGCAGACTTGATCTGTGTATGTCGTCTCGGTTTGTTATGAGATGTCCGGGTCAAGCCGAGACGCGGCGATTAGGGGTGTCGCACCTACTAGCAATCCTCGTAGGGCGCGGCAAAGAAGTATATTTCGAGCTCTAGGGCTCTAACGAATGCGGCTTCGGCCTGCGCCCGTGCGCAGTCATCAGCCTGCGCGGCCTCGCGATCTAGTTCCGAACGCATCCAGTTGACGAAATCCGCGAATGCCGGATCAGCGTGTAAGGATATCCATTCCGAAATATAAAAGCGCTCGGGTGCTCGTGCGCCGCTTTCAACGGCGTCTGTGGCCCATTGTAGGTAGACCCATTCCACCGAGACTAGCACGGCCAACACGTCGAGATAGGACCCGGCAGCTCGTTGCTGGGCCATCAGGGCATTGAAGTCGTCAACCACCGGATGCAAGACCGGATTCTCAAAGTTAGGTGCCGGCAAACCAAAGGCCTTAAAAGTCCGTAGGAAGTAGTCGTTCTCCTCGCTGGTGAGCATCGCAAGGAATCCAGAAAATCTGGCCTTTGCAGGCATTCCTGGTGCGACGGCAACCGCATGACCGAATGTCGCGACCAGTCCGTCAATGAAGGCATAGTCGAGTGTCAGATAGCGGGCATAGACCTTCGGGTCGATTGAATCAGAGACAAGCTCGTCTGTGAAACGATTGTTCGTGGCGTTCTGCCAAGTGACAAGGTGCGTCTGACGGAGATATTCGGTGAAGCTATCGGGTGATGCTGGCAAGGGCTTGTCCGGTCTCGAAATCGTTGTGAAACGCATATCATCCCGGACCAATCAACGCACTCGATGAAATAGGGTCAAAACACCCGCGCAAACCCCTTGATTTCGTGCCGTGCGGCGGCTATGCCGTGTCGGCTTTACACGGCCCCGACGTCCCCATCGTCTAGAGGCCTAGGACACCACCCTTTCAAGGTGGCGACACGGGTTCGAATCCCGTTGGGGACGCCATTCGTTTTCAATGACTTAGCCGAAATAGTCTCCACACTGAGAGGCCTTTTTTGCTTTTTCGTTGCCAAAATGTTGCCAAGAAATTCGATTTCGTGATTTCGCGCTCTTGAGTGTGATGCTCAATTTCGCATGGGCTGGACTATTCTATTTGGATTGACAGTCACGGGTGCTTTAGCGCTCACCTACGCGATAGTTGACCTACAAGTGTCAGTCGCATCAGAATATGAAGTTTTTTAGCCGCTCATAGGTTAATTGTTAATCTATGCTCTAATACTGGTGTTCTACCCCTGAATCGAAAATAAGGGCAGTTATGGGATGTCGGCGCAATCGTATTTATTTACCATCATGCGTGATCCTCCCCGTTAAAACCCCAGAAATAACTACAGTAAGGCCTTAGTTTAGTTCAAGAAGGTGACCTCTAACGAGAGTACTGGATTTCATCCTTCCATCACTTAGTGTCAACCGAAGCGGAAATTTTGAACAGTTAGCTATGACCTTATCATCCAATCAGAAGCTTCCTTCACCTGCGCCGCCCCTTCTCCGAGCAGCGGGAATTTATAAACGTTTCGGCGACTTTACAGCTAACGACGATGTCTCCTTTAGCCTTAATCAAGGTGAAATCCATGCACTCCTCGGTGAGAACGGTGCTGGTAAGTCGACCTTCGTGAAATTAATCTACGGGCTTCTTCAGCCCGATGCTGGCCAAATAGAATGGCGTGGAAATCAGATAAAGATCCGCAGCCCGCAGCATGCCAGAGAACTTGGGATTGGCATGGTGTTCCAGCACTTCTCGCTGTTTCCAGCGCTAACGGTTGTTGAGAATATAGCGTTGGCGCTGCCTCCCGAGGAGCTAGTTTCTGATCTATCGGAGCGAGTTCGTAAGGTGTCGGCTGAATATGGAATTGGGGTCGATCCTGATACGCGGGTCTATAACCTGTCTGTTGGGCAGCAGCAGCGTGTCGAGATAGTCCGGTGTTTGCTTCAGGATCCCGCGCTTCTGATCATGGACGAACCAACATCGGTTCTAACGCCACAAGAAACCGACCAGCTCTTTCAGGTTCTTAAGCGTTTTTCCGAGGCTGGTGTCTCTATCCTTTTCATTTCCCACAAGCTCGAAGAAATCCGTACGCTATGTGAGCGCGCGACCGTTTTGCGCCGCGGCCGTAACGTCGGCACTGTTGAAGTAGTCGAAAAGTCAAGCAAGCAGCTGGCCGAAATGATGGTGGGTAGCAGTGTGGGCGATATTACCCGGCAGGGTGTCCCGCCCGGATTATCAAAAATCCAGCTTGCTGTGCGTGGCCTCGAACGCCCTAGGTCAACGTCATTTTCAACACCGCTACATAACGTCAGCTTTGATTCACGCGTTGGAGAAATTCTTGCGATCGCTGGCATAGCAGGAAATGGCCAAGATGAGTTAATGGAAGCGCTTACCGGTGAGTGGTGCGGCCGGGCGCGGGATGTCATTCATATAAAGGGCCGCGATGTTAGCCATTACGGACCGTCGCGACGCCGGCGAGCTGGGTTTGGTTTTGTTCCCGAAGAGCGTAACGGCCATGCCGCGGTCCCAGGCATGACTCTTGCCGAAAATACACTGCTCACCGCCCATTCCCTTGGCGAGGTAGTTCGCAATGGCGTTATCGACCGAACGAAGATACGTCGTATGTCTGCGGATATTTCAAAAACCTTTGACGTGCGTCTTCCCGGCGAAAACCCAATGGCGTCTGCGCTATCGGGCGGTAACTTGCAGAAATTTGTTGTTGGTAGAGATATTTCGAGGCAGCCCGCCGTTTTCATTGTGTCACAGCCGACCTGGGGCGTTGATGTTGGTGCTGCGCTTTTTATCCGAAAAGCGATGCTGGAGATGGCGGCAGCCGGTTCTGCGATCGTTATTATCTCGCAAGACCTCGAGGAGATTTTTGCTATTTCCCACCGGGTTGCTGTTCTCTATCAAGGTTCTTTATCCGAGGCCATGGTAACAGCTGAGGTGACGCCGGACGCGGTTGGACTACTTATGGGTGGAGGTGAATCTACTACTGCCATGGTGGCAGCTTACTCATGATCGTTCTAAAACCACGCAATTCTGTATCGCTGTTAATGATACTGTTAACGCCGCTTGTTGCGATTGCGTTGACACTCCTTATCGGGGCAGTGATCTTTGCGCTTCTCGGTTATAATCCGGGCGATGCTCTCTACCAGTTCTTTATTGCGCCTATATCTCGGCCGGAGCAGGTCGCCGACCTGTTTGTGAAGGCTTGTCCGCTGATTATCATTGCGACGGGCCTCGCCTTCGCTTATCGGGCTAATGAGTGGAACATCGGCGCCGAGGGTCAGATGATTCTTGGTGCCCTATTTTCCGGCTGGGTCGCGCTGACTTTCCCGGGGCTTCCTACGCCAATTATGATGCCTCTGATGATCCTCGCTGGAATTGTCGGAGGAATGCTTTGGGCAATGATACCGGCGTTGCTTAAGACACGTTTCAACACCAATGAGATACTTGTTTCGCTGATGCTTACATATGTTGCTGCCCTGCTCATCGATTGGACGGTGCGCGGGCCTTGGCGTGACCCAATGTCTTTTGGTTTTCCGATAACACCAATGTATGAGCAGGCCGCGCTAATTCCGCATGTCAACTTTCCTGGTATAGGTAGCTTAGCTCCACTCCATTGGGGTGTATTTGGAGCGCTGATTCTGGCCGTCATAGCGTGGTTTTTTTTGGCGCGGACGCTAATCGGTTTTCAGGTTAAGGTCATGGGTGATGCGCCGCGCGCAGCTAAATTCGCGGGGTTCCGGCCAGCGTTTGTG
>JAPKDV010000124.1 GCA_028822385.1 Alphaproteobacteria bacterium
AGTCCAGCGCCCAGTTGAACATCAACGAGGATGGCACCGCGTTGGTGATCACCGGGCACCCAGACATCGGGGGCAGCCGTGCCTCAATGGTCAACATCGTGGCCGAGAAACTGGGCATCGACTATCGCAAGGTTAAAGCGCAGATCGGCGACACCAACAATGTCGGCATCAGCGCCGTTACCGGCGGCAGCCGGGTGACCTTCGCGGCCGGCATTGTGGTCAACGAGGCCGCCGAACAAGTCATCAATACCTTGATGGCCCGGGCGGCGGGCATTTGGGGCATTGAGGTGGAAGCTGTCGAATGGCGCGATGGCGCGGCGCATCCGGCCGGCCCGAACGCCGGTGAATTTGACCCGCTCACCCTGCCGGAACTGGCGAAGAAAGCGATAGCGACCGGTGGGCCGATCCTGGCGGCTGTGTCGAAGAACACGACCGGTCACATGGGTGTGGTCGGCGCCCACATGGTCGATGTCGAAGTCGATCCGGAAACCGGGCATGTCAAAATTCTGCGCTACACCGCCAGCCAGGATGTTGGCCGGGCGATCCACCCGGCCTATGTCGAAGGCCAGATCCAGGGCGGTGTCGCCCAGGGCATTGGCTGGGCGTTGAACGAAGAGTTCATCTATGACAAAAACGGCCGCCTGGATAACGCAGGCTTCCTCGACTATCGCATGCCGGTTGCTTCTGACCTGCCGGCGATTGACGCGGTGATGGTCGAAATACCCAATCCGGATCATCCCTATGGGGTGAAGGGCGTCGGCGAAATCTCGCTGGTACCGTCCCTGGCAGCGATTTCTAACGCGATTGCCGACGCCACCGGCAAACGCCTCTATGAACTGCCGATGTCGCCGCCCAAAGTGTTGAAAGCGCTGGGCGAATAACATCGACTAGATCAGGTCATGTTTCATCGAAGTCGCGTGAAGCGACCCGAAAAACATGACCTGAACTAGGATCAATAATCTCGCAGGCCGCTGAAAAAAGGCATATGCAACTCAGGAACCACTCCGTTCTGCAGAGGCAATGATGTCTGGAGTGGGTAGATTGTGTTGAAAAAGTCCGAAAATTTGAGAGGCCGATTATTCGGCGAACGTCAGTTGCGCCGCGGGTATCATCTGAATGCTGGGTGCGCATTACTCAGAGCTTCATACGAAGAAAAATGGGTCGGACGACTGTCCCCCCAGCCGAAATTTCTGATCGTTGACTCACGGCGCTGAGATTTTTCAAACGGCACCGAAAAAAGACTTTTTCAACACAATCGGTACTTATCGAGCCTAGTCCAGAAATCGGCTGATGTCGGGTATTAAACTGGCTCCGAGCTTCATGCCATCAAGCTGGGGCGGCCCGAAACGATGCGGGGCGTCTGAATCGTTGAGGTGTTAGGCCTTTTGCACTCATTTTCCTAGCCGCGCTTCACGCACCGCGATGTACAGCGTGCTGCCGACAATGACAGCCGCGCCGAGCGCCGTCTGCAACGAAGGCTGCTCGGCAAAGAACAGCATGCCGATTACGGCGGCAAACAACAGACGGCTGTACTCGAACGGCGCGACTGCGGTTGCCTCGCCAACCCGGAGGCTGTGCACCATGCAGGTCTGTCCCCACGCGGAGAACAGACCCATGAGCGCGATGATCCCGAGTTCACCGAAGGAGGGCGTCTTCCATATCATCGCAGTGGGAAGCACGGCGATCAGCCCGATGATGAGATACGACCACACCAAAATACGAAGCGGCGGCTCTGTAGATGTCAAACGTTTGATCATCGTCGTTACCCCGGCCGCGAAAAGCGCAGCGACCACGCCGACAATGGTCCATGGATCGAAGCCGGTAGCGCCGGGTTGTATACACAAGACGACGCCGAGGAAGCCGATGCCGGTGGCCAACGTTCTACGCCAGCGTATGACCTCGCCAAGGAACAACAGCGCCAAAAGGATCATGAACAGCGTGCGGGTGAAACCGAGCGTCGTGGCCAACGTCAGATCCAGGTGAGCCAATGCGAGCATCATCGCAGTGATACCGCAGATCCCCAACAGGCTGCGCAGCACATGGGCGCCGGGGCGTTCGGTGTGAAAAAAGCCACGTGGCGCACGGAGGATCGCCGGCGAAATGACGAGCAAGGCGAAAATGGCGCGTAATGCCATGATTTCAAATATAGGTATCGTCTGCGCCGAGACTTTGATGCACACCGTCATGCCAGTAAAACCGACCCCTGCCAACAGCATCCACAGCGCACCACGGACATTGCCTGGCAGGCATTCCCATCGGCGCAGTAACGGCGCGAAAATTCGGGTCACCTGAACGTGCACGGCTATCCTTAAAATCCCCAACCGGCCATGTCTGCCGTCACGATTGTCATTAGCCTACGTTGTGCCACCTTTGCCATAGACCTGAGTGTAGCGATCTCGGTTGGGGGAATCCATACTCTCGGATTAGTCGCCTGATGTCGCCTTTTAGCACACATGGTCCCTAAACCGTCGCCGCGCTCACTTCCGCTTCGCCCCTATAAACAGATATTCTCCACCAACTTTCTGCAGCAGCGTCGCCCGGACCCAACATCAGATTGCGATCTTCAGAAAAAATTAGGTTTCCGAGTTTGCTGAGAAATGATCCGAAGGTTCAGTCTAAGGAAACTGCGGGTTTCAGCGGGAATCTAACATAATTATAGTTTCGTTAGATTTTGGATTTGCCATGCTCGCTATACCACCAGGGGTAAATAGTCGGTAATATCAAACTGATCTCCGAAAGCGACATCCATCCGAACCGTTTCCACGCACCGCCAGCCATTGAAGGAACGCACGATCAACCGGGTGCGCAGGTTCATCCGGACACACGGCGGGACACCGTAAGGGGAGGAAGGCCCTGGCTGCCTGTTCGCCTCTCATCGGAATTCCGCACACGCTTGTCGATTGGCTTCGTCTATCGCCTCCTTTAGGCTGAGCACCTCATCAAATTTGTCCTTATCAAAGACGACATTCCTGGAGACGTTGTATGGCTCAACCATTTGCTGGCATTCGCGTGGTCGATTTTACTCAGGTCCTTGCAGGGCCCTATGCGACGTACCAGATGGCGCTACTCGGTGCCGAAGTAATCAAAATCGAACATCCCAACGGCGGCGATCAAGGGCGCGGATTGTTAACGCCGACGCCTGAAAGTGCGGCAGCCGGAATGTCGGCGCTCTCATCAGCCGTCAACTCTGGTAAACGAAGCTTGAGTTTGGATCTTAAACACAGCGCCTCACGTCCGATTGTCGAGCGCCTGGTCGAGCGTGCCGATGTGCTCGTGGAAAACTTCAAAGCGGGCACTATGGGAAAGCTCGGTTTCGGACAAGAACGCATGCGAACGCTAAACCATAGGCTCGTCTATTGTTCCATCTCCGGTTTCGGGCAAAGTGGACCTCGTTCGCATGCAGCTGCCTATGACCCGGTCATTCAAGCGGCTTCTGGAATCATGTCGGTCACTGGTTACCCGGAGACGGGACCAACGAAAGTTGGCTTTTGGATGTGCGACATGACAACTGGTATGAACGCAGCATTCGCGGTCGCCAGTGCGCTCTATAGACGTGCGCAGACTGGGCAAGGAGACTATGTGGATGTTTCCATGTTGGACACGGCGGTCTCATTGATGAGCCCGATGGTCGGACTACCTCTCAACTATGATGTTGATCCGCAAATTTCGGGAAACGGCGCACCGGGCACAGGGGGGCCTTCTTCAGTGTATTCTACAGCCGATGGCACTGTGACGGTCGCTGCCGTCACGGCAACCCAGTTTGCAGCCATGGTGCATGAAATTGGCCGAGGTGATTTGGCTGAAGACGAACGCTTCGCAACCAGCGAGGCGCGCATTGCACATGCAACCGAATATTCGCGCTTGATGACAGAGGCATTCGCCAACGACACCGCAGAAAATTGGGAACGAAGGTTGAACGCGGCAGGCGTTCCAGCCAGTAAGAACAAACAAGTAAGGGAACTGCGCGACGATGCGCAACTAACACATCGCGAGATGTTTCAACCGCTACCACCGCCGCCTGGAATTACAGGCGATTTTCATGCGGTGAATTTGGGCTTCAAATTAGGCCACGACGGGCCGAGCGTCGCGTCCCCGCCCCCAATGGTCGGCCAACACAATAATGACATTCTTGGCGAACTCGGCTTTAACGAAGACGCTATCGCGGGTTTCCGAACGAGCGGAGCGATTTAGCCACCTCCAACCAATCTGATTATTTGTACCTTTAGCTGAGAGCGGCGGGCGTAGGCCGGCCGTTTTCGTCGAACTCCCCGATACGATAGATACCTTTCGGGTTTCCATTTTTGTTGAACGAATAATACTCGACATCGGTGGAGGGCACGCCAAAGCTTCTGGTGACAGGACTTCCGTCCTCATCTTCCTCTTTCTGCCACATGTGCAGCCATTTCAGCACGCCCGGTCCACATTCCAATAGTCCGGCTGAATTAACCTCTTCAAGGTCATCCGCCGACATCCAGCGATGTTGGGGCGTTATATCATTTGCCGATTTGAGCTCTGGGGCAGCGGTTTGCAGCCGATGGCCGTAGACCCGACATCGCCACTCCTCAGTGTCGCCGCCAGGAGCGTGATCGGGGACCGGCTCGGAGAGGTCGACGATCCAGCTGAGCCACGGCAATTGCAATCCCAGTTGATCGTGCGTTTGCGTGACGAGGGAACCCATTACATTGCAGACGTCCAGAATATGGGCTGATGGGTCTTCCGCGGCTGCAAACATCGGAAGCTGCCAGCCATCGGTGTCGTTTCCTAGGACGAGCACTTTTTCATCACTATCTTCGATCACCAGTCGCGCCTCGTCGATGCCGCCGACGGGCTCGTCACGAACTGCGGCGTACCTCCCGTCACCCCGGTGGTATGGCACGAGGTGCTTAACGTCATCCGACAAAATGTCATGAACGGCAGACGGGTAGATCGTAGGCCCGCAGGCGGGAGGCGATGATTTTGCGTGGAACTTCATGTAAAGCCCACAGCGATCAGAGTTACCGTAGTTGGGGCGGGCCTCATGCCATAGGAAACCATTCATCAAGACGACATCGCCCTTTTTCAGTGACGGGTCTACCAGCGTAATTTCGTTCGGAGACGGGACCTGGGCGGCGTCGACCTGATGCACACGCCCATTCGACGGCAGTAGGCTCGTTTCAAGGTGTGAGCCGGGAGATACGACGAGTGGGCCGGCAGTCTCCGTGTAATCAACGAACGGGACGACCGCAAACATCCACTTGACGTAAGAGCCGACACAGCGCCAAGGCTTGTAATCGTAATGGGCGGTGCTGCCCTTGACGAACGGCTTGTCGCTGACGCCTGCGCCTGGTGGACGCATAATTGACCAATATTGCGCCAATGTTGCCGGCTCGCCGAAGAGCTCCTGGACCGCCGCCACGATTGCAGGGTGTGCGAGGCTCAGTTCCGCGATTTCGGGATGTTCTTCCAAAACCCTCGGGCCCATTGAATGGTTGCCCGGCAATGGATAGGCAGACCCCTCCTGGTAGGTATCGTAATCGCCATTGTTAAAGGCAGCACAGATCGGCCTTGCGAGACGGTCCACTTCCGAGTTTGTCAGGACATTCCTGAGGACGTAATAGCCATTTTTCTCAAATTCATTCTTCATGGCTTGGCCTTCTATAGCTGGGGGCGAGCGGTACGAACATATTTTCCAGAATATACGCTAAGGGTTGAATATCAAGGCGCTTCCCGGACCTAGCCATCCGCAAGTCCGAGCTTAATATCTTCGGCAGGATACGTCCAGATCACGAACACTTAAGGATGTTGGGGACGACGACTTTGGCACACATGATCCCTAAACGGGCGAGGCTTCGACTTCTGAATTTCTTATACGAGCGGACCTTATGCCTAAATGTTCGCTTGCAGCGTCGCCCGGACCCAACATCAGATTGCGATCTTCAGAAGATACTGGGTTTCCGAATATACGCGGAACTGATCGGAAGGTTGAGCTCAAGGAAACTGTGGGTTCGAGCAACATTCTAAGGAAAGTTGGCTTTCCTTAGATTGCTGGCGCAGGGCGGAAAGTTCTAGCAGGCTGCTGAAAAACGCATGCCTGGTTTGATTTGTCGAGGAATTCGG
>JAPKDV010000125.1 GCA_028822385.1 Alphaproteobacteria bacterium
ATGTTGCTGGGAAGCATCGATTGTCCCGGCGGGTTCCGCTACAAGCCGCCCTTCCCGCGTCCCGCACCTCCGGGGCCCAAGCCTGCAGGCAAGACGCATCAGGTAGCCCCGGGCACACCGATGGCAGGCCCTCCCCTGGGCTTTGTGACCGCACCGGAAGACCTGCTGGTTGATGATGATGGCAAAGCCCTGCGCATCGACAAAGCCTACTCTTGGGACGCGCCGATTGCTGCCCACGGCATGATGCACACGGTGATCCGCAACGCATGGGCGGGCGATCCCTACACCATTGATGTTCTGTTCATGTTTATGGCGAATATGAGCTGGAACTCATCGATGAACACAACCGAGACCATTAAGATGCTCACCGACACCGATCCGGAGACCGGTGAATACAAGATTCCCAAAATCATCTATTCCGACGCCTTCCAGTCGGAGATGGTGGCTTATGCTGACCTTATACTGCCCGACACCACCTATCTGGAACGCTGGGACTGCATCAGCCTCCTCGACAGGCCGATCAGCGATGCTGATGGCCCAGCTGATGCTATCCGTCAGCCGGTAATTGCACCCGACCGGGATGTACGCCCCTTTCAGGATGTGCTGATCGAACTCGGTGTGCGTCTGGGTCTACCGGCCTTTGTCACCGAGGATGGCAGCGCTAAATTCCCGGGTGGTTACCCGGATTATCTAACCAATCATGAGCGCACACCCGGTGTTGGCCCACTGGCCGGCTGGCGCGGTGAAAACGAAGATTCACACGGAAAGGGCACGCCTAATCCAAACCAACTTGATCGTTATGTCGAGAACGGCGCTTTCTGGAAGGGGAAGTTCACCCCCAGCCAGCGCTATTTTAAGCACTCCAACCGCGAATATCTCGACCACGCCGCAGAGATGGGATGGATCCCCTCTGCCGAGCAAATCGTCCTGCAACTCTACAGCGAGCCAATGCAGCGCTTCAAACTGGCCGGTCAGGGTTTCGGCGATGTGGTGCCACCCGAACAATATCGCTCGCGTATCACCGAAACCTTTGACCCGTTGCCCATCTGGTATGCCCCCTTTGAGGATAGCCACTCGGACCCGGCCGCCTACCCGATCCACGCCCTGACCCAGCGTCCGATGGCCATGTACCACTCCTGGGGTTCACAGAACTCCTGGCTGCGGCAGATCCATGGCTGGAACAAACTCTACATGAACCGCAAGACCGCCGAAGGCATGGGCCTTGCCGACGGGGACAAGGTCCGCGTTGAAAGCCCCTACGGCTCAACTGGGGCCATCCTGGCGCTGATGGAGGGCTGCAACACCGATACGGTGTGGACCTGGAACGCCATCGGCAAGAAAAAGGGTGCCTGGAACCTTTCTAAGGATGCCCCCGAATCCAACAAGGGCTTCCTGCTCAATCACCTGATCACCGATCTGCTGCCTCCCAAAGACGGCTATCGCTTTACCAACACTGACCCGATCACCGGCCAGGCGGCCTGGTTCGATTTGCGGGTACGGGTAATCAAGGATGACAACGTCGAACTGGGTGACGGCCAGAAAATCGCTGTCCCTCGTGCCCCTGGCGTTGAAAAAGCCAAGACAAAATCTCGCTACGGCGCGCGTTTCCTGCCGCTCGGTAACTGGCGACGCAGCCGTGGGGGAGAAGACACATGACCAGCATCCCCCAGCAGACAGGTAAGCAGCAGCTCGGCCTGGTCATTGATCTCGATATTTGCGTCGGCTGTCACGCCTGCGCGGTGAACTGTAAAGAATGGAATACCGGCGGTCATTCCGCCCCGCTTACCGATGAAGAGCCCTATGGCGCAGATCCGCTCGGGGTCTGGTTCAACCGCATCCACACCTATGAGGCTGGTGACGGAGCCGAAGGCCAGACAGTACATTTCCCGCGCAGTTGCCTCCATTGCGAAGAACCAGCCTGTGTCACGGTGTGTCCCACCGGGGCCAGCTATAAGCGTGAATCCGATGGTATCGTCCTTGTAAATGCGGACAGCTGCATTGGCTGCAAGCTCTGCTCTTGGGCATGCCCCTACGGTGCGCGAGAATATGATCATTCCGACGGTGTGATGAAGAAATGCACACTCTGCATCGACCGTATCGAAAACCAGAACCTACCCGAGATCGATCGGGTCCCAGCCTGCGTCTCGACCTGCCCGGCTTCCGCACGGCATTTTGGAGATCTGGGTGATCCCAATTCCGATGTCAGTCAGCTTGTAAAAGAACGAGGCGGATATGACCTAATGCCGGAAATGGGCATGAAACCGGTCAACAAGTACCTGCCCCCGCGCGCACGGCCCACTTCAAATGCGCCAAGCCCGACACCCACCAGCACGGCAGCAGCCGCACCCGGGGGGACCGGAAGTCCGTTCCTCGACTGGGTCGATCGCACGCTGTCGCGGTAATCCACGCCGAGACTTTCCGATGTATCCAGCTTACTCAGTTATCTTCTTCACCACAGCGTCGGGCGCGGGTTACGGCATGCTTGTCTGGTTGGCGATCCTCGCAGCCGCCAACGCGGTTAGCCCCGGATTAGCCTCAGGTATTGCAGCTTTCGCTGTCGCACTTGGGCTAATCACGGCAGGACTGCTGTCCTCTACATTCCATCTTGGACACCCGGAACGCGCCTGGCGGGCTCTTTCCCAATGGCGGTCTTCCTGGCTGTCGCGCGAAGGTATTGCTGCCGTCGTTACATATGCCCCGGCCCTGTTTTTCGCACTGGGCTGGGTCGTCTTCAATTCTGTCGAAGGTAACTGGCTGATCGCAGGCCTACTAGCCGGTATCATGGCGTTAGTGACGGTGGCCTGCACCGGCATGATATATTCCAGCCTCAAGGCAATCCCGCGTTGGACGGACGCAACCGTGGTTCCCGTCTATCTGGCATTCGCCATGTCCAGCGGCGGCGCGTTGATCGTCACAGTTCTCACGATCCTCGATCCGCTGGCATCCCATTGGTTCTGGCTCGTGACACTCGCAACCTCGCTGGCGTGGGCTCTCAAGCTGCTCTACTGGCAGCGGATCGACAATGCTGCGCCCGTTTCGACGGCTGAATCCGCAACCGGACTGGGGCATCTCGGCACAGTCCGCCAGCTTGAAGCCCCCCATACCGGCGAAAACTACATCATGCGTGAAATGGGGTTCCAGATCGCCCGCAAGCATGCGGCACGGCTGCGCATGATCGCACTCCTCATTGGTGGTGCTATCCCGGTTCTGGCTTTCATTATTGCAGGTACTGTTAGCGGCCCCACGCTCGTGATTGCCACGCTTATAGGTCTAGCCGGCACTGTTATTGGCGTTCTGCTTGAACGCTGGCTGTTCTTCGCCGAAGCCCAGCACGCTGCCATGCTGTTTTACGGCGCCAAGGCAGTCTGAGGGCTAAAGCGCCCCATGAGCGCGCGCGTATCCACCAAATGCCCCTGATCCTCGATGCGGATATCGGCTCCGACCAGGTTCCACGCAAACCCCGTGGAGCTGACAAGCCATTCGATCTTCTAGTAACCCGGTCTGATCCAGTATACAGGCTCCTCAAACATAGCCGGAGCTCTAGCCAAGGTTTGAGAGGAAACTAAAGCCATTTTGCCGTAACCGTAGACCCTGATAAATTTTTACTAATAAGTGACGCCGATCCTGAAATCCAGCATATCTCGGCACTGACAATCGAAGCAGTCGATACCCTCGGTTCAGACGACGTGTTCCACTGGCGATTTTCGCTGGCCATCGGGAAAGAAAAATCCGTGGAAGATAGTGGCCGATTTACAACCATATCTGCCGGCCTAAAATGCTCCCGTAGAGGGAGCCGAGACGCTATCTCGTCACGACCCGAAGCTTGGAAAATTTTTGGACTAGAGACCGAGCCCTAACTCGCTAGTTCCGGCATCTCGATAGGGCCTTCGACCGACTGAGTGACGAACTGCCTAACATAAGGATTGTCGGTTTCATCGAGTTCGGCGATCGGACCACTCCAGACCACCCGGCCTTCATGCAGCATCACCACACTGTCGGCGATGTTTCGCACCACGGCGAGATCACTGACGATGGAAACCACCGTCGCTGCAAGCTCATCGACGCGTTCGTTGATCAACTCACTGATGATGGTGCTCATAATAGGATCGAGACCAGCGGTCGGCTCATCAAGGAACAGAATATCAGGATCAGTAGCAATCGCACGGGCCAGACCCACGCGCTTTTGCATACCGCCGGAGACCTCTGAGGGATAGAGATCAGCGGTTTCGGGGGGCAGGCCCACCTGCCCCAAACGTGCGATGGCGTGTTCACGAGCTTCTGCGCGGTTCAGATCACCCTCATTAAGCAAGCGAAAAGCTACGTTCTCCCAAATCAGCATGCTGTCGAACAGACCCTGACGCTGGAACAGCACACCGAAGCGCTTCATCCAGTCCATGCGGGCACTGTCAGACATACCGATAGTCGAGACACCATCAACCTCGATGGCTCCGGACCCCGGATTAACCAGCCCTAGGATGCATTTGAGAAGCAGCGATTTGCCACTACCAGATCCACCAATTAAGACCAGCGACTGACGGTGCGCCAGGGTCAGATCTACATTGTCGAGGGCACGGACGCCGTCAAACGCTCGGGTGACCTCAGAAAGTCGGATTTTAGGCTGTTCGGACACTGTCATCCCTGCGCCATCGCCAATCGCTAACGACCAGTGACTAATTCATCGTCGGCATGTTCAGGCTGTGGCCTTCACGCACACCAGATTTAGGCCAGCGCGAGGTGATCGCTTTCTGACGGGTGTAGAATCGGACGCCTTCCATGCCGTGCATATGCATGTCACCGAAGAGCGAACGCTTCCAGCCACCAAAGCTGTGATAGGCCACCGGCACGGGGATCGGAACATTGATCCCAACCATGCCGATCTGTACACGCTCGGCAAAGTCCCGCGCTGCATCACCGTCCTTGGTGAAGATTGCGGTGCCGTTGCCGTATTCGTTACGGTTCACAAGATCGACGGCGCTCTCATAATCATTCGCGCGCACCAACGCGAGAACCGGTCCGAAGACCTCCTGCTTGTAGATCGCCATATCTTCAGTCACATGGTCAAACAAAGTGCCGCCCATGAAGTAACCGTTTTCGTAGCCCTGCATTGTAAAGCCACGGCCATCTACAACTACGGTCGCACCTTCTTTTTCGCCTTGATTGATCAGGTCAAGAATGCGCTCATGGGCCTGCTTGGTAATCACTGGGCCCATCTCGATACCATCGCCATTGCCGGGTCCGATCTTGAGCTCCTGAATCTTCGGGGTCAGCTTCTCGACGAGAGCATCGGCGGTTCCATCACCTACAGCAACCGCCACCGAAACAGCCATACAACGCTGACCAGCCGAGCCATAACCCGCACTGATCAGGGCGTCTGCCGCTTGATCCATATCTGCGTCGGGCATCACCACCATGTGGTTCTTGGCACCACCCAGGGCCTGCACGCGCTTACCGTGCGCGGCGGCCGTGGAGTATATATAGGAGGCAACAGGCGTCGAGCCGACAAAAGAGACGGCATCAATTCCATCATGGGTCAGGATCGCGTCCACGGCCTCCTTGTCGCCATTGAGTAGATTGACCACACCATCGGGCACACCAGCTTCATGGGCCAGCTCGACCAACCGGGTCGGGCAGGATGGCGCGCGCTCAGACGGCTTCAGGATGAAGGTGTTGCCGCAGGCAATCGACAGCGGGAACATCCAAAGAGGTATCATCGCTGGGAAGTTGAACGGCGTAATACCGGCGCAAACTCCAACCGCCTGACGGATTGTGTAAGCGTCCACCCCTGTGCCGACATCCTCTGTGAAATCACCACGCAGCAGATGCGGGATACCACAAGCAAACTCGACAACCTCACGACCGCGCAGGATATCGCCTTTCGCATCATCAATGGTCTTGCCGTGTTCGTTGGAGATCATCGCCGCCAGCTCATCTGTGTTTTGGAGGATCAGCTCGTTAAGGCGGAACATGGTCCGTGCACGGCGCAGCGGCGGCATGGCAGACCAGCCAGGAAGCGCAGCCTG
>JAPKDV010000126.1 GCA_028822385.1 Alphaproteobacteria bacterium
GTCTGGTCGACTTGTTCCGCCCGAGCGTTGGGTTCGCGGCGGTCAAGCTGATGCAGGACGCTGGTTGCATAGTCGAAGTTCCCGAAGCCCAAACCTGTTGCGGTCAGCCGGCTTATAATTCTGGTGATCGTAAGGACACAATCGCGATCGCCAAACAGGTGATCGTGGCCTTTGAGGGATATGACTATGTGGTCGCGCCATCGGGTTCGTGTGCGGGCATGATTATGAAGCACTATCCCGAACTGCTTATCGATGATCCTGACTGGGCCTCTCGCGCCACGGGCCTGGCCAACCGCACTCATGAGTTGGTTTCCTTCCTCACTGATGTGCTGGATGTTGAGAATATTACGGCGGCTTTCGATGGCACCGTCACCTATCACGACAGCTGTTCGGGCCTTCGAGAGCTTGGTATTTATGGCCAGCCCCGCCAACTACTCGAGGGGATTGAGGGTTTGCATTTGCGTGAGCTCGAGGATTCCAATGTGTGTTGCGGCTTTGGTGGCACCTTCTGTGTAAAATATCCTGATATTTCGAACCGCATGGTGTCTAACAAAGCCGAAGAGATTATTGCTACCGGTGCCGAAACTCTGCTTGCTGGCGATATGGGCTGTCTGCTGAACATGGCCGGTAAACTCCAGCGCGATGGCGCGAACGTTCGCGTGCGGCATGTGGCCGAAGTGCTGGCGGGGATGACTGACACACCGGCAATCGGCGAGCCGAGAGACGGCGGAGCAAAATCATGAACGTCTCCACCAGCCGTAACTTCAAGGCCAACGCCGCCGAACAGCTCGCCAACAAGGACCTTCGTGCCGCGCTGACTAAGAGCAAGGGTCATTTCACTGATGGCCGCACAACAGCAGCGGCGAACCTACCCGAGTTCGAGGACCTGCGTGACCAGTCCCGTGACATCAAGGACCACACGATTGAACATCTCGACTTTTATCTTGAAGCCTATGAGGCGAAGGTTGTTGAGAATGGTGGCGTGGTCCACTGGGCGCGCACCGCCGAGGATGCCCGCCAGATCGTACTCGACATCTGCCGCTCGGTTGACGCCAAGGCCGTTAATAAAGGCAAGTCAATGATCGGCGAAGAGTGCGAGATTAACGAAATGTTGGAGGCGAATGGTATTCGTCCGGTCGAAACCGATCTGGGCGAATACATCATTCAGCTACGTGGCGAAAAGCCGAGCCACATCATCGCACCGGCGGTTCATCTGACCAAGGCGCAGGTCGAAGACAGTTTCCGCGAGAACCACACCGAGCTGGATCCGAATCGCGTTATCGAAGAGCCGTCAGCCTTGCTCGACGAAGCGCGCACCATTCTGCGCAAGAAGTATTTTGAAGCCGAAGTTGGGATCACGGGTGCGAACCTGCTGATCGCCGAAACTGGCTCCTCGATCATCGTGACCAATGAAGGCAATGGTGATCTCTCCCAACTGATCCCTAAGGTGCACATTGTGCTGGCCAGTCTTGAAAAGATCGTTCCAACATTGGAAGACGCCGCTACCATCCTACGGGTGCTGGCGCGTTCGGCAACGGGTCAGGAGTTCTCTAGCTACACGACGCTGTCGACCGGCCCAAAACGCGAGGGTGACCCCGACGGTCCTGAGCAGTATCACGTCATCCTGTTGGATAACGGCCGCACCAATATGATCGGCACCGAGTTTCAGGAAATGCTGCGCTGCATCCGTTGCGGGGCCTGCATGAACCACTGCCCGGTCTATCAGTCGGTTGGCGGACACGCCTATGGCTGGGTCTATCCCGGGCCGATGGGTTCGGTGCTTACCCCGGGGCTGCTGGGTGTGGACGAAGCGGGTCACCTGCCCAATGCCTCGACCTTCTGTGGTCGTTGCGAAGAGGTTTGCCCTGTACGTATTCCGTTGCCGAAAATGATGCGAAACTGGCGCGAACAGGAATTCGAAAAGCATCTTTCGCCCGGTGCGGCGCGCGTGGGCTTGGGCCTGTGGGCCTTCGTGACCAAGCGGCCGAAGCTCTATCAGATGGCGACTAACCTGCAGATGCGGATGCTCGCCCGGGCGGGCCGTACAAAGGGGCGTTTGTCGTCCCTGCCGCTGGCCAAGGGCTGGACGAAATATCGTGAATTGCCTGCGCCGGAAGGTCGTACCTTCCAGTCGCGCTGGAAATCCGGGGAGCGCCCGCAATGAGTGAGAGCAACCGCGAAACGGTTCTGGGGTCTCTGCGTCGTGCGCTCGGGCGCGACGGTCCGGTGGACGATGATACGGCGATAAAACTGCGTGCTCGGATGGTCGTCCATGCCCGTAACATTGTGCCGAAACGCACTCAGCTTGATGCTACTGGGCTGGTTGAACTGTTTGAGACCATGGCTAAACAAGTTCACGCCACCGTTGCCCATGTGTCGACGATGAAAGACGTGCCCGGCGCGGTCGGCGAATATCTTCGCAGCGAAAATCTGCCCTCGGAAATCGTTATGGCTCCCGATCCCACCTTGGATGCAGCACCGTGGTCTGACAACGCGCTGCTTGAGATTCGTCGTGGGGCACCGGTCGAAGCCGATCAGGTCAGCGTCACCTCGGCCCCGGCCGCTGTGGCGGAAACCGGAACGCTGGCGATGTATTCCGGGCTCGATCATCCCTCGACCTTGAATTTCATGCCGGAAACCCATGTGGTGGTTCTGCCCGCCGGGCGGGTGACAAAATCCTATGAGGATGTCTGGGACGCCATTCGTGCTCAGGCCGCTGACCCGGATTCGGGCCGTAACGGCCAGCTGCCGCGTACGGTGAACTTTGTCACCGGCCCGTCTCGCTCTGGTGATATTGAGCAAACGCTACTGCTCGGCGCCCATGGTCCGCGTCGGCTGCACATCGTCATCGTCGACGGTGAATAATCGCGCCTGTATAGGGAGAGACGGGAGACACTAGATGACATCCGGCTGTACGGAAGATGGCGAGGACGACGACGATCTGTTTCGCCGTGTGCTGGGCGATACCAAGCCCATCAAAAAGGGCCGCTCGGTCCCCGAGCATCCGGCGGCCAAAGCCGGTCACAAGGTAGTGCCTAAGCCGGGTACCCCCAAGCCCTACAAACCCGTTGCACTAAAGCCGAAAGTGGCACCCCCGTCCAAACCAGCGCGCGCGCTGGCCACCGGTGACGTTACTGGCATGGATCGACGCAATGCGGAACGATTCCGCCGCGGCAAGCTGCCCATCGAAGGCCGCCTCGATCTGCATGGTATGCATCAGGATGCCGCCCATCACGCCCTGACTGATTTCATCACCTCGAGCGCGGCCGTCGGCAAACGCAACGTGCTGGTGATCACCGGGCGCGGTTCGCGCGAAGGCTCGGGCGTCCTGCGCGAGCGTCTGCCCCAATGGCTCAACCAGCCCCCCTGTCATGATCTTGTCGTGGCGTTTACGGGTGCGCGGCCGGAACATGGCCGTGACGGCGCGTTCTATGTGCTGCTCCGCCGAAACCGGGATCGGGACATATGACCCCGTTTGGAGAGAAAGTGCGTGGCCTGCGCTTTGGCCGCGGCATCACGCTCAAGGAGATGGCTGCCGACCTCGAACTGTCGCCCGCCTATCTGTCATCGCTGGAACATGGTCACCGTGGGCGCCCGTCCGAAGCCCTGGCGGTGCAGATCTGCGAGTACTTCAACCTGATCTGGGATGATTACGAGGAGATACACCGCCTTGCCCGGCTGTCCCACCCCAAGGTCAGGGTGGACACGTCCGGCCTGACCCCGGCACACACCGAACTGGCCAACACGTTGGCTGAAAAAGTGCAGGATATTTCCGAACAGGACGCCATCGCATTGCTCGCGCGCCTGCGGGGCGATTTATTTTAGCGAGTTGAGTGCGGTGTTATCTTCCTCTCCTCCTGAGAGAAGAAGGTTGTTCTGCGATACTTAGTCGTCAAACAGCATTGCGACGCAGCGAATCCAGCCGCCGGAGGCGGCTTTGATCTTGTAGGGCATGCAGCTAACCATGAAGCCATGATCGGGTAGGGTTTCGAGATGGAGCAGCTTCTCCATGTGGCAATAGGGCTGCTCGATGCCGGCCCAGTGGCCCTGCCAGATGGCAAGGGCGTCTTTGTCCCGGGCGTAGGTTTCCTGCTGCAGGGAGAAGGGTGCGTCCCAGCCCCAGGCATCGATGCCGGTCACCCGCACGCCGTGTTCCTGGGTTAAATAGAGAGTGGCTTCTCTGCCCATGCCGATGCCGCGGGAGAGATATTCTTCGGTTCCATAATACTCGCTCGCCTTGGTGTTTACGAGGACAATGTCGAGAGGCCGTAGCGTGTAATTGATGCGCTTGAGCTCGGCTTCGACGTCTTCAGGCTGAACGATATAGCCATCGGGGAAATGCCTGAAATCTAGCTTTACGCCGGGCCGGTAAAACCAGTCGAGCGGAAGCTCGTCGATGGTCTGCATCCGGTTCCCGTCCTTGTCGGTCGAGTGATAATGCCAAGGGGCATCGATATGGGTGCCGTTATGGGTGGTCAGGGTTACGACCTCCCAGGCCCATCCCTCGCCGTCTGGCAGGTCTACCGGGCGCATGCCATCGAAGAAGCCAGCCATGGCGTCAGCGTTCGTCTTCTGATCGATGTACTGGATTTTGGGGCGCATGATTTCCGGATCGACAATGGTGTCGTTGTCGAGCGGCATGGATAGATCGATGACTTGTTTGGGTATTTGCATAGCGTTGGCTCCTCTCAAGGAATTCTGGGTGGCGTGTTTTTTGTTACCCACACTTTACGATGGCGCGCGCCGGGTGGAAACCGGGTGGCGGAATAGCCCCACGCTCAGCTTGTCGAAGTGTGAGGGTGTGCCCTGATTGTTTGTCAGGCGCAGAATGAGGGCGCCTTCGGCGAGGGCTGACCTACAGAATAAACTTCGAAAGATCAGTGTCTTTAGTTAGCTCTTCTAGGCGCTCGCGGACCAGCGCCTCGTCAATGATGATCTTTTCGCCGCCTCGATCGGGGGCGGTGAAACTGATTTCCTCGAGCAGGCGTTCAAGCACGGTATGGAGACGGCGCGCACCGATATTTTCGACCGATTGATTGATATCAGCAGAAAGTGACGCCAGCGTGTCGATCGCGCCTTCGGTAAATTCTAGGGTGATGCCCTCGGTCCCCATCAGCGCCACATACTGGCGGATCAGGCTATTCTCAGGTTCCCGCAGGATACGCCCGAGGTCCTCTCGAGTCAGCGCGCTGAGTTCGACGCGGATCGGCAGGCGACCCTGCAGTTCGGGCAGCAAATCGGATGGCTTGGCCAGATGGAAAGCACCCGAGGCAATGAACAGGATGTGGTCGGTTTTGACGGCGCCGTATTTGGTTACGACGGTCGTGCCCTCGATAAGGGGCAGTAGGTCACGTTGGACCCCTTCCCGGCTGACATCCCCGCCCTGGCGATCACTGCGTGTTGTGATCTTGTCGATTTCGTCGAGGAAGACGATGCCGTCATTCTCCACCGTCTTCAGTGCCTCGGCGATGACCTTGTCGTCATCGAGCAACTTGTCGGCTTCGTCTGAAAGTAGCACTGCGTAGCTTTCTGAAACGGTCATGCGGCGCGGTTTGGTCTGTTGGCCGAAGGCTTTGCCGAGCATGTCGTTGAGGTTGAGCATTCCCATCTGGCCACCAGGCATGCCGGGAATGTCCATGGTGGGAATTTGTGATCCACCGGTATCTGCGACGTCGACCTCGATCTCCTTGTCGTCGAGCTCGCCGGTGCGCAGCTTGTTACGGAAAGATTCGCGCGTGGTCTCGCTGGCGTTCTCGCCGACCAGCGCGTCGATCACCCGGCGTTCGGCGTTGATCTCAGCCTGGGCCGTGACTTCTTTGCGGCGTGCCTCCTTGGTGATCAGGATCGACTGCTCCACCAGATCGCGGATGATAGATTCCACGTCCCGGCCGACATAACCGACCTCGGTAAACTTGGTCGCTTCGATCTTGATGAAGGGCGCGTTGGCCAGCTTGGCGAGGCGTCGTGAGATTT
>JAPKDV010000020.1 GCA_028822385.1 Alphaproteobacteria bacterium
CGCGCCACTGTCGCGCAGGTTCATGGCATGGGCATGGCCCTGGCTGCCGTAGCCGACAACGGCCACATTTTTGCCTTTGATCAGATTCACGTCCGCGTCGCGGTCATAATAAACGCGCATATCTCTCGTTCCCTGTTTCTAGCGTCTGTCTGGATGGGTATAAATCGTTGCGTGTCCACGCTCGGCACGCTGAAACCCCGGATGCGCCGCGGTTTTACAGGCCTAGTGCCCGCTGGGCAATGCCGCAGTGTAAGCTTTCCTAGTCTGTATCGATTCCTGCGTGCAAATTAGGCATGCCACGCTTGCCGCCACGCTGGATTGCGACCACACCTGAGCGCGAAATTTCGGTCTCTCCCAGATTGCGCATTAGGACGATAAAACTATCAATTTTCTCTGATGCTCCGGTGAGCGAGAACATGAAGGAATCCACACCGGTGTCGACCACGCGGGCGCGAAAGATGTCTGCAATGCGCAGTGCCTCTCGCCGTGCAGCACCTTCATTAGCGATTCTTACCAAGGCTACTTCATGCTGAACATGGGGCCCTTCAGTGGTCAGATCATGGACCTCACGTACAGGCACGAGCCGTTCGAGCTGCGCCTTGATCTGTTCGATAATCATCGGAGTTCCCGACGTTACCAGATTGATCCTCGAGTAGGTTTCGTCCTCACTGATCGCGGCGACGGTGAGGGATTCAATGTTATATCCGCGTCCTGAAAACAGTCCTACAACCCGCGCCAGGACACCTGGTTCGTTATCAACCAAAACGGCCATGACATGCCGTTTGATGGGATCGTTCTTGTTCTCCATCACGCGTTCACTTTCATTACATCTGTTCTATTGGGCGGAATATTCCGCCATTCATCAGTTCCGCCTTACACGAGAACCATGCCCTCTTCGGATTGCTTCTGTTCCTTCTGATCGTCGAGGCTGAGCATAATCTCGTTATGCGGCGCACCGCTGGCGATCATGGGAAAACAGTTCTCTTCCTTGCTCACAACCATGTCGACGATCACCGGACCCGGCGTTTCCATCATCTGCATGATGACATCGTCCACATCATTGGGATCGGTTGCGCGCAGACCCGTGATCCCATAGCTCTCGGCGAGCTTTATGAAGTCAGGAAGACCGTCGGAATAAGATTCCGAATAACGCGCGCCGTGCATCAACTCCTGCCACTGGCGAACCATACCCATCCAGTAATTGTTCAGGATGAATATCTTCACCGGCAGCTTGTACTGAGCGATCGTGCCCAGCTCCTGGATATTCATCATCGTCGAGGCTTCGCCAGCAATGTCGATAACAAGCGATTCCTTATGTGCGACCTGCACGCCAACAGCCGCAGGCAGGCCGTAGCCCATGGTTCCTAGACCACCTGACGTCATCCAGTGATTGGGCTTGTCGAAGTGGTAATACTGCGCCGCCCACATCTGGTGCTGCCCGACCTCGGTCGTCACATAAGGATCACGGTCCTTGGTCAGCTCATAAAGGCGTTTGATCGCGTATTGCGGCTTGATTTCATCTTTCGCACCGAAGGTCTGTTCAAATTTTAGACAATCCACGGCACGCCATTCTTCGATCTGCTTCCACCAAGCCTCAAGCGCCTTGCCGTCCGGCTTGACGTTGCGTTCCTTGTATTTGCCGAGCATTTCCTCAACGACATTTTCAACGTCCCCGATGATCGGCACATTAACCTGAATGTTCTTGTTGATCGAACTGGGATCAATATCGATATGGATCTTCTGCGAATTCGGTGAAAACGCATCGGTCCGTCCGGTCACCCGGTCATCGAAACGTGCGCCAATCGCCACCATGACATCGCAGTCGTACATCGCCAAGTTTGCCTCATAGGTCCCGTGCATGCCGAGCATGCCGAGCCACTGTGTGGAAGACGCAGGAAACGCGCCCAGTCCCATGATCGTGGTCGTCGCCGGATAACCGGTGAGCTTGACCAGTTCGGTTACCAGTTCGCAGGCACGCGGACCGGAATTGATGCAGCCGCCGCCAATATAAAAGATTGGCTTCTTAGCGTTGGCAATCAGCTCAACTGCCTGCTCAATGGCCGCATCAGCACCCTCGCGCTGTGGATTATAATGACGGTGGGTCACATTTTCAGGCGAGTGATATTCACCTTCGGCAAACTGCACATCCTTGGGAAGATCAATCACCACAGGTCCCGGACGCCCGGCCGAAGCGACATAAAACGCCTCGTGCATGGTCCGGCTGAGATCGTCGACATCCTTCACTAGGTAGTTGTGCTTGGTGCAGGGTCGGGTAATGCCGGTCGTATCAGCTTCCTGGAATGCATCGTTGCCAATCAGATGGGTTGGCACTTGGCCGGTCAGACAGACAACTGGAATGCTATCCATCAGCGCATCGGTCAGGCCGGTCACGGCATTGGTAGCCCCCGGTCCAGAGGTCACCAACACGACACCAGTTTTGCCGGTTGAACGTGCATAGCCCTCGGCCATATGGACGGCGCCCTGCTCGTGACGGCAAAGAATATGACGTACGGAATTCTGCTTGAAGATGGCGTCATACAAGGGAAGAACAGCGCCACCGGGATACCCGAAGACGATCTCCACACCCTGATCCGCTAGGGCCTTGATCACCATTTCCGCGCCGGTCATTCGATTTCCGGACATATCACTCAGCCTTTCTAAAGCGTTCGATTAGATCTGATTCCTCCCAGACCAAATCCAACCCCACATTCCACGTTCCACGTTCAGAACGCGCGACATAACCGAAACATCAGCCAATTGCCAGACGCAACCGCGATACAATGGCGCGACAAAATTACGGCGCCGCCGTCTCCCACAATATCGTGCGTTATCAGACGCTAAAATCGCCCCGCAAGCACGCCAAATAGGCGCGATTCAACAGAACCACATAAGAAACTTAAGAAAAGATTTATGGTCCGTCAACTAAGAAATGAAAATATTTCTTTATGATTTACGCAAGATAATTTCAATAAGGACGTTTTATCAAGGTTTACGTCGCGTGCGTCCGGAAGCTGATGGCGCAGCCACGTCATCTGGCGCTTGGCGTAATTACGGGTTTGTTGCTGTGATTTTGCCGCAGCCTCTTTGAGAGAGATTTTGCCCCGCAGATGCTCTGACAACGCTGGATATCCCAATGCCTTGAAGATCGGCAGTGCCGGGTCCAGCGATTCGCGGTTTGCACGTTCCGCCAATGCGCCCACCTCCTCCAATGCTCCGGCAGCGAGAATTTCACCAAACCGGTCCTCGCAACGCTGATACAACTCCTCGCGAGGCGGCATCAGCGCGATCATCCGGAACTCAAGGCCGGTTGGCGGGATCGGATCACGGTGCCAGTCCGACAGAGCTCGTCCGGTTGCCTCAAACACCTCCCAGGCACGCAGAACACGTTGACTGTCTCCGACGGGGAGCCGCGCCGCCGCTTCGGGGTCGCGTGTGGCCAATTCAGCATGGAATGCTACCGCACCAATCTCTTTATGGCGCCCGCGCGCGTGGGTTCGTATTTCATCCGAGGTACCGGGTATCGGCGCAATCCCTTCCATTAAGGTTCGCAGGTAAAGACCCGTCCCGCCAACAACGATTGGCCGCCGTCCCTCGCTACGAACGCGCTTGATGGCGGGCCGCGCGTCAGCAGTCCAATCGGCTGCCGAGGCCAAATCCGTGGCATCACGATAGCCGTAAAGGTCGTGAGGGACCCGCGCTTCGTCGTCTTCAGAAGGCCTCGCCGTCAGAATACGAAGGCCTCGATAGACCTGCATCGAATCCGCGTTAACGATGGTTCCACTCAGGGCCTCGGCCACATCCATCGCAAGGCCAGACTTGCCGCTCGCTGTCGGACCAGCAATAACAACGACTGGGGCCTCGCTCATGGTCTAGCCTTATTCGCCCAAAGGGTAAGAGACCAGCCCGTCAGCGAGCTTGGGTTCGAACCATGTGGATTTTGGCGGCATCACTTCATTGGCATCCGCCACAGCCATCAAATCCTTAATACTGGTCGGGAATAAGGCGAAGGCGACGGCCCAATCACCACTGTCGACCCGGTCCTTCAAGGCGCCGAGCCCACGAATACCGCCGACAAAATCAATACGCTTGTCTGTGCGCGGATCGGCGATACCGAGGTCCGACCCGAGGAGACGGTCAGAGAGTAATTTCACATCAAGACGATCTAGCGGTTCTGCATCACTCGCCGGCGGAGCCTTTGCCGTAAGCGCGTACCATGTGCCGTCGAGATACATACCAAAAGCATGCTGCTCGGTCGGCCGGGCTTCGTGATCAACCGCCGCCACATCAAACTCTTCATTCACGCGGGCCATAAACGTCTCAGCAGTCAGCCCGTTCAGGTCTTTCACAACCCGGTTGTAGTCGAGGATATTGAGTTCATTCGCCGGGAACGCGACGATCAGGAAGCGTTCATGGGCCGTGCCGGCACCTGCTCGATCTTCGCGTAATGCCGCCACCCGGGATGCTGCCGCAGAACGGTGGTGGCCGTCCGCAATGTAGAGCACATCAATCGGCGCATAGGCGTCCGCCACCTGCGCGACCGCACCTGGCTCAGTAACAGCCCAAATAATGTGACGGACACCATCAGGCTGCGTCACATCATAAGTGGGATCAGCCGCTGTAATATCGGCCAGCGCTGCGCTGATCGAGGCTTCTGCCTCGTGCACCACCAGTACAGGTCCGGTTTGCGCATCAACAGAATCGATCTGCCGCACCCGATCGTCTTCCTTGTCCGGACGGGTAAACTCATGCTTACGCACCCGATTTTCATTATAGGCAGAGACCGGCGTTGCAGCGACCAACCCGGTCTGGCTGTGGTCCCCCATAATAATCCGATAGACGTAAAAACAAGGCGCAGGATCACGAATCAGCACACCAGATTCGACCATGGCCGCCAGATTGTCGGCGCCTTTCTGGTAGACCTCGTCACTATAGGGATTGGTGCCATCTGCCAGATCAATTTCCGGTCGCGACACATGCAGAAAGCTAAGGGGTCGACCCTCTGCCATGACTTTAGCTTCGGCAAAGGACATCACGTCATATGGCGGGGCGGCCACGTCAGCCGCCGCATCAGGGGCGGGGCGCAAACCGGTGAACGGATGGAGCAGACTTTCAGACATCGCGGTGCTCGTCTTTGGGCTGGGTATTAATTGATGTATTGAGTTACGATGTCATCGCATATCCCGGTGATCCAGAAAAGTGCCGTCCCTCACAAAGAAAAACGGCGGCACCCGAAGATGCCGTCGTCCCGCTGCATCCAGCGATCTATTGAAATCTTGCATCAAGACTTTTTGATCCGAACTGCGACAAAACGACGGTCGCCATTACGATTTATCTTCAGCAAAACTGAGCTGCGATCGGCGGCACGGGCTTCGCGAATTTTTTCCACAATCTGTCTCGGGGAGCTCACCTCTTCCTGACTCACTTCAACAATGACATCACCTGCACGCAGCTTCTCAGCCGCAGGGCTATTAGGATCTACGCTCGTGATGACAACGCCAAGAAGATCTTCCGGCAGGCTGAACTGCTTGCGCATTTCATCAGTGATGCTGGTGACCGAGACCCCCAGATCATCAATGGTCGCCTCTTCGGGCTTCACGGGTTCGGTAGAAACAAGCACGGGGACTTCCTCGTCCAGCTGTCCAATCATGATGGAAACGGTTTGCTGACGCCCATCACGCCAAACCTCAACAGGAACGCTCTTTCCTATATCGGTTTCAGCAACGACCCGCGGCAATTCACGCATGCTGTCGACGGGCTTGCTGTCGAATTCAAGTACCACATCACCAGCCTTAATACCCCCTTTTTCGGCCGGGCCAGCAGCGGTTACCGATGACACGAGAGCACCTCGCGCCGAATCAAGCCCGATGCTTTCGGCGATCTCATCCGTCACTGTCTGAATGCGAACTCCCAGCCAGCCGCGACGCGTCTGGCCGTATTCCTGGAGCTGCGCGATAACGCGCGAAACAATCGAGGACGGCACCGAGAACCCCACGCCGACGCTGCCGCCGGTCGGAGAGAAAATTGCCGTGTTCACACCAATAACTTCACCCTTCATATTGAACATGGGTCCGCCAGAATTACCTCGATTGATCGAGGCATCAGTCTGAAGGAAGCTATCATACGGACCCTGCTGAATGTCGCGCTGACGGGCAGAAATAATACCAGCCGTCACGGTTCCGCCTAGTCCGAATGGGTTGCCGATGGCTACCACCCAGTCGCCAACACGTGCCTTGGTGGAATCACCCCACGGAACAGCCGGGAGTTTGCGATCAGCATCAATGCGTAGCAGCGCCAGATCCGTCTTCGGATCACGGCCAACCAGCGTGGCTTCATGCTGTGTGTCATCCGACAGGGTGACGGTAATCTCATCAGCCCCTTCGATGACATGATTGTTGGTTACAACCAGACCGTCAGAGCTGATGATGAAACCTGATCCCAGAGACGTCGCGCGACGCGGCGCGCCCTGGTTTCGGTTGAAGAAATCACGGAAGGGCGAACCCGGTGCAAGCTGCGGTGCTTGTGGCCCGCGATCTTCTTGAACCACTTGGGTGCTGGAAATATTCACCACTGATGGCAACAGTTTGTCAGCTAGGTCTGCGAAGGAATCAGGCGCTGATTTTGCAGACGCAGGTATTGCACTAAATGCCAGAGCGAGCGCCATAAGTAGTAACACGGCGGCTGTATTAAAGCGCCCGGCAGTCCAGCCGGTTCGCGAGATAGTTCTTGTGTGTCGACTTGAATTCATTTTGCGGTCTCTCCCGTTCCGGGCTTTTCACCCTGATGTACCACTGTGCCGAAAACTCTTACTAGATATGTGGGGTCGATAATTTTAGTTCAAGAGACAGACATCATGGACGATAGCGAGATAGGGCAACAATTTGCCTCTGCCAAAGGATATGGGGGGCAATAATGGTCGGAATAGGGCGGGTCCCCGGCACATTTTAGGGCAAGCGCCTCCCGCAATGACAATCGCGTGAGCGTTGGGAATAAAAGGATCAAAACGTCTTCATCGCCCAGAGCAGGCCAAAACCAGCCACCGCGGCGACCAGCCCCCCTGAGCGCAAGGATGACGTCGGAACGTCAGCCATACGCTTTAGGAGTTTTTTTATGCCCTCCGGGGCAATTGCATAAGCTAGGCCTTCAACAACGAGGATCAAGCCGAAGCCGATCAACGCGAAACTCAACCAAAGTCCAAGCTGGGGAAGCATTCACCCTCCTATTTAGCTTGCCGGCCAGTCACGCGGTTGCGGCCACCTTCAAGATTTCCGAAATACTTGAAGAAATCGCTGGTCGGCGACAGCACCATGGTGGTGCCCGGCCGCGCGAAGGTCTCTTTGTAGGCCTCAAGAGAACGGAAGAATTCGAAAAAATCTGGATCCTTGCCGTATGATTCACCGAGAATAGCATTCCGGGCTGCATCACCCTCACCGCGAAGTACCTGGCCCTCACGCTGGGCTTCCGCAACAATCACCACTTTCTGGCGATCAGCTTCAGCTGTGATACGCCGCGCATTCTCAGCACCCTCAGCCCGCAACTGGCTGGCCTGGCGTTGACGCTCGGTAACCATTCGATTGTACACGGTCTGGGACACAGCTTGCGGCAACTCCGAACGACCAATGCGGATATCGACAACCTCGATACCGAAGTCTTTCGAATCATTTGCAACACTGTCGCGGATCGCCTGCATGATTTCGTTGCGCTTGTCCGACAACAAATCCTCAAGACTGCGCTGCGCCACGAATTCCTTCACCGTCGAAGTCAAAATGTTGCCAAACCGGTTACCAAAAATGACTTCATCGTTCACCGTCTGAAAGAACTTCAACGGGTCGCTAATACGGTAACGGGCAAAGGCGTCGACAAAAATACGCTTTTGGTCGCTAAGCAGCATTTCTTCGGCCGGCGGATCCACGCTCAGAACCCGATTGTCGTAAGCGAGGGTATCCTGAAGTATGGGCAGCTTCAAATGCAGGCCCGGTTCCTGAACCGTGCGTTTGACCTCACCAAACTGACGAACAAGAACCTGTTCTGTCTCACGTACAGTGAACAGAGCTGAATTCAGTGCAATTCCGATGAATATTATTAATCCGCCAAGAATGGCGAGCTTAGCGCGGCTCATTGCTTTTCTCCCGAACCCAAACGGTTTCGACCCAGTTCATTGAGGGGCAGATACGGCACGACGCCCTGTCCGCCTTCGGCATTGCTATCAATAATGACCTTGTCAGCTTTCTCCAGAACATCACGGAGGGTCTCAATATAGAGACGGCGCCGCGTCACTTCCGGTGCCACCTTGAAAGTCGCATAAATTTGGTCAAACCGAGAGGCTTCGCCCTGACCTTCCTTGATCACCCGTTCACGATAGGCAGTTGCCTCCTCGATCACCCCTGCCGCTTCACCTCGTGCGGTAGGCACAATACGGTTCCGGTAGGATTCCGCCTCGTTCTGAAGGCGTTCCTTATCCTGACGCGCACGTTGCACATCATTGAACGCATCAATAACGTCCGGCGGTGCTTCGGCTTTCTGAAGCTGAACACGCTCAATTTGAATACCTGCGCCGTAGCCATCGAGAATACTCTGTAGGAGCCCCTGCGTTTTGGCCTGCACATCTTCACGTGCGTTTGTTAGTAGGTCATCAAGCGCCGTCTGCCCAACGACTTCACGCATAGCGCTTTCAGCACCCGATTTGACCGTAACTTCCGGGTTACGAATATTGAACAGAAACTCGCCTGCGTTTGCAATTCGCCACTGCACCGTGAATTCAACATCTGCTATATTCTGATCACTCGTCAGCATTAGTGATTCGGTGTCGAGATCCCTCTGCGAAGCACGACGGCCAGCAAGGTCCGTATTGTCACGAAAACCAACATTCAGTCGATTGATCTGCGTGACGGCAGGTGTCTGAACCTCACCAACGGGCGATGCCGGCCACCAATGCAAACCCGGTTCCGTGACAGAACCATTCCACTCACCAAACAGTAGTTCCACACCACGTTCGTTTTCCTGAACCCGGTATAGGCCATTGACCAACCAGAGGCCGATCAGGACCAGAAGAATGAGGATAATGACCTTCGGGCTTTTAAAACCGCCGGGCATCAGGCGCCGGAGCTTATCCTGACTATTTCGCAGCATTTCCTCGACGTTAGGCTGTTGGCCGCCACCAAGGCCGCCGCCGCCTGTCGGGCGCTGTCCACCCCAAGGGCCGCCACCGCCGCCTCCCTGACTGTTCCAAGACATTCAGAAATCCTTCATTAGTTTTCCAGCACGTCTACGATCTACATGCCCTATTGCTGAGCGACCGAGTTCTTGCCGGGTTTATAAATGTTTCGCCGAAGCTTATATCACAACTTGTCACAAGACGTGATCACGCCTTGGCGATTATCTCTAATAGATATTAGCCGTCCAACCGGAGTTTTCAAGCATGTCAGCATTATCGCAGGAAGACATTCAAAACGCATTGCGAACCGTCATGGACCCGGTCAGCGGAAAAGACCTTGTAGTAGGAGGTCAAATCTCCGGATTGGTGATCAAGGATCGTAATGTCGGTTTTGCAATCGAGATCGACCCGGCCGATGCTGAACGCATGGAACCTTTGCGCAAGGCTGCAGAACGCGCGGTGATGGCATTGAATGGTGTCTCATCCGTCTCTGCCGTGCTGACAGCACATAACAAAGCTCCCGAACAGGCGGCTTCCAAAACCGCTCCGCGCGGACAGGCCCAAGCCGAACCCGCCAGCGAATTGCTCCCCGATGTAGCTGTGATCATAGCCGTGGCCAGTGGCAAGGGGGGCGTAGGTAAATCGACCACTGCTGTAAACCTCGCCGTTGCAATGGCATCGATGGGTCAAAAAGTTGGTATTCTGGATGCAGATGTCTACGGCCCCTCTCTACCGCGCATGTTCGGCATCACCGACAAACCACAGCCGCTCCCCGACAAACGAATTGCGCCTCTTGAAGCCTTTGGGGTGAAAGTGATGTCCATGGGCTTCATGGTTGCCGAAGACACTGCGATGATCTGGCGTGGCCCAATGGTGATGGGTGCACTCGAACAGATGATGCGTGAAGTCGACTGGGGACCGCTCGATGTCCTCGTTGTCGACATGCCCCCGGGGACCGGGGACGCACAGCTGACCATGGCACAGCGCGTTCCCCTCGCAGGAGCAGTGATTGTGTCGACACCTCAGGATATCGCCCTGATCGATGCCCGCAAGGGGATCAATATGTTCGCCAAAACGAATGTCCCTGTCCTCGGCATTATCGAGAATATGAGCACGTTCATCTGCCCGAATTGCGGGGAACGCACCGATATCTTCGGGCATGGCGGCGCGCGGGCTGAAGCCGAAAAACTCGGCTGCGGCTTTCTCGGCGAAGTGCCTCTGGACGTCGCTATCCGGATCACGTCAGATTCCGGTCAGCCAATCACAGCTTCCGAACCAGATGGCCCTCATGCCAAGGCCTACCGCGCTATTGCAGAAGCGGTTCTACAAAAAGTTGCGGGTAGTGCAGCTGAGGCAGCACCAAAGATTGTGATGGAGTAGCGCTAGAAAACCGCGCGCGCATTCCCGACTGCTGATCGCGCTTAGTTGACCACGCGTAGCATCATTGCCGGTTGTTTCAGCTTTGTGGCAAACCCGCGTAAATTTTTAGACGCGGGCGCTAGACCCTAGCTGACCCGTTCGAGCGTCACGAAGCTGAAGGCCGGAACCTCGTTTTCTACTTCGTGTCGTTCGCGAGCGACCTCCCGCCAGTCATCTGAACCGAAAGCGGGCAAAAATGTATCGCCATCCGGCGAGGCGTGTACCTCGGTCAGATACACTCGATCTGCCCGTTCCTGCGCCATCGCATAGATTTGCGCGCCGCCGATAATCATCGCTTCAGGGACATCTCCTGCTGCCGTAAGCGCAGTCTCAAGGTCACCCACCACGACCGCGCCGACAGCCTCGAACTGCGAATCGCGGGTGATCACAATGTTCACCCGCCCGGGCAATGGTCGACCAATCGACTGCCAGGTCTTGCGCCCCATCACGATGGGTTTACCCATCGTGATCTCTTTGAAAAATTTCAGGTCAGCGGGAATGCGCCATGGCAGCTCACCATCACGACCGATCAATCCATTCTCGGCGACAGCAACGACCAGCGAGAGGATCACGAGATCAGACCGCCACCTTGGCCGGAATATGCGGGTGGAACCGATATCCGTCGAGATTAAAGTCCTCATAGGTGAACGCAAACAGATCCTTTACCTCGGGATTCAAGGTTATCTGCGGAAGCGCATAGGTCTCACGTATAAGCTGCGTATCGGCCTGCTCAAGATGATTCAAATAGAGATGCGCATCTCCAAAGGTGTGAATGAACTCACCCGCTTTCAGGCCAGTTACCTGCGCGATCATCATTGTAAGCAAAGCATAGGACGCGATGTTGAACGGCACACCGAGAAAGATATCAGCACTGCGTTGATAGAGCTGGCAGGAGAGCTTGCCGTCAGCCACGTAGAACTGGAACAGGCAGTGACAGGGCGGCAAAGCCATACTGTCCACGTCAGCCACATTCCAGGCGCTGACGATCAGCCGACGGGAATCCGGCCGATTCTTGATTTGATCCAGCAGATTAGTGATCTGATCAACCTTCCCCCCATCCGGGGCCGGCCAGGACCGCCACTGATGCCCGTAAACCGGACCAAGGTCGCCATCATCGTCTGCCCAATCATTCCAGATCGAGACACCGTTTTCGTTTAGGTAAGCAATGTTGGTGTCACCTTTGAGAAACCAGAGGAGCTCATGAATGACTGACTTGGTGTGGATTTTCTTCGTGGTGACGAGCGGAAATTCATCCGACAAGTCAAACCGCATCTGGTACCCAAACACTGACAAAGTGCCCGTACCTGTCCGGTCATTGCGTTCGTTTCCGTTTTTGCGAACATGACGCATCAGATCGAGATATTGCTGCATTCTATTCTCCACGCGGGTGCCCAAATGGTCACCGATCCAGAGTGCAACCTAGTCACCGACCCGAGTCGCGGATATCCAGCCTAAACCATGGAAAGGTACTTCAACGGGGATAACCTAGTAGCGACCTTTCACAATTGGTCTTTAGGATCTATATTCGGAATGTCAGGCTTGCCTGACTATGACGATAAACGTTTCTCGTAATAAACGTTCGGACCCGGGGGCGGTACCCGGCGCCTCCACCAAATTCACGAGTCATGTGGCCTCGCCACAACTGCGATGGGGGCGAAACAGGATCGACGGGCGCGTAAAGGATGAACTTTCGTTCGGTATGGTACCACCGATATCGGGCCATATTCATAGGTGCCAACGATAATGTTGAAACCTTCGCTGTAGCTGCCTAACACGCAGAAGCAAGCGCGGTTCGGGGGGCACCGGGCAACAGAAGCCCTCCACTTTAATCGGGCGCCTCGCGTCCAATAAGGTATTTTCATGTTGCTAATCACACAGCTGGCCTAAACTGTACCCATATTTTTTGACCTGACCCGTTGACCCACGCGCCGCAGCGCGCTTCCATCTCGACCTTATGACCAATGATTTAATGAAATACGACCAGATGGTGGAAGAGGCCCTTCGTGGCGTCGTGCGCAAAGCTTTACAGCATGCCCTCGACGAAGGCCTTCCCGGTGACCATCACTTTTATCTGACGTTCCGTACAACTGCGCCTGGGGTTTCGATCCCCGAATATCTTCAGGACCAGTATCCCGAGGAGATGACGATCGTGCTGCAGCACCAGTTCTGGGACCTCACCATTGAAGATGAACAGTTTACCATCACATTGAGTTTTAAAAACCGCCCCGCAGAGCTTCGTATTCCCTACGATGCCATGACAGCGTTCGTCGATCCTTCGGTGAAATTCGGCCTGCAGTTCAACGCAGATTTCGCTAGCTCAATCAATGTCCCGACAATTCGTCCAGAGGGCGAATTGGTCACCATCTCTGAAGACGTCGCGAGCGAACCGATCGAAAAAACCGCAAACGAAGACGGTCAAAAGGACAGCGCGGAAGTTGTCAGTCTTGACCAATTCCGCAAAAAATAGGACATCTTCGCCAATATGGCGTCTGATTCCGAATTCAGCGTATATACGCTTCACCTAATGGTTCAGGTAAGTTTGCCATTAGATGCCGATGCACGGCGGCGGGTTTAGAACTATTCATGTACGCAAAGGCTGGCAAGCAGATCGCATTGTCCTACATGAGTGTTCCTGACGAGGCGGACGGAGAGGTCGATCGACTGGGTGAATGAGGTTATCTAGCACTTGCGGCCGCCAATCGTGCCCAAGTGCGCGAGTCTGTAAAAAGCGACAATAGGCCCTTCAAGGCTCGGTTTATTTGCGGAATGACTTGTTTGAATGGATAGCCCTTTACCCGCACGCCGCGGCGGCGATAATGCGCCTGAAACTGGAGAGTATGATGACAAATAATACGCGTACTGAATCCGACACGATGGGCGAGGTCGAAGTTCCGGCCGACAAGTACTGGGGCGCACAGACCCAACGCAGCATCGAGAACTTTCCCATTGGCAATGATCGCATGCCTACCAACCTAGTGCGCGCACTCGGCATACAGAAGCAAGCTGCAGCTAAAGCCAACCTTGCCCTCGGACAGCTCGAGGAAGATGTCGCAAATGCCATTGTCGCCGCGGCCCAGGAAGTCATCGACGGCAAGTTCGACGATAATTTCCCGCTGGTCGTCTGGCAGACCGGATCAGGCACCCAGTCAAACATGAACGCCAACGAAGTTATCGCGAACCGCGCCAACGAGATGATGGGCGGCAAGGCCGGCGACAAAGAGCCGGTTCATCCCAACGATCACGTCAATCGTAGCCAGTCATCGAATGACACCTTCCCGGCCGCGATGCACATCTCAGCCGCAATTGAGTTTCAGAAACGACTGATTCCGTCCCTCAATCATTTGAAGGACGCACTCGATGCCAAGACGAAAGAATTCGCGGACATCATCAAGATTGGTCGTACCCACACCCAGGACGCGACCCCGCTGACTCTCGGGCAGGAATTCTCTGGCTACGCAGCACAGATGGGTGGCGTAATCGCCGGTGTCGAACGCGCACTGCCGGACCTGCTGCAACTGGCACAGGGCGGTACCGCCGTCGGGACCGGCCTCAACACCCCCAAGGGATTTGCCGAGCGCTTTGCTGAAGAGGTTGCGAGCATCACGGGCTTGCCATTCGAAACCATGCCAAACAAATTTTCCGGTTTGGCCGCCCACGATGCGATGGTCGCAGCATCCGGTGCCCTGAATGTTGGCGCCGTTGCCGCAATGAAAATCGCTAATGATGTACGCTTCTTAGGTTCCGGTCCACGCAGTGGCATTGGTGAGCTGAATTTGCCAGCAAACGAGCCCGGCTCGTCGATCATGCCGGGCAAGGTCAATCCGACCCAGTGTGAAGCGCTGACCATGGTGGCTGCCGAAGTGATGGGCAACAACATGGCAGTGACCGTTGCCGGCAGTAACGGACATTTCGAGCTCAACGTCTTCAAGCCAGTGATCATTTTTAACGTTCTGCGTTCAGCCGGTCTGCTTGGTGATGCGTGCCGCAGCTTCACTGACCGCTGTGTTGATGGCATCGAAGCCAATCGTGAACGCATTGGTGAATTGATGGCGCAATCACTAATGCTGGTGACCGCATTGAATCCGCATATCGGCTACGACAACGCCGCAAAGGTCGCAAAAAAGGCATTTGCAGATGGGAGCACCCTAAAAGTCGCTGCAATTGACCTGGGTGTTCTCACGGCCGAGCAGTATGATGAGTGGGTCAAACCAGAGAACATGATCGAGCCTGCATAATGCAGAACATCATCGAGACACTTCCCCACCAATCAGCAAACAAAAAACGTTCGGTGGTCGTTGCTCAGCATCGTACCAGTGTCTCGCTTGAAAACGTTTTCTGGAACCATCTGGGCAAGGTGGCCAAATTCCGCCGCATCTCGGTCAACGAACTCGTGACTCAGATCGATCAGGCGCGTGACGGAAGCCTGTCAAGCGCAATCCGGGTTTTCATCCTAGACAACCTTCGTAGCTGATCTGCCCCGATCGGGCGAAACTACTCAGCGCCGTTTAATCAACCCTTCAAGCAGGTTCTTGAACGGGTCACCCGATGGTTGGCTCTGAGGTTGCTCCGTCGAACCACCAGATGATGGCTGCTGCTGGCCTCCGCCCCGCAACAGCTTCCGCAACACCGTTCCCACGGCCTTGCTCACCACGAAATCGTTGATTTGATTCAGATTAACGAGCCGCGTGTTGGGCGCGCCGAGCGATCCCTTTTGTTCCACCGTAAGACCCTGAAATTTAGGATGTGCTGGGAACCCGGCTTTAGCGCGAATGTCGACCAACCATTCGGGAAGGTTGGTCGTTCCCGAAAAGACCACTGCGGCACATTCGGCGTTGAGCTGCTGCGGCGGCAATGACGCCACGCCATTGGTGATATCAAAACGGCCATCAAAGCTCGCAATTTTTGTCTGCCCGCCCCGCGCAGAGGTAGCCAACCCAAGGAAGCCTTGCAGACCATTCAAGTTGCCGAGTTGATTGCTAATCCGACACATATCGACGCCATCGACAACAGCATTGGAGAACTGGACAACACCTTTTCCACCAAGGTTTGAGATCATTTCAAACTCGCTTCTCCCGAGGGATGCGACATTTAGATCAGCGCCAAGCGTCCCCGAAACGAGCTTCACATTTGAAACCGGGAACAGCAGTACCAATGCCGACAAGACACCCTTGTCGCCGTTCTTCGACGCACCGCCGAGGAACTTTGCGGCATCTGTTCCCTCGACGTCCAGCGCATATCTCATGGTCGGCACTTCGCTATCCGCAACTTGTGCGGTCATGCTAAACTCACCGCCGAACGCCTTTCCAGAGAGCTGCTTCACATCCAGCACACCATTACGCACGGTTACGGCCAGCTGAGGCTGGTCCACCCGAATATCCGTATAGGTAATGGCTGGTGCCGAGAGCTTGATATCAGCATTCACCACCTGCAACGCCGACAGATCTAGCCGCTCACGCGACCAGCGTTCAGCACCACTCGCTTTCGCTACACTCCCTAATACCTTGGCCCCACCCGAACCTTTACCCGCTTGTTTGTTTGGGGAGGAAACCGGCAGGAACCAGTCAACAATAATCTCACTTGTCTTAAGTTCAACCATCAGGTCCGGTCGTTCACCACCGAGGTTAACTTGAGCGTTACCGGAATAGCTGACCGGACCCGCCCGACCTTCAAGCTTTTGTAGGGAGATCAGCTTGGGCTGCATATCGATACTCGCCTTAAGCGCGAATGGTCCCGCGCCAGCAAGCGCTGGCTTGTAGTCATTGGCAAAGGTCCGCACGAAAGCGACCATATCCGGATGATCTACCGATAATGTTAGGACCCCGGTCGGGGCGCCGACCGCTAGGTTGTCGACCTTTCCGTCGATGATGATCTTTCCCCGGCCAATTCCGATATTCGCATCGATCGCCGATGAATTTAGATTCCCGCGCGCATTCACAAGTCCCGTTAGTGGCACTGTTTTAACGGCACTGGTGGCACGATCCTCGCCAAGCCGTCCAAAGAAGGCCGAGGCGTCGCCGTGCTTAAGGTCAAAGTTCAGATCATAGCGTGGCGGCAGCGCCATAGCGGCAACAGTGCCTTTCACCTTCAGGTTCGCACCAAATGCCTGAAGCGAAGTATCTACAATGAGATTCTGCATGTCGCCACGGAAGGTTCCGCTGAGCTTGCCCGGCCCAATCGATGTTGGTGCCGCAACATTTGCCAGCGACAGAAGCTTGTCGACATTGGGTGCATCAATATTAATCCAAAGATCGGCTTTCGGCGCTCCCACAAGACCTTCGATACGTCCTTTGGCAGAGACCTTCGCACCTTCAAGATTGGCCACTGATGCATCACGAACCTCCAGCATTCCGGCCTGAAGCGTACTATCCAGATTGATACCCCGCATTTTTTGCGTGCGATAAACGAGCTCGCCCACCTTCAATTGAAGGATCGCGTCAAATCCATTGAGCGCGGCAAAGCCATCTGACTTTTTAAATATCCGTTCTGACGGTTTTATCGCGCCCGCATCGTTTTCCCTCGCTTGCGCATTTGAACCGGTGGCCAGCGCTTCTGAGGAATTCTGTTTGGGCAGATAAGCATCGACATTTATCTTGTCGAGAGACAAACCAATGCCAAACCCCGGGCGTTCACGAAGCGCAATAGCCACACCACCACGCAACCGCGAGACGTCAACACTGACATCGATATCGGTTAGCGTAATGTTCTCCTGCGTCCCGCTGACCGTTACCGACCCCTCCATTTTACGCAGGCGTTCAGCCGGTACCGCGGACACGTCGGCGCCAGCCCATTTCAGCAAGGACCGAAGATTGTCCGACGAAACCTCAGCCTGACCATCAAATTTCGGCCCGGCTTCTGTCGGCGAGACCAACCCCACCAGAGAGGCCGAGGATCCGCCCGGAAGCTCTGCTGATGCCCGCGAAATGTTGACCGCGCCTTCGGCCACTTCCACATTCAAAAACACCTCCCGGACAACTCCGTCGCGATAGACCAGTGTGTCAATTTTGGTAACCAGACTGGCGGAAATATTTTTTGGGATTACGAAACCGTCCGCACTTGTCGCGCCGGACGGATTCACCGCAGCCACTGACTTTTCCGCTAAACCTGACGGCTGGCTTTCCCCTACTATTGATTTAGTGTCAGCGAGCAACCGGTCAAGATCCAGTTGTGACACGTTCAGGACGACATTGGCACTGAGGTCTTTACCCACCACAATATCGATTGCCCCGGTCGCTGAATCATCGCCAATTCGGAGTGCCAGATCCTTGACGGTCACCGCCTCCTGGGTGGCCGTCACTATACCATTAAGCTCAAGCGCCTTGCCGCGTAAGGCGGACGGCGGCGTTCCACCAAAAACACTGCCTATCATCGTCGACAGGTCGTCAGCGCGAACCTCGATCTGGCCAGAGACACGCGGCGTTCCTATCGAGCCAGAAAGAACTCCCGAATAGCCGATCTTGGCACCAGCCGCCGTGACCCGGAGATTGATTGGCGTGGCTTTGTCAAGGACCAGCTCGCCAACGGCAGCATTCAGGGAGATATCAAACCCGCGCAACATCAAAGATCCTTCGGCCCGAAATGGCCCCAGCATGGTTGCGGCACCGAAAGACACGTCGATATTCTCAACCTTCTCAATCTGATCTGGCGTCTTATAGCTCAGCGTTCCGTCGACGATCACCACATCATCGAACCGGATTGGAGGTGTCCCGGAGCCAAGTTCACCTGTTAAATCCGCGTCGGCCTCCGCCCCGCGCGTTGCCTCGGCCTGAGGTTCGAAGGTCCAGTTGTTTGTGCCATCAGCATATTGTTCAAGCAGAATATTCGGCTTACGCAGAATAATTCTGTTGATCTGCAGATTGCCGGAGATAAGCGGCAGGAGGGCAATTTCCACCGTGGCGCCCTCAAGCAGAACCATGGACGTGTCGCCGCTTTGGCTCGCGTTGGACAACACCACATCATCAACCGAAATACCGGGAGTTGGCAGCACACGAAAACTCAGCTTGCCGTTGATCGAAAGTGTCCGGCCTGTTGCCCGTTCAACCTTTTCGGCGATATCCGCTTTGATCGAATCCGTTGGTACAAAAAGCAGGCCGGCAGACACTCCCACGACAAGGAAGACGACTAGAATACCGAGGCCAAACAGTAACTTTCGCACGTGCGTAATTCTCCAGATGAATTTGCCAATTCATCAATGATGAAACGCGGAAAACCCATGCGGCACCCGTTTTTATAGATTACCGATAAGTTAGATTATTGTCCCCTGCAAATGCAAACCGCCCAAGACGCCAAATAATGGTAAATACCTAGGCGAAGATGTGACGACTCGCACAGTTGGGTACAACACAATTCCGTGGCAACTTGGGTACATGACAACTCGCGCGACCCCAAAATTTCTGCTGTTTCTTGTTCTCAGCTTTTCCTTGGATCCCATGTTGGGGCACGCACAATCACAACAACCCGAGGATTCCACCGGACGCGGACAGCACCAACTCAGCCATGCGCGCCAGTATATGGTGGCCGCCGCACATCCTGACGCCGTGCAAGCCGGGCTGACAATGCTGCGAAAAGGCGGCAGTGCCGCCGATGCCGCGATTGCCGTCCAGCTCGTTCTTAACCTAGTCGAGCCCCAAAGCTCCGGCATTGGGGGCGGCGCCTTCGCGTTGTTTCATGATGCACAACGCAGCGAAACAGTCACCTATGACGGTCGAGAAACCGCACCCAACGAGATTAAACCAAAACATTTTCTAAAGAACGATGGCACGCCCATGGCGTTCCGCGACGCGATTGTGGGTGGACACTCGGTTGGAACTCCGGGAACCGTCGCGCTGCTAGCCGAACTCCATCGCCAGCACGGTAATTTGCCCTGGGCCGAACTATTTGAACCCGCGATCAACCTATCAAAGACAGGCTTTATCGTTGGCCCCCGTCTGGCTGCGATGCTTCAGGGACCGCGCACCAAACACCTAAAGATATTTGACGAAACACGCACCTACTTTTTCCCCGGCGGTAAGCCTTTGGAAGCAGGGGAAAAAAAAACCAATCCAGCTTTTGCTGCGAGCCTTGAAGCAATCGCGGCGAACGGACCCAGTGCGTTTTATCGCGGCAAACTGGCACAAGCCATGGTCACATCTGTCCGTAACGCATTCACCAATCCGGGACTTCTCTCGCTCTCAGATCTCAACTCCTACGAAGTCATTCGCCGAACTCCGGTGTGTCATGCCTACCGAACATTTCGCGTCTGCGGGATGGGACCGCCGTCATCGGGCGGCCTCACCGTAGGTCAGATTCTCGGCATCCTCGAAACTTTCGATCTTCCGGAACTGGGACCTGAAAACCCACGCAGCTGGCACCTGCTCAATGAAGCCTCGAAGCTCGCCTTCGCGGACCGCAATCAATACATGGCTGACGCTGATTTTGTACCGGTGCCCATCAAAGGCTTACTGGACCGCGATTATCTGGCAAAGCGTGCGGGATTCATTCGTGAGAAAACCTCGATCATTCCGCCCATGAAACCGGGAAACCCGGCGGGTGCTGCGAAAAAACTACATGGGACCGACACCCACAACGGTCGGCCCGGCACCAGCCACATCTCCATCATCGATGTAGAAGGCAATGCGCTCTCTATGACCACCACCATCGAAGGTGCATTCGGATCACAGATCATGGTGGGCGGGTTCCTGCTCAACAATGAACTGACCGATTTTTCATTCTTTCCCGAGAAAGACGGTGCCCCGGTCGCAAACCGTATTGCTCCCGGCAAGCGCCCGCGCAGCTCCATGTCCCCCACGATCGTCTTCGATAAGAACAACGAACTTCGGCTTGTGGTCGGCTCACCCGGCGGTAGTCGTATTATTGGCTATGTGGCCAAAACTCTTGTGGCTGTCCTGGACTGGGATATGGACATCCAGTCCGCCATCAATCTGGGCCATCTGGTCAACCGGAATCAGTTTACTGATCTAGAATCGGGAACATCAGCCGTTGCGTTTCAGGCTACCCTTGAAGCCCTCGGCAACCGGGTGAAAATTCGCGACATGAACAGCGGCCTTCACGGCATTGAGGTTCTAGACGGACAATTACGCGGCGGTGCTGATCAACGCCGTGAGGGTGTTGCACAAGGCGACTAGTCGCTTTTCGCGCCCACGCGCGTCAGGAACATCGAACACAGAAACGCCAATACCGACGCGGAGAGCATGAGAACAGCCATGGGGATCGGCGTGTCGTCCTGAACGATACCTGCAAGCTGGGCAAAGACTGCTCCGACAAGCATCTGGAGGAAGGCGATCAGACCCGACGCCGTTCCCGCGAATCTAGGGCTGATACTCACCGCAGCTGCCTGAGCGTTGGGCATCGCCAGTCCATTGGCCAGCGCCATGCCCGCACCAGGCAGAAAGATGCTCCAGGGTGTCCAGATACCCGCCAACACCAAGCCCAGCATTATGGCCCCAAACACAATGGCAAGCCCGCTGCCGAAGCGCATCATACGGTCCAGACCCATACATTGGCCGAACCGACCGGTCAGGAATGACCCAATCATAAAACCTGCCGAAACCATCACAAAGAACAATCCAAATTCCGTTGGCGGGCGTTCCAGCACATTGATCATCACGAAAGGCGCAGCACCCAGAAACACCATGAACATACCCATGCCAAATCCGACCTGGCCGGCATAGCCGAGAAACCGCGGCACCCGAAGGAGGACCATAAAGCCCCCCATCATGCCGCGGAACGACTGGATCTCTGAGCCCCGTTCAAGGGTCTCTGGAACCTTTGGCAACGCCAAGGCGAGGACGAGAACGCCTACCACACCGGCAAAAATAAAAATCGCACGCCAGTTAAACGCGTCATTCAGCAATCCGCCAATCAGAGGCGATATCATCGGTGCTATAACAAGCGCCGTGATCATGTAGGCCATCAGGCGCGCGGCCATATCACGGTCATACAAGTCACGAATGATCGCGCGACTGAGGACCATTCCCGCCGCGCCGCCCACCGCCTGTATGATGCGACCGATGATTACGATCTCGATCGTCGGCGCAAGCGCGGCAATCGCACTGCCAAGCACAAAGATTAACAGCCCAATAACAAGCACCGGGCGACGCCCGTACCGATCGGACGCAGGGCCGTAGACAAGGGTCGAAAAAGCAATCGTGAAAAGTGCCAGCGACAGGGCGTATTGCACCGTCGCGGCGGGCACGTCGAAGGCAACCTGCATCACTGGCAAAATGGGCAGAATAATCTGCATCGCCAACGGCCCCAATGCGGTAATAACCGCGAGGACAACAATCAGGCTACGTGTGTTGCTGGGTGGCGCTTTCATCTGTTTTCCGGCGGAAGAACTCTGTTCCTAGCTCGGCGATAGGCTCAATTCCATTCACAGTAAAGCCCCGGTGCACCGCGAATTTTCTTCACGAGCGAAGGCGGGCATACGGAAGCTCCTAACAGGCGCCAAAACCGCCACCGCCAGGTGTTTCAATCACGAATGTGTCACCCGGTTTCGCGCGTATACGATCCGCCCCAGACATTTCCACCCGGGCCCCGTCAGCGCGTTCAAGCCAGTTACGTCCTGGCGCGGCATTCTCGCCACCCGCCAATCCATAGGGTGGAATCACACGATGATTGGCAAGGATCATCACATCCATTTCTTCCAGGAAACGAACGCGTCGACGTACGCCGTCGCCACCATGATGTTGGCCCGCACCGCCCGAACCTTCACGTATCTCGAAGCTCTCCAATAACACCGGGAACCGCCATTCAAGTATCTCGGGATCGGTCAGGCGCGAATTGGTCATATGGGTATGAACGGCAGAGGTTCCATCGAAGTCCGGACCCGCTCCCGAACCGCCGCAGATCGTCTCGTAATACTGATAATGGTCATTGCCGAACGTAAAGTTGTTCATCGTCCCCTGTGCGGCGGCCATGACGCCGAGCGCACCGTAGAGGCAATCCGTAATCGCCTGACTAGTCTCCACATTCCCCGCTACAACCGCAGCCGGATATTCTGGCGCTAGCATCGAGCGCGGTGGGATGATAATCTCGATGGGTTTCAGGCACCCTTCGTTCATCGGGATGTCGTCATCGACCAGCGTGCGAAAGACATAGAGCACTGCCGCGCGGGCAATCGCCGTCGGGGCATTGAAATTGCTGTCAAGCTGGCCACTGGTGCCGGTGAAATCCACCCTTGCGCTGCGTGAGGCCTTATCGATGGATAATGCTACTTTGATCTTAGCACCGTTGTCGAGCGGATAGGTGAAGGTGCCATCCTTTAGCACATCGATCGCACGGCGGACGGACTCTTCGGCGTTATCTTGGACGTGCCGCATATAGGCGTGGACCGTCCCCAGACCGAACTGACTGACCATGCGGCGTAATTCCGAGACACCTTTTTCATTCGCGGCGATCTGCGCCTTGAGATCGCCCACGTTCTGGTCAGGATTCCGTGCCGGGTGAGCGCCGGAGGTCAACATCTTTCGAAAATCATCTTCGCGGAAATGACCAGCATCGACCGCCTTAAAGTTATCGATCAGTACGCCTTCATCTTCGATGGTCTTCGAATCCGGCGGCATTGAACCCGGCGAAATACCGCCGATGTCCGCGTGGTGCCCACGGCTACCAACATAAAACAGAATGTCGGCACCATCGTCCTCAAAGATCGGCGTGATCACCGTTACATCGGGCAGATGAGTGCCCCCATTGTAGGGTGCATTCAGTACATAGACGTCGCCGGGCGTCATCGATCCTTCATTGTTACGAATGACCGCACGAATGCTTTCCGACATAGACCCCAGATGCACGGGCATATGTGGTGCGTTCGCGACGAGGCTTCCATCGGGGTCAAATATCGCACAGGAGAAATCTAACCGTTCCTTGATGTTCACTGAATAGGCGGTATTCTGGAGCGTCACGCCCATCTGTTCGGCGATCGACATATAGAGGTTGTTAAAGACTTCCAGCATCACCGGATCGACTTCGGTGCCGATAGCAGCAACGCGCTCGGCTGCCACAACCCGCTCAAGGACGAGATCACCGCGCACATTCATGGTTGCGCGCCAGCCCGGCTCCACAATCGTGGTCGCGACGGATTCGCTGATGATCACTGGACCGTCAATTACGGCGCCCGGCGCCAGCATGTCTCGTTCAAACACGGGTGTGTTCTGAGACGCACCATTCATATGCGCCTGAATTTGCGCGACGGCAGGCGCTGCAGTCCGGGCACCAACGCTAGGCACACTGTGTTCAACTGTCTCGTCGGACACGCCCACCGCTTCAACAGCCGCCGTTTCAACGATCAGGCGTTTCTCCAGCATGGTGAAGCCGTAACGCTGGCGATGCTGCTCGGCGAACTGATCCGCCATCGCTGCAGTTTCGGCAAAATCCACTTCCAGCGAGGTGTCAGTCCCCTCATAGCGCAGATGCAAACGCTGTCGCATTTCAATTCGACTGTCCTCAACGCCCTGCCCGGAGACTTCCAAACGGGCCGCATTCGCCAGGCGATCAAGTATTCCGTTCACATCATCCAGAACATTGTCCTCGAGCGGCACTTCAACCGACTGCTCGCGCAGCACCCTAATATCGGCGAGCCCCATCCCATAGGCTGACAGCACACCGGCGAGCGGATGCAGCAGCACCTTCGTCATACCCAGCGCATCGGCCACCAGACAAGCGTGCTGACCTGCTGCACCACCAAATGCGCAGAGCGTATACTTGGTCACGTCATAACCGCGTTGGACGGAAATCTTTTTTATGGCGTTGGCCATGTTCTCGACTGCGATTTTCAGGAAACCCTCAGCGACTTCCACCGGGCTACGTGTGTCACCCGTGGCTTTGCGAATCTCTTCAGTCAGCGCAGCAAACTTCTGGGTGACCACAGTGGCATCAAGCGATGAAGACTGGTCTGGCCCGAATACGGCGGGGAAATGTTCAGGCTGCAACTTGCCGAGCATCACATTGCAGTCAGTGACAGTCAGAGGACCGCCTTTGCCGTAGCTGGCTGGCCCAGGATTCGCCCCGGCGCTTTCCGGTCCAACCCGGTAACGCGCACCATCAA
>JAPKDV010000127.1 GCA_028822385.1 Alphaproteobacteria bacterium
CAAAAGCCACGCCAATTCCAGCCAGTGCGGCACGCACCATAAAATCATCAAGCATTATTCTGCGGCCTCTGTATGGTCATGGCAATGATGTTTGTTGTGTTCATGCCGGTAAAGTGCGAGTGCGCCTCCAGTTCCTGTGCCGAACAACGCCCTGTATTCTGGCGCAGATGCTACCACCGCCGGTGTTCCTTCACAGCAGACATGACCATTGAGGCAGATGACGCGGTCAGATGCGCTCATCACGACGTGCAATTCGTGACTGATCATGAGAACAGCGCAGCCCGTGTCCTGTCGCACAGTTTCGATCTGTTGGTAAAAGGATGCCGAGCCGCGTTGGTCAAGACCCTGTGTGGCTTCGTCCAAGAGAAGCAGTTCAGGCTTTCCGATCAAGGCACGAGCTAGTAAGACCCGCTGGAATTGACCACCCGAGAGCTGTGAGAGTTGCATTTTTACTAAGTTTGGCACGCCTGCTTGTGCCAGCGCATGATCGATGTCTGCAACTGCAACGCCGCCTGGTAATTTTAAGAATCTTGAAACTGTGATTGGCAGCGTCTCGTCAATATGTAGCTTTTGCGGAACATATCCGATTTTCACGCCGCTCCTCTGCACGACGCGGCCTTGGAACGGCTTGACGGCACCTATAATCGCCCGCAGCAGGCTGGTTTTGCCTGACCCGTTTGGGCCAACAATTGTTACGATCTCGCCCTGTGCGATACATAGTGAAACCTGCGATAACACGGTCCTTGCGCCATAGCGAACGCTAAGGTCTTCAACTTGAATAAGGCTCATGCATCGGCCTTGTCTCGACAGGTCGGGCAGACACCTTCGGCCTCAACGACAGTGCGCTCTATCTGGAATCCAGTGGCGCGTGCGACATCGCCCAACGCACCCCGCGAGGGTGAGGATTCAGTCTCGGCCACCGCATCGCACAAGCGGCAGATCATGAATGCTGGTGTATGAGAGCGACTTGGGTGGACGCAGGCAATGAAAGAGTTCAGCCGTTCGATCTTATGGGCCAAACCATTTGCTACAAGAAAATCCAACGCGCGATAAGCAATGGGAGGCTGCGAGCCAAATCCGTCTTCGCGTAGCCTGTCCAGAAGTGTGTAAGCGCCGAGCGCGCGGTGGTCTTGCAGTAAAATCTCAAGTACCTTGCGCCGCACAGGCGTAAAGCGAAGACCGTCAGCCGCACAACGGGCCTCGGCTGCGGCAATCGCCTCGCTCATACATTTCTGATGATCATGTTGCGCAAAACCCAATGGGCCATCTGCAGCATTAATCTTGTTCAACTCACTTGTCATGTTATTACATTTCGTATAACTGATATGAAATGTTATAAGATCACATGGAGACTCTAATGTCCAGAAAACTTCTTACCCTGTCCCTTACTGTCACTTTGATGGGGGGGAGCGCCTACGCGGACACGCCGCAGGTCGCTGTGGATATTGCCCCCGTCCATTCCTTGGTTGCGCGGGTCATGGATGGAGTCGGCACGCCTGATTTGATTATTCAGCCCGGTGCAAGCCCGCACGAATATAGCCTGCGCCCGTCTGAGGCCGCCGCGTTGCAGGACGCCGATCTTGTGTTTTGGATTGGACCCGATTTGACGCCATGGCTGACTGATACGATTGAAACGCTCGCACCGGATGCCGCAGTGACTGCACTTCTGGAAGCAGATGGTACGATCGAATTGAAGTTCCGGGAAGGTGCGTTGTTCGAAGCACATGACCGCAGTGACGACAAAGATCATGAACAAGAAGACGATCACAAAGACCATGACGACCACGCCGACGAGGCGCATGACGATCACGACGATGAAGAGGCTGGGAATGAAGATCATGATGACGAAGAAACCGGGCACGACGACCATGACCACGGTACGCATGATCCACACGCATGGTTGTCACCGCAAAATGCAAAGACCTGGCTGAACGTGATTGCGGGCGAACTCTCCGCCACTGACCCTGACAACGCAGGTGCTTATTTTGCGAATGCTGCAGCAGGCCGTACTGAGATCGAAGCCTTAATTGGTGAGGTTACAGCGACACTCAATCCCGTGCGTGATGGCCAGTTCGTTGTCTTTCATGACGCGTATCAGTATTTCGAAATGGATTTTAATTTCCCAGCATCAGGTGCAATCTCCATCAGCGATGCGTCTGACCCTAGCCCAGCACGAATTGCAGAAATTCAAGACCGGATCGCCGAGCAAGGCATCGATTGCGTTTTGGCTGAACCGCAGTTCAATCCCGGTCTAGTCGCAACGGTTCTTGACAGAACCGAAGCGCAGACGGGTATTCTTGATCCGCTTGGCTCTGATCTGGAGCCGGGTCTGGCACTTTACCCTCAACTTATCCGGAACCTGTCAACCGCCCTTGCAGGCTGCATGTAATCGCATCAGCCCTGCGTTGAAATTCACGGGTTGTGCGGCATCTGTGCTGCCTGATCCATTTTCACCATCTACAATGGAAGTAACATGAAACAAATCTTCTCACTTATTACTCTTATCGCTGCTTTTCCCGCCATTGCAGAGAATGCTCGCGAACTCGATGCCCACGAACATGGCGTGGGGACGCTCAATATCGCGATTGATGGCACAACCGTTGCAATGGCGTTTGAGGCACCGGGTGCGGATATCGTAGGGTTTGAATATGCTGCGGAAAGTGGCGCTGATCTTGCAGCGATTGATGCAGCCGTTTCCACACTTGGTGCGCCTCTTGATCTGTTTGTGATGTCAGATGCAGCAAACTGTTCTCTCGTTGACGCGCAAGCCGCTCTCGAAGGCGAAGACGGGCATGATGACCATGGCGAAGATGGTCACGCGGATGAGGAGCACGATGACCATGACGAAGAGGATCATAACGAACTCGCCGAAGAAGGGAGTGACGACCGTGGGGACGATGATCATGCGGACGAGGCTGGGCACACTGAATTCCATGCGGAATATACGCTGACTTGCGACAAACCTGACGCGCTGACCGAAATCAAGTTCACCTATTTTGACGCCTTCCCAAACGCGAAAGAGGTTGAGGTGCAGATCATTACAACCTCGGATGCACAGGCATTTGAAGTTAGGCGCGACGCGCCGGTTTTAGATTTAGGGCGATGAACGCAAGTGACCGACATGACGCTCAAAATTGCTGACGTGGCTTATCGTTGGCCCGGACGGGCAGCGTTTTCGCTGACGGTCCCGCACTTATCCGTGGCGACAGGGGAGTCTGTCTTGCTGCTCGGCGAGAGTGGTTCAGGAAAGTCGACGTTACTGTCGCTGATATGCGGCACTATACTGCCGGATCAGGGAAAAGTTGATATCGCGGGGACAGATATCACCACATTGTCTGGCGGTGCGCGCGATAAGGTGCGTGCTGAGCAGATCGGTGTGATTTTTCAACAATTCAACCTGCTGCCGTTTGGGTCTGTAATGGACAACATCCTGCTCCCGCTTCGCTTTGCGCCTGTGCGACGCAAGCGCGCGGGTGATGCCACAGTCGAGGCGTCAAGGCTATGTGCCGCACTTAGCCTGCCATTGGGCGTGACGCGTGCAAAAGCCACAGCCCTGAGTGTTGGCCAGCAACAGCGCGTGGCCGTTGCACGCGCGTTGATCGGGCAGCCGCCGTTGATCATCGCGGATGAACCCACATCAGCCCTTGATGCCAATAGTCAGGCCGCGTTTCTTGACCTGCTGTTTGGGCAGACAACCACCCACAACACCTCGCTTTTGATGGTCAGCCATGATCGGCGTTTGGGTGAACGTTTTGACCGCGTAATACGTATGGAAGACATCGCGCAGATCGAAAGGGCAGCAGCATGATCTTGCGTCTCGCTATTGCCTCGCTGTTCGCACGCGCGCTGACGGTCGGGATGACCATCCTTGCCATCGCCTTGTCTGTTGCGCTGTTTTTGGGCGTTGAAAAGGTGCGAACCGGGGCAAAGGCCAGTTTTGCCGACACGATATCCGGTACCGATCTTATCGTCGGGGCGCGGTCGGGGTCGGTACAATTGCTGCTGTACTCCGTGTTCCGTATTGGCAATGCGACCAACAACGTGACGTGGGAAAGCTATCAAGACATTGCAGCGCGGACTGACATCGACTGGATCGTGCCGATTTCGCTTGGCGACAGCCACCGGCAATTCCGCGTGATGGGCACGACCCAAGCATTTTTCGACCACTACAAATATCGCCAAGGCAGATCATTGGCATTGACTGACGGTGCGATCATGGATGATCTGTTTGATACGGTGATTGGCGCCGATGTCGCGGCAACGCTTGGCTACAAGATCGACGACCCAATCATCGTGGCCCATGGCCTTGCGTCGTTTACAGAACATAAAGATCAACCGTTTCGCGTGTCGGGTATTCTGGAAAAGACAGGTACGCCTGTCGACCGCACCGTTATCATTAGCATGGAAGCGATTGAGGCGATCCATGTAGATTGGCAAAGCGGTGCGCAGTTGCCCGGCCAATCAACGCCAGCGGATGTGATCCGCGGCATGGAACTGACGCCCAAGGCGATCACTGCAGCGCTTGTCGGCGTCGAAAGCCCGTTGCAAACCTTCGCCCTGCAACGCGCGATTAATCAATATGCCGAAGAACCATTGCTGGCGATCTTGCCCGGTGTTGCCTTGCAAGAACTCTGGGGGATCGTTGGCATTGCAGAGACCGCGCTGCTTGCCGTGTCTGCCATGGTGGTTGTCACAGCCCTAATCGGGATGATGGCCACGATATTTTCCAGCCTGAACGAGCGCCGCCGCGAGATGGCGATCTTTCGAGCGATGGGTGCGCGGCCTGTCACTATTTTGAGTATGCTTGTCCTCGAGGCCATGGTCATGGCAGCGATTGGTGCGTTGCTCGGGGTGCTGCTGCTATACATCGGGTTGGTCATTGCGCAGCCGATCCTCGACAGCGCCTATGGTCTATGGTTGCCAATTGGTGCACCAACGATCCGGGAGGGGACGGTGCTTCTTGGCGTGGTCTGTTCTGGCGCAATGGTGAGCCTTGCACCCGCAATGCGGGCTTACAGACTGTCCGTTGCAGATGGTATGATGGTGAAAACGTGATGCAAACAATAAGATACCTCAAATGATAAATCGTAGAATGACGTTGATGTTTCTGGCGGGCGCTGTCGCCACCCCGAAGACCGCACTTGCGGCGACACCCCGTGTGATCATGTGGGAGGATCTAATTCCACCGGGTGCGCCTTACGCGGAAATCATTGGCGAAGGAGAGTTGGACGAAGCCAACGACGTTTGGAACCCAATTTATGATGCCAATGGGGTAAAGCTGAATGAAGATCTTGACGGCGCTTATATCAAAATGCCGGGGTTCATCATTCCATTCGATGGCAGTGCAGAGGGTGTGACTAACTTTATTCTAGTGCCTTACATTGGTGCCTGCATCCATACACCACCGCCTCCTGCGAACCAGCTTGTCATGGTCAACGCAACTGAACCCTGGCCGAGTGACCAGCTTTGGGATCCAGTCTGGGTGACGGGGGTCATGCGCACGCAATTGCAGGCAACCGATCTTGGCCAGACCGGCTACTCCATCGCGGCCGATGAAATGGAGGTCTATGAATGGTGAACCGGGTGCTGTCATACGAATGGGAACTCGTCTCAGTTTTCCGGTATCGGCAATCTTTTAGGTGTTATCAGAAAAACTTGACGGATTGAATTAGTCCTCATAATTTCTGCGAACGGCCAGCAAAAATCTGCTCAAATACTTCAAAGTTCGCCTAAAATCATCCACTTAGCAGCGATTTTTAATTACTATCCGGTATATGCCCCGCATCCAAAAGCTGGCCTTCAAACCGCTTTAATTCACCCCGACGCCGACCATCGCCGCAT
>JAPKDV010000128.1 GCA_028822385.1 Alphaproteobacteria bacterium
GAAGTGAAGGTAGGGTTTGATCTTCTCAAATCTCTGGGGCTACGCCATCGTGGCGTGAATGTGATTTCCTGCCCGTCTTGCGCGCGACAGCAGTTCGATGTGATCGAAACCGTGCGCGTGCTTGAAGAGCGCCTGGCGCATATCACCACACCTATGACCGTCTCTGTGATCGGTTGTGTGGTGAACGGACCAGGTGAAGCTACTATGACCGATATTGGTTTCACCGGCGGTGGTCGCGGCACTCACCAGGTCTATGTGGCGGGCCAGCCGCATCATCGTCTGCAGGACAAGGGTATTGTCGATCATCTTGTCGGGATGGTGGAAGAGAAGGCGGCCGAGATTGAGGCAGCCAAGGTCGAAGACGACGACACGCTGCCTTCTGCAGCTCAATAACCGGAAATTTGGAAGCCTGACTGTGGCAAAACTTCAATCTGTACGTGGCACCCATGATCTGATCGGCGATGACGCACGCGCGCATCTCGCGATCGTAGGCGCTGCCCGTGATGTGGCAGAGCGTTATGGGTTTAGCCCGATGGACACACCGATTTTCGAATTCACAGAAGTTTTCAAGCGCACCCTCGGTGTTACCTCCGACATCGTCACCAAGGAGATGTATACCTTTGATGACAAGGGTGGTGACAGCCTGACCTTACGTCCGGAAGGCACAGCGGGCATCGCGCGCGCTTTCATCTCAGGGGGGTTGCAGAACGAATTGCCCCTGAAATGTTTTTATCATGGGCCGATGTTCCGCCATGAGCGCCCGCAGAAAGGGCGCCAGCGTCAGTTTCATCAGTTCGGGGTGGAGTTGATCGGCGTTTCCGAGCCGTCCGCAGATGTTGAAGTCATCGCGATGGCTGCGGATATTTTGGATGCGCTCGGCATTTTGTCGGAGACCAAGCTCGAGCTAAACACGCTCGGTGACGCGCAGAGCAAAGAACAGTATCGCGCAGCACTGGTGGACTATTTTTCAGCTGTGTCCGACCAGCTTTCGGAAGAGAGCAAGGACCGACTGGTGCGCAATCCGCTACGTATTTTGGATTCGAAGGATGCAGGTGATCGGGCGCTGGTTGCAGATGCGCCGATCTTTGCTGATTACATGACCGATGACGCTGCCGCGTTCTTTGCTGCCGTTCAGGACGGTCTGGATACAGTCGGTGTGGCCTATACGCGCAACCCACATATCGTCCGGGGTCTCGATTACTATAGCCATACGGCCTTCGAGTTTACGACCGAGGCGCTGGGAGCCCAGGGAACGGTGCTCGCGGGCGGGCGTTATGACGGGCTAATCGAGACGATGGGTGGACCGAGAACGCCGGGCGTTGGCTGGGGCGCAGGTATTGAACGCCTGGCGATGATGACAAAGGCACCTTCAGCACCAGCACGTGCGATCACTCTTGTGGGTCTGGGAGATGCGGGAGAGCGGGAAGCGTTGCGCTTATCCCGCGAATTACGCCATGCGGGTCTTACCATCGAGCTTATTTATAAAGGCGGTATCAAGCGGGGGCTGAAACGCGCGGATCGAATCAATGCTGCCGCCGCCGTGCTGATCGGAGATGATGAGTTGGCGAAGGGAGCCGTTACGGTGCGGAACCTCGATAGCGGCGAGCAGGCTGACGTCGCCATTTCTGATCTCAAGGATCATCTGTCGGCATATAGTTAGCGACGAGGCGAAATGGGCCACCCTCCGAAACATCGGGCGGCGCCCTCCGACTTCCTCGTCGTAGGCGCTAGCCATAAGACCAGCAGTACCGAGTTTCGTGATCGACTTTTCGTCGAATTTGCGGATGAAGTAGAACTGTTTGCGACTCTGCGTGCCAACGGATTTGAGCAAGCCATGGTTGTCTCGACCTGTGATCGGGTAGAAATCTGTGGTGTGACGCGGCACGCTAGGGATGCTGCGATAGCAGCTCGGTCTCTGCTGGGTTCCCGTTTGGGTGGAACCCATGTCGAGCAGGGCGCGTTTTATGTGCTGCAGGGCCGAGATGCTGTGCGCCATGTGTTTGCTGTCGCGTCCAGTCTCGAAAGCGCTATCATCGGGGAAGCAGAAATTCTGGGGCAATTCAAAGACGCACACTTACGCGCCCGCCTTGCCGGCGCACTGGGCAGCGAGCTTGATGGATTGCTGCAGAAGGCCTTTTCTGCAGCAAAGGACGTACGGACGAACACAGCGATTGCGGAAGGTCCTCTTTCATTAGCCAATGCTGCGCTTCAGGCCGTTCGAGGCCTTTTCGGCGACCTTGAGAAGGTCACGGCACTGCTTCTCGGTCCCGGTGAGATGGGTGTGTTGATGTTGGAACATTTCCGACGATACGGGTTGCGACACATCGTTGTTGCTGGCCCAACACCAGAGCGCGCGGGTTCTGCTGCTCACGCATTTGATGCACATGCTGTGACTTATGATTCGCTCGCGAGCGCGCTCGAACGCGCCGACCTGGTGATAGGGGCGGCAGGAACCGGACACGAGATCGTAACAGCCGAGATGATGCGTAAAGCAATCCGCGCACGCCGACGGAAGCCTGTGTTTATTCTTGACGTTGCTGTGCCGGCGGATGCTGATCGTGCGATCACGGAACTCGATGATGTTTTCCTATATGACCTTGACGATCTGGAGCTTGTATCGCGATCGAATCTGGCCGCGCGTGATGCGGCCGCGAAGCAAGCCTGGGATGTTGTAGAACGGCATGTCGACGCATTTCTTGGCGCGAACGCGGAGCGCGATGCAGGCCAAGAAGTGTCAGATTTGCGCGCCTATTTTGAACAGGTGCGTATCGATATTCTGGCTGAATCCGGCGATATGGATGTAGCTGAAGTGACCCGGCGGCTGGTTAACCGCTTACTTCATGCACCATCCGAGGCGTTGCGCGCAGACGCCCGAACAGGCGTGGGTGACGAAGCAATTGCGAATGCGGTACGCCGACTATTCGCGTTAGACGAAGAAATTCAATCCGGGGACGGTGAACCGCCTCAAGGGAGTAACAAGCATGAGTCTTGATGGCAAACTCGACCGGGTCGTATCCCGTCATGAGCAACTCTCCGATTTGTTGTCGAAAACGGACCGCAGTGACCCGCAGGAGATCGTACGGCTCTCCAAGGAGTATTCCGATCTCAACGAGGTGGTGATGGCAATCCGCAATTTGCGCCGCTTGCGGGATGAGATAAACGGATTGAATGAAATTCTGGAAGACGCGGAAGCGGATGCTGAAATGAAGGAGCTTGCGGAGGCAGAGCTGCTGGACCTTCGTGAACATGAGCCAGGCGCGGAGCAGGACCTTAAATTCATGCTTCTCCCCAAGGATGAAGCTGATGCGAAGAATGCCATACTGGAAATTCGTGCTGGTACGGGTGGTGATGAAGCCGCGCTTTTCGCGGCAGATCTGTTTCGCATGTATCAGCGTTATGCTGAGAACAGGGGCTGGAAAGTCGAAATTATGGATGCCAGCGACACCGGCATCGGTGGCTTCAAGGAAATCGTTTCGAGTATCTCCGGCAGCGATGTTTTCGCACGTCTAAAATATGAATCCGGGGTCCACCGTGTGCAGCGTGTGCCTGAGACCGAGAGCAGCGGGCGTATTCACACCTCTGCGGCCACGGTCGCGGTGCTTCCGGAAGCCGAAGAAGTTGATGTTGATATAGCGGATGCTGATCTGCGCGTTGATACCTATCGGGCGTCGGGTCCGGGCGGGCAATCGGTAAACACGACAGATAGCGCAATTCGTATCACCCATCTGCCGACTGGAATTGTTGTGACTCAACAGGATGAGAAGTCTCAGCACAAGAACCGTGCCAAAGCGATGCGCGTGCTTCGAGCCCGGCTTTATGAGCATCAGCGTCAGTTGATAGATGCCGAGCGCGCCCAAGCTCGTAAGAGTCAGGTGGGCTCAGGTGATCGGTCCGAACGTATCCGGACATATAATTTCCCCCAGGGACGCGTCACCGATCATCGAATTAATCTCACCTTACACAAGCTTGAACGCATCCTTGACGGTGAAGGTCTCGACGAACTGATCGACACACTGGTGACCGAAGATCAGGCAGTACGTCTGGCGGAGGACGACACCGTTGATGCCTGAACAGGATGATTCCCTGGATCGTTCCGTTCGCTGGGTGTTGGCTCAGGTTAGGGAACGCCTACAAAATGCTGGGATCAAAACGGCTTCGCTTGATGGCCGGGTCCTGCTCGCGCGGGCTATGAACCGTGAACAGACATGGTTCTATACAAACCCCGACGCGCCTGTCTGGGATGTGGACCTTGCTCGGTTTAACGAGATGGTTGGGCGCCGTGAACAGCGGATTCCGGTTTCTCATATTCTGGGGGAGAGAGAGTTCTGGTCGCGTCCTTTCTTCGTCAGTTCGGATGTCCTCACGCCACGCCCTGATAGTGAGACTTTGATCGAAGCTGTCCTTGAGCATGTTTCAGACCGCAAGAAGCCGCTGCGTATTCTTGATCTTGGCACCGGCAGCGGATGTCTTCTGCTAACCTTGCTTGCAGAGTTGTCTGAGGCGACCGGAACTGGTGTTGATGTTTCGGAGGCGGCACTCAGTGTTGCCAAGCGGAATGCAGAACAGTTCGGGTACGAAGATCGTGTGAGTTGGGTGCGCGGCGAATGGGAGGTTGGTTTGGATTGCACGTTTGATGTTGTTATTTCCAATCCGCCCTATATCGAAACTAGTGACCTAGCTAACCTTGAACCTGAAGTGGTGACCTATGAACCGCGGCTCGCCCTCGATGGGGGGACTGATGGGTTGGATGCTTATCGGCGAATTTTGACGCATGTCGGAGATGTAATGGAGGACGGAGCGGCTGCTTTTTTCGAAATTGGATACGGACAGGCGGAGGAGGTTTCACAGATTGCTCGTGATAAAGGCTTTGAGCGGCACGGTATCCTCTATGATCTTTCGGACACCGCACGTGTCTTGAGTTTTATCCGTGCTGGGTTCGTTTAAAACAGGATAAAAAAGTGCTTGGAGAATAGTGATGGCCCGCTTAGAATGTACTTGTCAGATTTAGTGTACGCCGCTTGTGGCGATAACAATCCCTTAAGCTTTCTGCTAAATATCTGAACTCCCGGAACCGAATTTTGAAGCGTCGTCTCTTGTGGGTGACAATCTTCGAAGAGCGTGAGGTCCCAATAAAGGACCAGCGTATTTGGATGGGCGATAACCGTAATCAGTACCTCTGATCGACGGAAGCAATGCGACCAAATAATGCTAATAACAGGCGGTCACGGGGCCGCGGCGGGCGTAAGTCCGGCAATACCCGAAATCAGAGCTTCGATAGCAACGGCCCCGGTGCGCGCGTGCGCGGGAACGCTTCGCAGATCTACGAGAAGTATCAGCAGCTTGCCCGCGATGCGGCGTCAGGCGGTGATCGCGTGGGTGCGGAGAATTTCCTGCAACATGCGGAGCACTATTACCGTTTGATGATCGTCAACGGTCCTAAGCCCGAGAAACGCAACGATGCGGAGGCCTCCCAGCAGGAATTTGATGACACTGATGGCCTAGATTCAGGTGGCGAAGCAGAAGCTGAGGTCGTCATGCCTGCAGTTTCTAACGAATCTACGGATGATGTTTCTGGTAGCGCTTCATCTGATGCGGATTCATTACCTGCATCTCTTAAGCCAAGTGGCAACGTCGCGCGCTCTAACGGACGGCGGCGCCGGCCACGGAAAACGGAAGATGCAGATCAGGAT
>JAPKDV010000129.1 GCA_028822385.1 Alphaproteobacteria bacterium
ATCGAGTTTTCCATGAGTGTGCCCATACTAAATACAAAGGGTGTTGAGTGGAAATCTATCCAGAATCTTCTGCCTCTCTACCGAAAGGACCTCTATGACAATCGACCAATCCACTCTGACTAAGGGTCAGATTCGCAAACTAAATGCACTCCGTAAAAGTGTCGGCGACGACATTGCTGAGAACGCATTTTCAAAATGGATGAAAATTCAGTCTAAGACGCCCAAAGAAGTGTCTGACCCTGTTGCAGATACACTAGTTGCTGCACTGAATCAGTTCAGCGGTGATAAGACTTTCCGTCTTGGAACCAAGGGATACGTGGTGAAACGCTCAAAGGGTAAGGGTGCAACGGGCTTCGTTGCTCAGAAGGTTACCTGAGTAGACCTCTACCTAGACTATCCAACTCTTATAACTGATCAAATAGACCTCTCAGGTACCATGCTGAGGGGTCTTTTTATGGTTATAAGAAAGGTTCAGCGAAAGATGACAAGGTGATTTCATCGGATGCGCCTAAACACGCCTGAAGGCAGGGTTCCTGTTCAGCTAGATCAAAGACTACTTTGAATATGGATTGCCACCACCGCCTTTAGCCCGCAAAGCGCTGAGTAAGCGAGTTAGGCGGTCGCAAAGGCCATTTTTATTGGCTGCAGCCTTGCAACGCAGATACACCACGCTCAACTTATTGTACCTCGAATAAAACTAACGCAATGTTTCGGAAAGCCCTGCACCTTTGATGATCGATATAATTGCTCGCTATTGGCCGCTTGCGACCACCGTGCTCGTGGGGGTGATCGCTATAGTGCTGGTGGGTTCGGTGATTTTGCACAAGCGTGATGAGAGTGCCGCGATTGCCTGGGTTGGGCTAATTATCTTGTCACCGGTCATGGGCGCGATTGCGTATCTCCTTTTCGGGATCAACCGCATTCGTCGCCGTGCCAAACGCACGCGGTCCGGTACTTCTGCACCATCCGACAGGAATCCGGCTTTGATAGCGAACGAGTCGATGATAGCGGGAATGCCAGATAGTAATGGAGCATCGTATGCTCGTTTGCGGCGCCGGTTGCTCGACGCACTGACGACTAATCCCATGGTTGCTCATAACGCCGTGCAAGTTCTGCACAACGGTGATGGAGCCTATCCAGCCATGCTGGCGGCGATTAATGGGGCCCAAAATTCAGTAGCCCTGACCTCTTATATCTTCAGATCCGACGAGAGCGGCCGGGAGTTCTCCGCCGCACTTTCGTGTGCTGTGTGCAGGGGTGTGGAGGTGCGCGTTTTGGTCGATGGTGCCGGACAGATGTATTCTTTGCCAACCACGTCACGCATGCTGGCTGGTCTAAAAGTTCCTTTTGCACGCTATTTGCATTCATTCTGGCCCTGGCGCATGCCGTATCTCAATTTGCGCAATCATCGTAAAATTTTGATTGTCGACGGTAAGACCGGTTTTACGGGTGGGATCAATATCTCGAGCGCCAATCGTGTGACACAACAGCCGCCACGACCGGTTCGTGATCTTCATTTCGAGTTTTCCGGACCGATAGTCTCTCAATTGATGGAAAAATTTGCCGACGACTGGGCGTTCACGACTTCCGAGTTGCTTGAAGGTGAAATCTGGTTCCCTGCCGCTGAGGTTGGAGGCGAAGTAGTGGCGCGTGCGATTGCCTCTGGCCCACATGAATCAATCAATCGCATGCGCTGGATTCTTCATGCTGCAATTTCTCAGGCGCAAATTCGAATTTGTGTGATGACGCCTTATCTGTTGCCTGATGAAATTCTGGTCTCGGCGCTGCGACTTGCGGCGATCCGAGGCGTCCGGATTGATATTATCATTCCCGAACGCAGCAATTTGCGTTTTGTCGATTGGGCCGCAAGGGCGCGTCTCGATGAGTTGCTTGTGGATGGTTGCCAGATCTGGTTCGGTCCTGGTCCGTTCAATCACGCAAAGCTGATGCTCATTGATGATGACTGGGTATTGGTGGGATCGTCCAACTGGGATCCGAGAAGTTTGCGGCTAAACTTCGAATTGAATGTGGAATGTCAGAGTTCCGTGTTGGTAAGTGAACTGGAGGCGGTGTTCGAGAAGGAAAAATCGGCAGCACGTTCAGTTTCCTTGGCGGATATGAACCAGCAGTCGATGCCTATGCGTTTGCGCAACGGGGTCGCGCGGTTGTTCTCGCCCTATCTCTAGACGACGGAGCGTTTGCTGTGCCTGATAATGAAATCAAAGCCGAGGAACACTGGGCCGAAAAGGGTGATGTGCGACTCTTCGTGTTTCGCAAATATCTGGCCCAGCCTTTGGTTGAAGCCCGGCCCGTGTTGTTCTTGGTGCATGGATCATCACTGAGTGCGCGGACGGGGTTTGATCTCGATGTCCCCGGCAAGCCAGGCTATTCGATGATGGAGTGGTTTGCCCGGAAGGGGTTCGATGTCTGGACCATGGATCATGAAAATTATGGTCGCTCGTCACGTACGGCCTCTAACTCGGATATTGCCAGCGGTGCTGATGATCTCGCAGCGGCGATACCCATCGTTCTAAATGAAACGTCGGCGTCATGCGTGCATATGTTTGGCAGCTCGTCCGGTGCATTGCGGGCCGGGCTGTTCGCGAACCGCTATCCTGAACATGTGGCGTCACTCTCGCTCGATGCGTTTGTCTGGACTGGTGAAGGTTCATTAACTTTGAAAAAACGCCGTGAGAACCTCGACATATTCCGTCGGGAATCGGTTCGGAAAGTGGATCGCGCGTTCTTTCATTCGATATTTAATCGGGACAAGGTAGGGTTGGTGGAGGAGGGCGTCGCGGATGCGTTTGCCGATGCCGAGCTTCGATTCGGAACAACGATGCCTACGGGCACATATCTAGATATGTGTACAAAACTTCCAGTCGTAGACCCAGGGAAGGTGATCTGCCCGTTACTGTTGCTGCGCGGCGAGCATGATGGGATAGCGACCGAGCAGGATGTAACGGAATTCTTCCTGCAGCTTGGAACCAGTGACAAGCAACTGGTGATACTGCCCGGTCAGGCCCATGTCGGCACGCTGGGGGTCAACCGCATGCGGCTATTCAGTGTGCTTCTGGAGTTTCTAGGTCGGCCGGCCCGGGTCGGCGGGGCCACGTAGAAAGGCAGTCAGTAAGCGCGCTCAACGCAGAAGTCGACAACGTTTTCTAGCGCTTCACGGTAGTCGTTCTCTGGCAGGCCTGCCAGTGCTGCGCGGGCGGTGTCCGCATAACCACGTGCACTAATTAACGTGTCTGTGAGGGCTTCGTGGTCTTTCAAGATTTTCACGGCGCGCTCCTGATCGCCATCGGTCTGTTCGCAAGATTCGAGTGTCCGCTTCCAGAACGCGTGTTCGTTGTCATCTCCGCGTCGCATGGCTAGTACAACCGGCAGCGTGACCTTGCCTTCACGGAAGTCATCGCCGACGCCTTTGCCGAAAGACTCATCCGTTGCCGCATAGTCGAGATAGTCGTCAACTAGCTGGAATGCTATGCCAAGATTCTCGCCATATTGTTCGAGCGCCACGGTGGCAGCAGAGCTGTGATCGGCGACCAGCGCACCAACTTCGCAGGCAGCAGCGAAAAGCGCTGCGGTCTTTGAGCGGATGACGAAGAGGTAATCTTCTTCGCTCGTCGCGGTGTTATTGGTAGTGATCAGCTGGGCGACTTCGCCCTCCGCGATCACTGCGCTGGCATTAGCAAGAATATCGAGGACCCGGAGTGAACCACTTTCGACCATTAGGCGGAAGGATCTGCTGAACAGGAAGTCTCCGACCAGCACACTCGCCTGATTGCCCCAAAGGGCATTTGCGGTCTCGCGGCCGCGGCGCAGATCGGATTCATCTACCACGTCATCATGCAGCAGCGTTGCGGTGTGAATGAATTCGACGGCTGCCGCTAGGCCGATATGCTTGTCTCCCTCGTAGCCGCAAAGCCGAGCGCTTGCGAGTGTGAGCAACGGCCGCAAACGTTTGCCGCCTGCCGCAACGAGGTGACCGGCGAGCTCAGGGATGAGTGGGACGTCCGACTGCATGCGTTCGACAATGAGTTGATTAACGCGGGCCATATCCGCCGCGCAAAGACTACTCAGTTTGTCGAGCGCGTTTGGATTTGTCTTCCTGTCTGGTTCAGTGAGGCGAGCGACGACGGCCAAAACTAATCTCCAAAAACAACGATGTACGTGTAAAAAAAATTAGACGAGATTTTGCGGGCAAGCGCGGAGAAGGGAGCATATGATCTTTGCAGGGGGCGTCAAGTAACGCTCGGTTCACCAAAAACCACTCCGGAGTGCACCATGCGCGATGTACTGCGCACAAATGACCAAGTTGAGTAGTCTCTCGTGATCGCTTTGTCGAAAGATGTGACGGTCGAACACGTGGTTGTGTACTCCGATATCTCCGTGTTTTAAGGCGTGATCGGTATATTCCTGCACCGGTTGATGGTTCTTGATGAGAAATATGAGACCGTGCAAGCTATCCTTTCGGAGGCAGAAAACCTTGATTCCAGAACGATTTTTGAAAATTGAACATAATGGATAGTTCTACGCAGACGCATGATTGGTTGCTGGGAGGAAAGGTCGAGATTGCCCAGCCCCGCAAGGGCTACCGAGTTTCCGTTGATGCAATTTTTCTTGCCGCCGCCGTGGCCCCAATGACCGATTCGACCGTGCTGGATATTGGCTGCGGCGATGGCGGTGCGACGCTATGTCTCGCGTGGCGTGTGCCCGGGCTCGCCATCGATGGTCTCGATTTGCGTGCCGATGCCTTGGACCGGTTTTCTTCGAATGTTAGCCGAAACGGTTGGCAGGATCGCGTCCGAGGTTTTGTTCATGACGTCGCAGATGCACCCGGCGAAGGGGTCGTTGGGGCCTATGACTGGACGATATCAAATCCCCCCTACCTTCCGGCGAAGCGCATGGACCAACGCGGAAAGGCGGATGGATGGGATCCCGCTACAACCGAGTTAGTGGAGCTTTCTCAGTGGATTTCTTTTATGGCGGCATGTCTTTCCGAGAGAGGTCACCTAGCGCTGGTGCATCGCGCGGATCGTATTGAAGACGTGCTGTCTGCCCTGATGCCGTATTGTGGCGCGATCAGGGTGTTTCCGCTTTGGCCGAAGAGAGGAGCGGAAGCCAAACGCGTGATTGTGACCGCTCAAAAAGGGGCTCGTGGGCCTTCGAAAATTCTCAGTGGTTTAGTGCTTCACGAGTATGATGGTTCCTTCACCCCTGCAGCTCAAGCCGTTTTGATCGACGGGGAGGCATTGGATTTAGCATGAAAAGCGGGATAGTGACTTGATTGAACGGCCAATAGGCGTGAAGTTCTGGGTATGAACTGGAAACTCCCTTTTTTTCACAAAAAACCTTCCGTGGTTGCTGTTCTAAGGCTGGATGGTGCCATTGGCGCATCTGCCTCAAGGTTTCGCGGGTCCATGCTCAATATCCAATCTCAGGCATCGCGCATTGAAAGTGCCTTTAAGCTGAAACGGCTCACGGCGCTGGCGATTGTGGTGAATTCGCCGGGTGGATCACCGGTTCAGTCTGCGCTCATCGCCGCTCGCATACGAGCGCTTGCAGATGAGAAGGACGTGCCAGTTCTTGCGTTTACCGAAGATGTAGCCGCATCTGGGGGATACTGGCTGGCCTGTGCTGGTGACGAAATTT
>JAPKDV010000130.1 GCA_028822385.1 Alphaproteobacteria bacterium
AGGATTCGATCATGGTGCGGAACACCTGGACCGACAGGTTGCGCGGCAGAAGGTCCGCCAGAATTTCTTGTTCGTCGGGCTCGTATTCGTAGACGGCACCAGAATTCAGGGCTGATGCCCGCTCTTCTGTGCCATCATTTGAATCTCCTTCTACTTCGGGAAGAGCGAAGGGAATGAGCTGCTGCGCTGTGACTTCCTGGGTCAGCGCTGAGACAAATTTATTATAGACGATGGTGCAGACATCGCACTCGCCAGCTTCGAACATGTCACGTGCACGTTGTGCGATTTCAGCACCCGTTTGGAAACGTGGCGAGGGGCGCGCGGTGTCTTCGAGCGTATCGATGATGATGTCACCAAATTCGCGACGCAGGATACCGCGCCCTTTGCGACCGACTATGAGGAGTTTGACCTCTTTACCGTCGGCGCGGAGCTCGAGAATGCGCTTGCGCGTCGAACGACCGACAGAGCCGTTGAAGCCGCCGCACAGGCCACGATCCGTAGTCATGACAATGAGTAGGTGCACATCGTCCTTACCGCTGCCCGCCAACAAGGGGGGCGCGGTACCGGCTGTGACGGCGCTTAGCGCCAGTGATCCCAGCATACGTTCCATGCGCTCGGCATAGGGTCGAGTTGCTTCGGCGTCCTCCTGCGCACGCCGAAGTTTCGCGGCGGCGACCATTTTCATGGCCGACGTGATCCGCTGTGTCGACTTTACCGAACTGATTCGGACACGTAGGTCCTTGAGGTTCGCCATTTGTCAGTCGCTATCCGTGTTGTCCGTGCGGAACTAGGCGAAGGTCTTTACGTAGGACGCAACAGCATCCTCGAGCTTCTTGCTGGTGTCGTCGTTAAGATTGTTGGTCTCGCGGATCGTCGCCAAGATGTCAGCATGGTTCGCGCGGATGTGATCCAGAAGCTGAGCCTCGAAGCGATTGACGTCGCCGACTGGCAGGCCATCAAGATGACCGCGTACACCTGAGAAGATCGCGACGACCTGCTCTTCCATGGGAAGCGGTGTGTACTGGGGCTGCTTGAGCAACTCTGTCAGGCGTGCACCGCGGGCCAGCAACTGCTGGGTCGAGCTGTCTAGGTCTGAAGCGAACTGCGAGAACGCCTCCATCTCACGATACTGAGCTAGTTCGAGCTTGATGCTACCGGCAACCGACTTCATCGCCTTGGTCTGCGCGGCCGAGCCAACGCGGCTGACCGACAGACCAACGTTAATGGCGGGGCGAACGCCCTTATAGAACAGTTCAGTTTCTAGGAAGATCTGACCGTCAGTGATCGAAATCACGTTTGTCGGAATATATGCCGACACGTCGTTAGCCTGTGTTTCAATGACTGGGAGAGCTGTTAGCGAACCGCCGCCAAGTTCATCATTCATTTTCGCCGCACGCTCGAGCAGACGGGAATGGAGATAGAAGACGTCACCCGGATAGGCTTCACGTCCTGGCGGACGACGCAGCAGCAGCGACATCTGACGGTAGGCCGTTGCCTGCTTCGACAGATCATCATAGAAGATGACGGCGTGCATACCATTGTCGCGGAAGTACTCGCCCATGGCGCAACCGGCATAAGGTGCCAGAAACTGCAGCGGGGCAGGCTCGGATGCAGTGGATGCGACCACGATGGTGTAATCGAGAGCGCCGTATTCACGCAGGGTCTTCACAACCTGCGCAACTGTGGAGCGCTTCTGACCGACGGCAACATAAATGCAGAATAGCTTGTTCTTATCATCGCTGGCGTCGTTGATTTTCTTCTGGTTCAGGATGGTGTCGACGATGACGGCCGTTTTGCCAGTCTGACGGTCACCAATGATCAGTTCGCGCTGGCCACGACCGACCGGAACAAGCGCATCAAGCGCCTTGAGGCCGGTCTGCATCGGCTCGCTGACCGACTGACGAGGGATGATGCCCGGTGCTTTAACTTCGATCAGGCGACGTTCGTCGGTGTCGACGTCACCATTACCATCGATCGGATTGCCCAGAGCATCGACAACGCGCCCCAGCAGGGCCTTGCCAACGGGCACGTCGACAATGTCGCCCGTCCGCTTGACCGTGTCGCCTTCTTTGATGTCACGGTCATTGCCAAAAATTACGATACCGACATTGTCGGTCTCGAGGTTCAGCGCCATGCCCATAATTCCACCAGGGAATTCGACCATTTCGCCAGCCTGGACGTTGTCGAGGCCGTAGACGCGCGCAACCCCGTCACCGACCGACAAGACCTGTCCCACTTCCGAGACATCAGCCTCGGCATCAAAATTAGCAATCTGGTCTTTCAGGATCGCCGAAATTTCTGCGGCACGAATTTCCATGCTTTACGCTCCCTTCATGGCGTGTTGCAGCCGCTGAAGCTTTGTCTTCAGCGATGCGTCAATCATCCGTGAACCCACGCGTACAATTAGACCACCAATAAGTGAGGGGTCGACACTTGGTTCAACGGCGACTTTTCCGCCCAGTTTTGCGCGCAGGCTCTCAGTGAGCTGCTGCAATTGATCATCTTTCAACGGATGTGCCGAGGTCACCTCAGCCGTAATTTCACCCCGCCGATGTGACAGCTCCGCCAGATAGGCGGTGATCATGTCGGCTAGAACGAACAGGCGGTTGTTACCGGCGACAACGCCGATAAACCGGCGGGTCAGCGAATGCGCACCCCCCTGTTCGAGAATTGTGTTCATAGCTTTTATCTTCTCCTCGCCGTCAATGACGGGCGAACGAAGAAGTTTTTCCAGATCGCTGCTCTCGGCGATCAACCCCTTGAGAGACTCAAGATCGCCCGCGACATCGTCGAGGCTTTTGGCCTCGTCCGCGAGTTCATAAAGGGCCAGCCCGTACCGCTGCGCGATATTACCGACAACACCAGAATTCGTCGCCACTTGCGACTGCCCCCCTGGGCCAAAATTATGCTTGTACGATTAACGATAACCATATGATTTAAAACGAAAATCATTGGCTGCCTGCCTGGCGACAATTCGCCGCCAACGAGGCAGGCGCTTGGTAGCACAGGCCTTTTGGGCTGGCAAGCGTGCTGCAGCGCAAAAAGTGGACAAAACTGGCGATTTATTGTGCATGGCGGTCGCGTCAATTCGACGCGTATTAGCATTTTGGCTGTTCAGAGGAAGCTGTAGGGATCGATATCCACCCGAACGCGCGCATTACTGGGCACCTTTATCTGTGCCAGCCAGGCCCGCAAAACCGGCTGTACGGCGACATCGCGCGAGGCTTTGAGTAACAATCGCCGTCGGTGTTGTCCGCGCAACAATGATAGTGGCGCAGGGGCAGGGCCGAGAACCCGTATATCTGGAGTGCTGGGTGCGCAGCGTGCGAGGGCTTGAGATAACTCATCGGCAACCCGGGCATCCCGGCTGGAGATGATGAGTGCGGCCAGCCTCCCAAATGGCGGCCAGCCCCCTGATTTACGGGCCTCCGTTTCAAGTTCGAAAAATCGATCTTCATTGCCGGACACTAGGGCTGCCATGACGGGATGCTCGGGCTGAAAGGTCTGGATCAGGACCCGACCAGGACGTTCGGCGCGTCCGGCGCGTCCGGAAACCTGCTGCAAAATCTGATATGTGCGTTCGGCCGCGCGCAGATCACCTCCCGCAAGCCCCAGATCGGCATCGACGATCCCCACCAGAGTTAGGTTGGGAAAATGATGTCCCTTAGCGACCATTTGGGTACCGATCAGGATATCAAGATCGCCATCCTCGACCGCACGAATGAATTTCTGCGCCGATTCCGGCCCGCGCATGGTGTCACTCGTCATGATGCCGATGCGGGCTTCGGGCATCAGGCTGACCATCTCTTCCTGGATGCGCTCGACGCCGGGGCCACAGGCGACCAGCGTGTCGGCATTCTCGCAGGAAGGACAAATGCTCGGGGACGGGACTTGGTACCCGCAATGATGACACTGCAGACGTTTACGAAAACGGTGCTCGGTCAGCCAGGCTGCGCAGCTTGGACACTCTATACGATGACCGCAGGTGCGACATAGGGTCAGGGGGGCATACCCGCGACGGTTAAGAAACAGCATCGCTTGCTCACCTGCCGTGATGGCCTCCTGCAGCGCTTTCACGAGTTTGTCTGAAACGAAACGATTCGCGCTGAGATCTGTAACGCGCATATCAACGGTATTGATGGAAGGCATCACTGCGCCGCCAAACCGTTCGGGCAATAGCAGGGACTGGAATCGGTCTCGACTTACATTGACCCGGGTCTCCAGTGACGGGGTCGCAGAAGCTAGCACCACAGGAGCGTTGGCAATCTGCGCGCGTACGATCGCCATGTCTCGACCGTGATAGGAGACGCCTTCCTCCTGTTTGAAGGCGGACTCATGCTCCTCGTCAATGATCACCAGTCCGAGTTCGTCAAACGGTAGAAACAGCGCTGAACGTGCGCCGACAACGATTTGCGCATTGCCCGTTGCGACCGCGCGCCACGTTACCCTCCGCTGAACCTGACTAAGATCGGAATGCCAGACAGCGGGCGGGACACCGAACCGTTCCTCGAACCGCCGGAGCCATTGCGGGGTCAGTGCGATTTCTGGCAATAAAACCAACACTTGGCGGCTTTCGGTGAGAGCTGAGGCAACAGCTTCAAAATAGACTTCGGTCTTACCGGACCCGGTCACCCCGTCCACCAGGGTCACCGAAAATGCGTTCGACAGTATTTTCTCACGCAAGAATTGCGCGGCTCTGGCCTGTGCTTCTGAGAGTTCCGGACCCGGACGCAGAAGATCGGGGTCCTCGAAGGGAGGGGGTGCTGGAACTTCAAGCTTGTCGAGTGCTCCAGCTGTGACTAGTCCCTTTATGACTCCGGACGACACCCCGGTCTTGCGGGCCAGATCACCGGCGGACAGTGCCAGCCCGTCGCGCAGGATAGACAGCACCCGTTCTCGTGCCGGTGTAATGCGCAGGTTTTCGACCGGCGTTCCTAATTGAAAGACCACAACAGGCTTGGGTGGGGTGAGGGCGTCGGGTGAAGGCATCGCCATGCGCAACACGGCTCCCGATGTGCTGAGCGTGTAGGCCGCCACCCAGTCCACGAAGCGTCGGATCTGTTCGGGCATTGGGGTGGCGTCGATGCGTTGTTCGATGGGGCGGAGCTTGGCGGTGTCGACGTCACCCATCGCCGGCCCCCAGACCACGCCCATCATGTCCCGTTTTCCTAGTGGAATATGGACGTAGTCGCCGGGTTCGATGTCCATGTCACCGGGAACTAGATAGTCATACGGGCCCACCACGGGTGTGGGCAGCATCACGCTGACGGCGCGAGCGTTTGTGGCATGGGGTGTGGTGGTATCGTCCTGGAGCATCCGGTACATTCTATCCGGCGAATCGCAGCCGTCCAACGTAAGCTGCGGTCTAGTTAGAGTTATCTGCCCTAATATATCGAAATGGTGGCTTTGAGGTCGCCGAGATCATAAGGAAAACGGAAATGAAGTTTTTTGTGGACACAGCCGATCTCGATGAAATCCGTGATCTGGCCGCCACGGGGCTGCTCGACGGTGTGACTACCAATCCGTCTCTGATAGCCAAGTCTGGGCGCAACATGCTCGACGTGATTGCAGAAATTTGTGACGTGGTGCCAGGCCCCGTCAGCGCCGAGGTTACGG
>JAPKDV010000131.1 GCA_028822385.1 Alphaproteobacteria bacterium
TCAAAGGCCGCCCGATGGCCCCGAAGGGTGCTGCGTGGGAGCAGGCCGAAGCCTATTGGCGTACGTTGCCGACCGATGAGGGTGCAAAGTACGACAAGGAAGTTCGCTTGTCCGCTGCCGGCATTCCGCCTCAGGTTACCTGGGGAACCAGTCCTGAGAACGTTGTGCCGATCACGGGCGTTGTGCCGGATCCCGAGAATGATGCACGCGACGACAATCAGCGTCAGGCCTGGGAGCGTTCACTTGAATACATGGACCTCAAGGCCGGTACAAAAATGCAAGACGTTACGGTCGATAAGGTATTTATCGGTTCGTGCACCAACGGGCGGATTGAAGATTTGCGCGCAGTTGCCGTCGTGGCCGAAGGGCGCACCGTGTCTGACAACGTCCACGCCATGGTCGTCCCGGGTTCAGGGCTGGTGAAAGAACAGGCCGAAGCTGAAGGCATCGATAAAGTTCTCACTGCGGCTGGCTTTGACTGGAGGGAGCCTGGGTGTTCCATGTGTCTGGCGATGAACGCCGACAAGCTGGAGCCAGGCGAACGTTGTGCGTCCACATCCAATCGTAATTTTGAAGGTCGCCAGGGTCGTGGCGGACGTACCCATCTGGTGAGCCCAGCTATGGCAGCCGCTGCTGCAATCATGGGCAAGCTCACGGATGTGCGTGACCTTGACGATTGAGAGACCCATCTACCACTGAGGACATTTTGCAGTTCCGATATGGAGGACTGTTACTACGCACCATCGCGGGGTTGGCCGATATAGGCGTGATCTGGTTGTTTGCCTGGTTGGCGTCGGTGCTACTCGGGTTACCTTTTCTGGCAGTGACAGAGGATCATCTCGTCGACCCGTCTCGGGTTCACATGCTGATCGCTATCTTTCTCTTCTCTGCCTGGCTATACGCTGCGGGCTTGGAGTCCAGTCGATTGCAAGCCACGCTCGGCATGGCGATCATGGGAATTTACGTCACCGACATGGCGGGCGAGCGCGCCGGTATAGGCCGCACCACAATTCGTTTCTGGGTGCGCTTTCTTTCGTTGGCGCCAATGGGTTCCGGTTTCCTTCCAATCTTGCTGACCAAACGTCGGCAGTCCGTCCACGACATGTTCGCCGGATGTGTTGTTCTCAAACGCTAGGAGTTGCGTGATGGAAAAGTTTAACAAGGTTACAGGCGTTGCCGCGCCGCTGCCGATGGTCAATATCGATACCGATAAGATTATCCCCAAGCAGTTCCTCAAGACGATCGCGCGCACGGGATTGGCCAAGGGTCTGTTCTACGAATTACGTACCGATGAGAGTGGCAAGCCGACAGGTGATTTTGTGCTTGATCGCGAGCCTTACACCAACGCAGAAATTCTGATTGCGGGTGATAATTTCGGCTGCGGCTCGTCGCGCGAGCATGCACCCTGGGCGTTGCAGGATTTCGGTATCAAGGTCGTGATTGCACCGACCTTCGCCGATATTTTTTATAACAACAGTTTTAAGAACGGCATGTTGTTGATCAAGCTGTCTCAGGAGCAGGTAGACAATCTGATGATCGTGGCCAGTGATCCGGAAAATCCGGAGATCAGCGTTGATTTAGAAAAGCAGGAAGTTTATGCGCCCAATGGTGTTGTCTATCCGTTCGTGATTGACCCATTCCTCAAGGAATGCCTGCTCGATGGGCTGGATGACATTGGCCTGACCATGCAGCGTGGTGACACGATTGGTGGTTTCGAGGGTGGTCAGAAAAATCAGCAGCCTTGGCTGTATCGAGACGCGTCGTAAGCGACGCCGAATAGCGTTTTAAGAAGGAGGGGTTTATGCCCGCCAACAAGAGTGTTTTGGTTCTACCGGGTGACGGTATCGGACCTGAGGTAATGGAGCAGGTCCAACGTGTGATGGGCTGGTTTGAGGCAAAGGAAGCTGTGTCCTTCGCGGTCGACGAGGATCTCGTGGGCGGCGCTTGTTATGACGAGCACGGTGTCTCAATCACTGATGAGATCATGGCCAAGGCGATGAATCTGGATGCTGTCCTGTTCGGTGCCGTTGGCGGTCCGAAATGGGATGATGTCCCACGCGAGCACCGCCCGGAGGCGGGCCTGCTGCGCCTGCGCAAGGACCTCGATCTGTTTGCCAACCTGCGTCCGGCCATTGTTATGGATGCTATGGTGGACGCCTCGACCCTGAAGCCCGAAGTGGTTAAGGGCCTTGATATCATGATCCTGCGCGAGCTGACATCTGGCGTCTATTTTGGCGAGCCCCGTGGCGAGCAGACCACGGAAGACGGCACTAAGCGCGTCATCGATACTCAGGCATACACCGAGGACGAAATTGTTCGTGTTCTGCGTGTGGGCTTCGAACTTGCACGCAAGCGTAGCAACAAATTGCATTCGGCCGAGAAATCCAACGTCATGGAGACTGGTGCCTTTTGGCGGAAGATCGCCGGTCGGGTTGCCGCTGAAGAATATCCCGATGTGGAGTTCGAACATATCTTGGCCGATAACTGCGCCATGCAGTTGTTGCGTGACCCGCATCAGTTTGATGTGATTGTTACCGACAATCTGTTTGGTGACATACTGTCCGATGAAGCTGCGATGATGACCGGTTCGTTGGGCATGCTGCCCTCGGCTAGTCTTGGTGCTGAAGACCCCGTCACAGGTGCGCGCCGTGCGATGTATGAGCCGGTCCACGGTTCAGCCCCGGATATCGCAGGGCAAGGCAAGGCCAATCCGCTCGCCATGCTGTTGAGCTTCGCGATGATGCTGCGATATTCCTTCGATCTCGGCAACGAAGCCGTGATGGTTGAAAATGCAGCCCAGAATGTCCTTAATGAGGGCTATCGAACTGGCGACATCATGCAGGAAGGTTGCACGCAGGTGACGACCGAGGAAATGGGGACAAAGCTGCTCAAGGAGCTTGACACCCTGTCAGTGTGATTTGACGCCGCGCTCGCCAGCGTTCTAGCTTTAGGCGGCACCGTGAACGGAGACGATTCTTGCGAGTATTTATTGTAGCATTGGCGTTGTGTGGGATGGCTCTTTTGGCCATGCCGGCACATTCGCAGCAGGTTGTTGAGACCAGCACCGGCAAGCATGTCGCGGGTGGTAACTGTTCGGTGAGCGAGACCAAGCTCTCAGTGATCCAGAATGGTAATTTGGCCCGCAAGACGGAAATCCGTGCGCGGATTATTGCTTTGCTCGATTCAGCGCTGGCGAGCCCAAAGTCTCGCCGGACAGCGCAATCCATTGTGGTGTTTCCGCTGCGTCCGGGCAGCTAACGCGCTCGACAATCCTTCTTTAAAGTCTGTGTGCTAATCGCCTGTATATAGTTAGCGCTGAACTCTTCTGGCTATATGACGCGAATACGGTCGGGGGCAGAAATGTCACGTTTGCCGTTGATGCCGGATTGGGTCTTTTGTCCTTCGCAGGTGCCGCGTAGCAGATTGTGGTTTTCGCGCTGTTGGTTAAACACTGGATAGGCTTGGCGATTCGATTATCAACCCAGTTGTTCCGCACGATCAGGCAAGTTTTGCGGCGAGAACTCCGGATAGGTAGAAAACGTTCGGCCATGGGAAGAATTCTGGCACATATGTCCTGGTCAATGCGGGGAGGTGAACATGCCTGATATTTATGTAAGTCCGGAGACTATTCCGACCGAGATTGTCGAAGAGATCAAGCACAGCCTTGAGCGTCGTGCGGCCACACCACAGCAGAGTGGGGCCCTTAAATCCTATTTGTCCGATGTGAATTTCCCAGATAGTGCAAGGGTGCTGGATATTGGGTGCGGCACAGGCCCCCAGGCACGCATGCTGGCGACTTGGCCCGGTGTGGGCGAGGTAGTGGGAGTTGATCAGCTAGAGCCGTTTCTGGAGCGCGCACGTGAACTTGCCGCGGACATTTCAAACCTGTCTTTTCAACCAGCAGATGCGCGTAAATTGCCGTTCGAAGACGCAAGCTTTGATGTGGCTGTGCTTCACACATTGCTCACTCATGTACCGGGACCGGAAAAGACTCTGGCCGAGGTGCACCGAGTGCTGAAGCCGGGGGGATCTATTGCGATCTATGATGGGGACTTCAGCACCATGAGTGTCGCCACATCCGATGCTGACCCACTGCAGGCCTGTATCGACGCGTTTGTGGAGGGCAATGTTCATGACAAATGGCTCGTGCGCCGTCTGCCGGAAGTTTTGATCGAGGCCGGGTTTGCACCGCAAGCAGCCCGCAGCCACGGTCATTTGGAAACGGCTAGTCCGGCCCTGACCAAAGGCTGGACCGAACGCGGCGCCCTGTACTTGTATCAGTGGTGCCGCATTGATGAGGCTATGCGAGATGCGCTGGTTGCTGAATGTCGACGACGTATCGAGATTGGGACATTTTACGGTTTCATGAACTATGTGAGCCTGATCGCGGCAAAAGCGTGAGCGTAAATTCGCCCGAAAATCTTGCAAAATCAGCGTTTGGAGCTTAAGTCATCGCCGCACCTGACGCATGCCGCGTCGGGGAAATAAGGATAAGACCCATGGGTTATAAGGTTGCAGTGGTCGGTGCGACGGGCAATGTAGGTCGCGAAATGCTGCAGACTCTGTCGGAACGAGAGTTCCCGGTGGATGAAGTCGTGGCACTGGCGAGCGAACGCTCGATCGGGCGTGAGGTGTCTTTCGGGGATAAAACCATCCTGAAAGTGCAGTCACTAGAAGATTACGACTTCACTGGAACCGATATCGCCCTGTTCTCACCCGGTTCTAAGATTTCGGCTAAATTCGCACCTAAGGCAGCTGCGAAGGGTTGCATCGTGATCGACAACACATCCCAGTTCCGCATGGACCCCGACGTGCCGTTGATCGTACCTGAGGTAAATCCGGGTGCCGTAGCCGGGTACACCAAGCGTAACATCATCGCCAATCCAAATTGCTCGACGATCCAAATGGTCGTAGCTCTCAAGCCTTTGCATGACGCTTTCGGAATCGAACGGGTTGTCGTTTCGACCTATCAGTCAGTTTCAGGTGGCGGCAAGGACGCGATGGATGAGCTCTTCAATCAGACGCGGGCGGTTTATGTGAATGATCCGATCGAGCCGAAGCAGTTCACGAAGCAGATTGCGTTCAATGTGATCCCACATATCGATATTTTCATGGATGACGGCTCCACCAAAGAAGAGTGGAAGATGATGGTAGAGACCAAGAAAATTCTCGATCCCAAGATCAAGCTCACGGCGACCTGTGTTCGTGTACCGGTGTTTATCGGGCACGCCGAAGCGATCAATATTGAGTTTTCCAAGGAAGTGTCAGCCAAGCAAGCGCGCGAAATTCTGCGCAATGCCCCCGGCGTGGCGGTAATTGATCATCGGGCCAATGAAGGCTATGTGACGCCTGAGGAATCCGCTGGCGAAGATGCCGTCTATGTCAGTCGTATTCGAGAGGATGCGACTATCGAAAATGGGCTCAACATCTGGGTCGTTGCGGACAATCTGCGCAAGGGTGCCGCACTCAACACAGTGCAGATCGCCGAATTGCTCGACCGCGATTACCTGAAAAAGGCGATCG